>JBBDZU010000007.1:0-236585 GCA_040900055.1 Saccharimonadales bacterium (SeqCode) | reverse complement strand
GTACAACTGCTGGCTGTACGGCTTCTTCCGGTTCTGCCGACTATATCCAAAACAACACTTCGGTTCAAACGGCTAACTTTGCTATCCAGTCAGCCAATACCGGCAATGTCACGGCTCTGCTCCGCGCTATCTCCAGCCAGTCTGCCAATCTGCTGCAGCTAAACGATGCCTCTAACAACCAGCTCCTAGCTGTTACACCAACCGGTAATATGCTAATTCAGCCTTCAACTAACTCAACTACGGCCTTTAGGCTCTTAAACGCTAATGGCACATCTAACCTCATAGTTGGTGATACATCAAATGCCAGAGTCGCCATCGCCCAACCAACAGCTACTTATACGCTTGATGTTGGTGGTGACATTAACTCCACTACTGCCATTAGAGTAGGTGGAACTATCATCTGCCAAGCCGGTGGCTGTACACCAGGAGCAGGTAGTGGCGACTACATCCAAAACTCAACATCACTTCAAACCGCTAACTTTGCTATCCAATCGGCGGCTAACACCTCCGTAGTAGCTATCATAAGAGGCGCCTCTGGCCAATCGGCTGACCTACTAAGATTAATAGCCGGTGACTCCGGCACGCAAGTCCTAACCGTAGCCGCCAATGGCGCCACTACCTTTAAGAATGACTCTGACTCAACTACAGCCTTCCAGATCCAGAACGTGGCCGGCAACAATCTTATAGTGGCGAGTACGACAGACAGCACAGTCACTATTACCGGCCTGCTAGGCAGCGGGGCCGGCTTAACATCACTTAACGCCTCGAACCTCTCAAGCGGTACCGTGGCTGACGCCCGCCTCAGCTCAAACGTCGCTCTGCTCAACGGCAGCGGCCCCCAGACATTCAGTGGCAACAACAAGTTTACCGGCACCTTTCTCCACCAAAATGCCTCCGATTCCACCACCGCCTTTCAGGCACAGAATGCGGCGGGGAATAATTACCTTCTAGTTAATACCAGTGGTGCTACGGTGAGCGTAGGTAATACCGGCATAGCTTCAACTATTCAAATCGGCAATACCACCGGCGCGGTAGCCCAAACCCTCAACATTGGCAATAATGCCATTGCCTCATCCACCAATACAATAGTGCTCGGCTCAACTATCGGCACCAGCCCGGTAACCCTCCAAGCCGGTACTTCAGGCGTGCTAGTCAAACCAGCCAACTCCACCACGGCCTTCCAGATACAAAATTCCTCCAGCGTATCTCTTTTCACGGCTGATACGACAAATATGACTATCACCCTTGGTTCGGCTTCGGCTACTCCGGTTATCCTAGTGCTCGGCAACAAAAACACGGCCGGGGATCCAACCTGTACTAATGGAGGTATTTACTATAACTCCAGCTCAACACTCCTAAGGGGTTGCGTAAATGGTGCCTGGAACACTATTGCTGGGACTAATGTAGTTACTACTGTACCCACCACCAACCTTTTTGATGGCCGTAAAATAAAACTTCGCGCAGGAAGCAGCCCTTATGAATACACCACACTGACTTATGACGCTACTTACGCTAAGTGGGTAAGCGATGAATGGCTTGCGTTTCGCGGCGAGGGTCAAGGCGGCGAGGTAGGGGGCTGGATCACTTTAGCATCGGCAGCCTCTAGCGACCATGACTGGTGGTGGTTCCCTTACCGCGCATTTTATAATGCCGGGCTTAGGTTACAAGCCAGAACGAACGCACTTACTAGCAAGGCCTTCTTTGCTGCCGGAACAAGGGGAGCGGATGTAAGCGGAACAGTGGGGAGCGTTGATACAACGAATCGTACTGCCGAGGTTGGTGACTATAACGCTAATGATCGCTTCTCAAATTCTGGCTGGACTACTTTAAACTCAAGCGTGACGACACGAGACTTTATGTCACTGCGGGGGCTTTACGCTTCAGGTGAGCCTTTTGGTTCACCCGCCCCGACTCTATTTGAGGGTAGTACAATTTGGGCTCGCTGGGTAAGTCCATGACACATAAAATAGCGATTCTTAATCAAAAAGGCGGAGTCGGCAAGACAACCACGGCCATTAATGTCGCGGCATATTTAGCGCGGAGTGGCCGGAGCGTTTTAGTGGTTGATGCCGACCCACAGGGAAATAGCACTAGCGGGCTAGGACTGGACAAGCAAAAATTGACAACAACATTGTACGACGTACTGTTTGCGCGTGCCGAAGCTAGTGGAACCATCCATCACATAAATCCCCAATTGCATCTTTTGCCATCCAATGCTCATTTGGCCGGCGCCGAAGTTGAATTGGTCAACCTGCCTTATCGTGAGCTAAAGCTTAAGCAAGCTCTGGAGAGTCTAGATTATGATTACATAATCATCGACTGTCCGCCAAGCTTAGGGCTACTGACGGTCAATGCACTATGTGCTGCAACAGAGGTCATCGTACCCGTCCAAGCCGAATATTATGCCCTAGAGGGGCTTAGCCAACTACTTTCTACTATCCAGAAAGTCCAGCAATCGCTTAACCCTAACTTAAACTTCCTGGGCGTTCTTATAACCTTATACGATAGTCGTAATTCATTATCCGAACAGGTTAAAACAGAGCTTAAGCAGCACTTTGGTCAAAAACTGTTCGAGACGGTTATCCCGCGTAATGTGCGGCTGGCCGAAGCCCCCAGTTTTGGGCGGACGATACTGGAACACGAGCCGTTGAGCAAAGGCGCAGAAGCTTACGAAGCCCTGGCTAAAGAGTTGGAGAGCAAACTATGACGCTTATGTATATTTTGGGTATAATAAAGATATGAGCGCCAGACAAAGTTTGGGCCGAGGTTTTGATGCTTTGGTCCCCAAAGATTTAGATAAGTCCATTTTAGATGAGGATAAAAACCGGGTACAAAAAATACTCATCACGGATATTGTGGCTAACCCCGAACAGCCGCGCCGTGACTTTGACGAAGCCGCCCATAGAGAGCTAGTGTCTTCCGTTAAAAACCACGGCATATTGTCGCCCATTATTGTAGTGCGTCATAGCGACCAAAATGGCTACAAAATCGTAGCCGGAGAACGCCGCTGGCGGGCCGCCAAAGATGCTAAACTTAGCCATATACCAGCCATTGTCCGCTCATTAGAGGAGCTAGAGCAGATAGAATTATCCTTAATTGAGAATATCCAGAGAGTGGACCTGTCGCCATTAGAGCAAGCTTTGAGTGTATATAAATTACAACAGCAATTTAATTTAGCGCTTGACCAGATTGCCCAAAAACTTAGCAAGGCGCCCAGTACCTTAAGTAATTTGACGCGTCTACTACAGTTACCTGAACCAGCCAGGCTAGCATTAGCCGAAGGCAAGATAAGTGAAGGCCATGCCAGGGCTATA
The DNA here is from genome assembly GCA_040900055.1 of Saccharimonadales bacterium (SeqCode). Lineage (GTDB taxonomy): Bacteria > Patescibacteriota > Saccharimonadia > Saccharimonadales > UBA10212 > JBBDZU01. The sequence goes on along the minus strand of JBBDZU010000007.1, from coordinate 233,271 downwards.
CTAGCACTCAAAGGCAATGATAAGAAACAACAGGAATTACTGAGTTGTGTTTTAAACAACGGGTGGACTGTCAGGCAGGCCGAACAGTTTGTTACAGCTGTTAAAAAGGGTGCCAATACTGCGATTGCTAAGAAAACAACAGCCAGCGAGAATGAGTTAACCAGGGCTTTAGGCTCAAAAATCAATGCACCGGTCAAAATTAAACATACTGCTCACGGTGGACAGCTAATAATTGTCTTCAAATCGGAACAAGACTTACAACGGATTGCTGAACAATTACAAGGCTAGCATAGTAGCCTCATTTTTTGCCTGAACAAATTTTTGATACCTTTAGCCGTAAAGGTATCACCAAACCAATCTTCACACTTTGAACGGCAAAGTGTGGCAAACTGCATCTTCTTTTTTAAAAGAAGCAAATTATTGCTACTTTTGTACCGACAAAAGTGGCCCAAAAACTCTGGGCGTAGGCTCGGCTGATGCCAGCCCTTGTCAAAGCGCACAAACAAGCCTGCAAAACTCCCTTCGGTCGGCCTAGAGGCTGGTCCTCGGCACTAATTTATTGATGCTTTTGACGCTCTGGCTCAGGCTCGCCTACATGCCCATGAATAGCTTCTTATGCCCGGACCCATAGGTTCGGACTTGAAAAAACAGAGGTAGCGAAGAATGAGCCATCAGTCTTTTGAATCGAGGACTGTCCGAAGGAATGAGGACCGCCTGCCGGCCGGCAGGCAGGCTTGTCGTTCCGCAGATTCACTTATGGCAAGTGCTGAGCGACCATCTAGCTTTTTGAATGTCCGAGAGTTTTTACGCCACCCTTGTCGGCACAAGGTGGCAAAATATATTCTTAAAAAAGAAGGGAGCTAGAACTTTTGGGCTTTATCAATGGGCAAAATGCGTAGCATGAGATCGCCAACAATACTTTCGGCCTTTAGGGGGCCGAAATAGCGCGAATCTTCGGAATTACGCCGGTTGTCGCCTAAAACAAAAACTTGATCTTTCGACAATTGGACATCGACATTGGAGGTGGTCGAGTGGCTGATTATTTGGTATGCACCAAGTTTGTCGGGGTCAAAGCCACCAGGACTATCATTGTTATAAATCGTAACTGAGCCGTTTTGGACCATGACTCGCTCGCCAGGTAGCCCAACAACTCGTTTGATAAGCTGTTTTGGGCCGCTATAGCCGGGTAGGCCAGTTTGGTTAAAGACGATAATGTCACCGCGATTCGGAATGTAAGTGTGGCCTGTAATATTGGCCCAAGTCCTAGGCAGCTTGTTAACGATTAGGCGGTCTTTATCGTTTAGAGTCTTTTCCATGCTAGAACCCTCTACCTGGTAGGACTGTACGACAAACGCCGTCAACGCCAGGGCGATAAGGGGCGCAGCAACCAGTATGCCAATGGTTGACAGTGAAACACGCCAGGCGCTATGCCTGTCGGCCCTCACGCCCGGCTCTGGTGGAATTTGCGGACTTTTTTTGGACATGTATCTTAACAGCATAGTTTTTTTGTGGCCAATGGGCAATGTTATACTGGTCGGGAAACATGAGCGAGAATAAAGATCGCAAACTGAGTTCGGCCTCAATCGACGGAATTATTAGCCGCCAAGGCTCAGGCCTAAATTCCGGTGCTTATCAACCGAGCAGGGGAGCCCCAACACCCTCTCTTGGCAATTTTGGGCAAGCTGCTGACGGCTTTCATCCCAACCGCGCCAGCGGCACTCCTTTATCTCAGACCCCCAAATCAGTCGAGGCCGACTTACTAGAAGAACCAATTTTGCTCGATCAGTCAGAGTTAAAAAAACCAAAAACCAAACAAATCGGCTACCTTCGCCGCCACCCTAAGCTTAAGCTTGGTATAAAGCGTCTAGCCATAACAGTATCAGCGGTTGTTTTAGCTGGCGGACTTTACATGGGCTATAACTTCTACGCTACTCAGAAAAATCTATTTAGGGGCGGCGGGTTTGCACCGGCGCTTGCCGATTGCCAAGACATTAACCAGCTTAGGCAAGAGGGCGACTGCCGCGTTAACATTTTAATCTTAGGGGTTGGTGGCGAGGGCCATAGCGGCCAGGACTTAACAGACACCCTGATGATTGCCTCAATTGACCCCATAAACAATAAAGCCGATTTGCTGAGCATCCCTCGGGACCTTTGGGTTAGGATTCCTGGCAACGGTAGCCAAAAAATTAATGCAGCCTACACGTACGGTATAGCCGAATCCGACTCGGACTCACTGCCCGAACAACAAAAACATGCTCTTGAGCTAATAAATAAAACACTAGAACCGGTTCTTGGTATACCTATCCACTACCACGCCGTAATTAACTTTCAGGCCTTTAAACAAGTTGTTAATGCTTTAGGCGGCATAACCGTAAACGTGCCGGAGCAGCTTTATGACCCGACCATCGCCTGGGAGAACGGTTACGATAAAGTAATTGCTAAAGCCGGCCCCCAAAACTTTAACGGCGCTAAAGCTTTGCTTTATGTTAAGTCGCGGGAAACTTCCAGCGACTTTGCCAGGGGAGAGCGCCAAAGACTGGTGCTAGTGGCCCTTAAAGACAAAGCCACATCTGTAGGCACCTTTTCTAACCCTGTAAAGGTCTCGCAACTGCTCTCGGCGTTGGGCCGAAACGTTTACACGGACTTCTCGCTAGATGCCATGATGCGTCTTTATAAGATTAGCCAAGATATTCCTTCTGCAGATATTGACTCGCTTGATTTGGTAACTCCTCCGCATGACCTGCTGACTACCGCCTCTTTAGGTGGTTTGTCGGTTGTTAGGCCAAAGGACGGCCTTTATTCTTACGGTGCCATCCAAAATTATGTTCGAAATGCTTTACGTGACGGCTACTTGGCTAAGGAAAATTCTTCCTTGGCTGTTTATAACGCCACAGACATAGCCGGCTTAGCCAACGTATCCGCCACCGAACTTAAATCGTTTGGCTACAATGTCACGACGGTAGCCAGCACCCCCAAGCAAACCAATCCCTCGGCTACGGTTTTAGTCGATTTAACTAAAGGCAAAGATAAATACACTCGTTATTATTTGGAAAAACGCCTGGGTGTCAGTGCGGTTAGTGAGCTGCCTCCTGGGGCGGGCGTCACCGCGCCGCTAGCTACCGATTTTGTTATAATCGTCGGTAGAGATGCCAAAACTAGCGATTAGGGGCCCAGGCAACCTGTCGGCCGTCCTGGCCGCCAAAGTTAAGCCGGTTCGCGGCTTTGCCCATTTTTTTCACATTGGGTTGAATGTTCTTCTGCCAGTGCTTAGCTACGTCTTAGTTAGAATTGACTTTGTTTCACTGGCTATCTTTTTGATATTGCTTAGCAAATGGCGAATGTTTGCAGTTAGGCCGCGGTACTGGATTGCCAACATTACGGCTAACGGCGTTGACATCATCGTGGCCGTGGCCTTGGTATTGTTCATGGCTAATACTGCAGAGCAGTGGTGGCAAATTTTCTGGATGGTCTTATATGGCGGCTGGCTAATTGGCCTAAAACCACGCTATGACGCCTTGAGCGTCTCGGCCCAGGCCATGCTTGGACAGCTGGCCGGCTTATCGGTCCTTTATCTAAAATTTGGCGATAGCTCGCTAGCTACCCTGGTTGTTGGCACCTGGCTGATTGCCTATTTGGCGGCTAGACATTTTTTAACCAGCTTCGAGGAATCAAAGACCGCTTTGCTGGCTCATGTCTGGGCTTATTTTGCGGCCGCTTTAGCTTTTGTCTTAGGACATTGGCTGATTTTTTACGGTTTGATTGCCCAAATTATAGTTATTCTAACTACTGTTGGTTACGGGTTAGCGGCCCTTTACTATATGGAAGCTAGTTCCCGTTTGACACCAACTTTGCAAAAACAGCTTTTGGCCATAATGGGTGCAATTTTACTGGTCGTAATTGTCTTATCAGACTGGACAGGAGCGACGGTATGAAGTTACATTATCAAAAATATACTCCTGTCGTCCGTCGTTTTTGGTTGATACCGGTAACTTTAGTAGTTGGTTTTGGCAGTGGTTGGCTGGGAGCGTTTAGTTATGACCGGGCAGACCAAGCCGACGGGTCATCAAGCAGGGGCGCTAAGTACATATCTTCTGAGAGCGAGCTAATTGCTCAAATAGCTAAACAAGTTGGGCCAAGCGTGGTGTCGGTGGATGTAGAGCGCAGAGTTACCACTCAAGATTTTTTTGGCTTTAACCAAACCCTGGAGCAACAAAGCGCTGGTACTGGTTTTATAATTTCTGACAGCGGCTTTATTGTGACTAACCGGCACGTTGTGCCGTCTGGCACCCAGTCGGTAAGCGTTACCTTGGCTGACGGTACCCGATATGACGAAGTGAGGGTAGTTGGACGGACCTCCAGCGGCAGCCCGCTAGATGTGGCCTTTTTAAAAATAACCGATACCAAGGGCAAAAAACTAACACCAGCGGTTTTGGGTGACTCTTCTAAAGTGAGGGTCGGTGAACGAGTTATCGCCATTGGCAATGCTTTGGGTCAATTCCAAAACACGGTAACCAGCGGTATTATCTCTGGCTTTGGCCGTGATGTAACGGCCGGCAGCCGGGCTGGCGAGGCCGAGTCTTTGAGCGACTTATTCCAAACCGATGCGGCAATTAATGAAGGTAACTCTGGTGGCCCGCTGGTCAATGGCGCCGGCGAAGTTATTGGCATAACCACAGCTGTGGCCTCTGAGGCCCAAAACATTGGCTTTGCCATACCGATTAACGATGTCAAGGGGCTGGTTGCCTCGGTTCTAAGTCAAGGCGAGCTGCTTCAACCTTATTTGGGCGTGCGCTATGTTTCGCTGACCGACGATTTGGCAGCTACTTATGATCTGCCGGTTAACCGTGGTGCCTACATTGTGCCGTCGGACAGCAGCGAGCCCTCGGTTCTGCCCGGTAGTCCAGCCGCTGAAGGAGGACTACGCGAAAGGGACATTATCACCAAGCTAAACGGTATCCCAATAGACGATAAAACTAACCTTACTAATGCGCTGTTTAAACTAAAAGTAGGCGACGTGATCCGATTAACGGTCATTCGCGGCCAAGATACTCTGGTTTTGCAAGTTAAATTAACAGCTGCACCATCGTCGTAAACTGCGCCTATGCCTCGTCCGCCAGCTGGCGGAGCTTCGACTTGGAGCTTGCTTACTCCTCTCAACTTTGTAAAAACCTGCAGTGCGTGTTTTCTCAAAGTTGTGTCTCGGACTATCTAGGGCAAAAGACCTGGATAAAATCAAGAGTTTTGATAAGTTTATAACTCGAAAGCTCAGCAAGTTTTATCATCTCAGCATGTTGAGAGGGCAATGCTTCTGTAAGAATAATCTGTGGGCAGGGGTCCAACTTCTCTGTTTGTTTAAACAGGTTGCGGTAAATTTCTAGGCCGTCGGGACCACCAAAGATAGCTATCCTTGGTTCATGGGCGGCAGGCCGGTTAATTTGGTAACGGCTAGGCACATAAGGCAGATTGGCCAAGAGAATAGTTTGCAATTGGTATTTTGCAGTTGGCAGGGGAGTAAGGAGGTCGCCTTGCACAAAGTCCACATTAGCCCCCAACATTTTGGCGTTCTGGTGGGCGACGACCAAGCATTTTGGATCGATGTCTATGGCTAGGACATTGGCTGAAGGTAGCTCTAATTTCGTGGTAATGGCTAGGGCCCCCGAGCCAGTGCCCACATCTACAATCAACAGGGGCGCACCCTGGGATTGTGCACTTAAGTCTTTGAGGAGATCTATCATAGTTTCGGATTCTGGACGGGGCTCTAAGACATTTTTATTAACTATAAAGTTGCGGCCATAAAACTCTGTAAAACCCCGGACATAGGCCAAGGGCATATGAATTGTGCGTTGCTTAAGCAAAGCGTTTAGCTTACGGCGAGCCTGCTTGGATAATGGGGTTTCAGGGTGAGCTAACAAATAAGCGCGGTCTTTGCTCGTAACATCCTCGAGTAACACAAGGCTGTCAAGTTCTGCCGTACCAATACCAGCGGCCGTTAATTTGCGGCAGGCAATATCTAGCCATTGCCCAGCAGAAAGGTATTTAGCTGCCTTAGCGGGCTTCATCAGCTAAAGCTAGCCGTTCTTGGTCTAGTAAGCGTTCTGTTATGTCGTCAAAATCACCGTCTAGGGCACCGGGAAGATTGGATCTGGAGTAGTTAATGCGGTGGTCGGTAATGCGATCTTGAGGGAAATTATAGGTACGGATTTTCTCACTGCGCTCTCCCGAACCAATTAGCTTACGTCGGGCTTGGGACAGTGACTTTTCTTCTTCTTCAATTTTCATTTTAAGTAAACGCGAGCGCAGCACGCTCAAGGCTTTGTCTTTATTTTTGATTTGGCTCTTTTCGTCTTGGCTGGTGACCACCAACCCACTAGGCAAATGGGTAATCCTAACGGCAGAGTCGGTAGTATTAACACTTTGGCCGCCTGGGCCACTGGAGCGAAAAACATCAACCCTTAGTTCTTCAGACCTTATATTAACGTCTGTTTCGTCGGCTTCGGGCAAAACGGCCACAGTTACGGTGCTGGTATGAACTCGTCCACTGCTTTCGGTGGTCGGAATTCGCTGTACCCGGTGAACACCGGCCTCAAATTTTAGCACTCGGTAAGCGCCATCGCCGTCAACCTTAAATATAACTTCTTTAAAGCCGCCAGCCCCACTAGCAGCTTGTCCAAGGAGTTCAGCCTTATAGCCTTTCTTTTCGCACCATTTAATGTACATGCGGTAGAGGTCACCAGCAAATAGGCTAGCCTCATCACCTCCAGCTGCAGCCCTAATCTCTATAATTGCGTTTCGTTCGTCATTGGGGTCGGTCGGTCGAAGTAGTTCGGTCAAAGCTGACTTTACCTGAACTATTTTTTGGTTCAGCTCGGTAAGCTCTACCTCGGCTAGTTCGGCAAGTTCCTTATCATTGCCCTCGGTAATTTTTTGGGTCTGAGGCACCTGAGAGTTTAAACGTTTCAACTCTTCAAACAAGCCAATAATTTTAGCAAGCTGGGCTTGGCGCTTTGCTAGGGCAGGGTAGTTAGTACGACCAAAAACATCGGGTGCAGATAGCTCTTTTTCCAGCTGCTCAGCCTCGGCCCTAATTTTGATTTCTTGATCCACCCCTGTTACTGGCCAGATTTTTTAGCTGCGCTACCTAGTTTTTGAGCTTCGGGTTTCTTGGCTTTGGCAGGAGCTTTGGCGGTTTTTGCTTCTTTGGCTTTTTTGGCAGCTTCACGCCGAGCTTTGAATTTGTCGACACGACCTTCTACATCAACAATACGTTCCTCGCCGGTAAAGAAAGGGTGGGAACTTGATGAAATATGAACTTTGATTAAAGGGTATTTGACGCCGTCCACGGTTATAGTCTCAGTGGTCGCCGCAGTTGAGCGGGTTATAAAAGTGGTGCCGTTATTGGTGTCTTGAAAAGCTACCGGCCGGTAGTTTTCGGGGTGCAAACCTTTCTTCATAGCCTGATTATTATATCTGTTGTATCGGTGAGGCGTCAATTAAGGTCAATGGCCTAGCTGGGCATTTAACCGACGAGCTTCAGCTTGGCGCTTTTCATCTTCTTCCAAAGGCTAATAATATCAAGAAGGGTTTGCACAGAGGACGATAAGAGATATAATCAGCCGGTATTAATTAAACAGTGCAGGGACTAAGAATCCTCTTGCTTTAAGCTATGCAGGCATAAAGTGAGCCACTCTGTGCCAAGAAGGAAGGATTTTAAATGCCACAAACGGCGGTAGATATTAAACAGCTTTTAGAAGCCGGAGCACATTTTGGCCACAGTGCTAGTCGCTGGCACCCCAAGATGGGGCCATTTATCCATAGCAAGCGCGACGGCAACCATATTATTGATTTGACTAAGACGGTTGAGTCGCTAGAAAAAGCTCTAGAGTTCTTAACAAAGTGCGCGGCAGCTGGTAAACAAGTGCTGCTTGTTAGCACGAAACGTCAAGCTAAAGAGAAGGTAGCCGAAGTAGCTAAAAGCCTAAATATGCCTTATGTTACCGAGCGCTGGTTAGGTGGTATGCTAACCAACCAAAATACCATTGGTAGCCGTATTAGAAGGCTAAAGGACCTAGAAAATCGAGTGGCTAGTGGTGAGTTGGCAGCTCGCTACAGCAAACTGGAGGTTCAGCGCATGGAGGAGGAAATTACCGAGATGAATCACCTTTACGGCGGCATAAAAGATATGCAGCCCTCTATTGGAGCTTTGTTTGTGGTTGATTTAAACTGGGACATTCACGCTGTTAGAGAGGCAAAAAAGCTAGGCATTCCAATAGTTGCTCTAATTGACACTAACGCCGATCCGTCACTGGCTGATTATCCTATCCCATGTAACGACGATGCTGTAAAGACCATTAATTTGATACTAGACTATGTAGCTGCGGCAATTTTAGCCGGCAAAGCCAAAACTAAGCCATCAGCTGAGGAACCTAAAGGTGGTGACGCAAAAGCTGGAATGGCTGTAGGATAAAATAGGCGGCAAGGACTTATGAAGATATCAGCTGAAGAAATTAAACGATTGTGCAGTTTAACCGGCGTGGGCTTGACCGACGCCAAACAAGCTTTAACCAAAGCTGGCGGCGACTTTGATAAAGCCTTGTCTGCCATGCAGGCCAAAGGTTTAGTATCAGCGAAGATGCGGGCAGAGCGCGAGGCAAGGGCCGGTTTAATTGACGCCTATGTTCACGACGGCCGCATTGGCGTGGTTTTGGAAGTTAACTGCGAGACCGATTTTGTAGCTAAAACCGATGAGTTTAAAGTGCTGGTTCGAGACCTTTGTCTACAGGTGGCTGCCTCGGATCCTAAAGACGAAGCCGAGTTAATGAGCCAGCCCTTCATAAGAGACCCTGACCAAACTGTTGGGGGATTGATTAAAAGCCACGCCGCTAAATTGGGCGAGAATATTGTGTTAAAGCGTTTTTACCGCATGATGTTAGGTGAAATTTAATTCCAAAGCTGACATGGATCTAAATCAATCTTTTGCCCTACTTAAGCAAAAACTGGCCACCGCAGCCGACCATTTTGACCAAGAGCTAAAAAAAATCCGAACCGGCCGGGCTCATCCGGGGATGGTAGATAGCTTAATGGTTGAAGTTTATGGCCAAAACATGCCTATCCGCGCCTGTGCTGCCATCTCGACGCCAGAGCCGCAACTGCTGCAAATAGCGCCCTTTGACGCAAGCAACCTAGACGCTATTTCAAGCGCTATTTCTAAAGATACTTCCCTAGGACTTAATCCAGTGGATGATGGTCGAGTAATTAGAATTCAAATTCCGCCACTTACAACCGAGACCAGACAGCAAATGGTAAAGCTACTGCACGGAAAAGTCGAAGAGTCTATGGTAGCCGTTCGGCAAATTCGCCATGAAATATTAAAAAAAGCCGAAGCCGCCGAAAAACAAAAACAAATCGGCAAAAGTGACTTAGAACGTCTTGAAAAACAAATCGATGAGGCCGTAGCCGAACAAAAAACCAAACTCGAAGCAAAAACGGCAGCTAAAGAAAAAGAAATTCTAACGGTTTAACACCTGCCAGAGCGCTGGCTGTTATACTAAAAACAGATGCAGGTATTAATTTTTGCCATAGGCTTTTTGCTATTTATTGGGCTGATCCTGATACACGAGTGGGGGCACTTAGCTTTCGCTCGCCGAAATAACGTTAAGGTAAGGGAATTTGGACTAGGCTTCCCCCCTAGGGCAATTGCTAAAAAACTAAAGGGCGGCATGATTTTGAGCCTAAATTGGCTTCCGTTGGGCGGCTTTGTTAAATTAAAGGGTGAATACGACTCCGACAGGCGCCCCGGCAGTTTTGGGGCCGCTAGCTTATCAGCCAAGACACAAATTTTGCTAGCTGGAGTGGCGGCTAACCTAGTAGCCGGGCTTATTTTACTAACCATACTAGCGTTAGTCGGAATGCCCAAAATTTTAGATGACCGGACTGTGGGGCAGGACCAGTTTACCGTAGCTTCGGATACAAAAATTATTCATCAGGATGTGCGGGCCGGCCTAATTTTACCTGACTCACCGGCAGCTAAAATTGGGTTAAAGCAAAGGGATACCTTATTGCAAATTGAAAGCCAGGGGCAAGTCAAAATGCTCACTAAAGCTTCCGATGTTTCTGCCGCCACGTCCGCCTTTGCCGGCCAGAACGCCAAAATTAGCTTTAGCAGGAACGGCAAAGTTCTAAATGAAGAAGTTAAACTTCTAAGTAAAGATGAAGTTTCTGAAAGTGCCAGCAGTTCCAACCCTAAAGGGCATCTAGGCATAGTCCCCACCGAAGTTCAAATTCGCCGCTCTAGTTGGAGTGCTCCACTTACTGCAGTAGGGGTAACTTATCAACTATTTGAACTGACTTTGCAGGGTATCGGCCGCGCCCTAGGCGGCCTTGGCTCGATTATAGCGGCGACGCTAACCGGTAATGATTTAGCCCGTGAGCGGGCCCAGACCACGGCAGCCTCCCAAGTCGGCGGGCCAGTAGCCATTGGAGCCATACTTTGGGGCAGTGGTTCACTGGGCCTTAATTTTATGCTGATGATTATCGCCGTTTTATCTTTAACCTTGGCGCTAATTAATTTCTTGCCAATACCAGCCTTAGACGGCGGGCGCTTGGCTGTAACACTAGGGTCGAGACTGGCTTTAAAACGTCCTCTTAGTCAAGCTGCCGAGGAGCGTATCCATGGTACCGGCATGGTTATTTTACTGGGACTAATAGTCTTAATAACGATTGTAGATGTTAGGCGCTTCTTCTAAGCCTAAGCCTGGGGGGAAGCCCAAGAACCAGCTAATTAAAAACGATTTGGGCGGCCCCGGCCGCCTGGTCCTTTCAGCGTCACTGATTTTCTTAGCCAGCCAGTTTGTGGCTGGCCTGCTTGTTGGCATAGGCCTGGGGCTAGTAGGCACCGCAGCTTTTGAACAAGCCGCTAGCGCCCAGTTTTTATATATCTTAGCCGCCGAAGCTATAAGCGTTGGTTCGGTGTTGGTAATAGTTAAAAAAAGACGCCTTAGTTTATCTGCTATTGGGCTTGGCCGGCGGCTATACTTTAGCGACATTTGGCGGGCAGCAGCTGCATTAATAGTTTTTTGGATCTTTTTAATTCTTACGTTCGGCTTAATTAAATTACTGGTTCCAGGGCTTGATACTGACCAAGCCCAAGATATTGGTTTCAATAATCTTACCGGACCTGCTGATTTAGTCTTAGCCTTTATTGCCCTGGTACTCTTGGCCCCAATTGGAGAAGAGGTGCTGATGCGTGGTTATTTATTCTCAGGACTGCGGGCCCGGCTTAACTTTACTACCTCACTTATTATTACCAGTTTAATTTTTGGATTAGCCCACCTGCAATTTGGGGCAGGGACCGCTTTAGTCTGGGTGGCGGCAGTGCACACTTTTATATTGTCGGGCGTTTTAGTTTACCTTCGTGAAAAAACCGGCGCCCTGCATTCATCGATGATTTTGCATAGCCTAAATAACACGGTGGCTTTTATTGCCTACTTTTGGAACAAGCTACTTTAAGCTTAAAAGTACTGCTACAATTACACCGTAAATGAGACGCAGCCAGCTATTTATTAAAACCCGTAAAGACGTACCGTCAGATGAGGTGGCTTTAAATGCCCAGCTACTGATTCGTGGCGGCTTTGTTCATAAAGAAATGGCCGGTGTTTATGACTTTTTGCCCTTAGGGCTAGCCGTTTTAAATAAAATTATCGAGATAATTCGCCAAGAGATGAATGCCATTGGTGGTCAGGAGGTCTATCTTAGCGGCTTGCAGCCTAAAGACAATTGGGAAAAAAGCGGCCGGTGGCATGACGATGTAGTTGACGTTTGGTTCAAAACCCGTACCCATGGAGCAAAAGGTTTCCATTTAGGTCCGGAGCTGGGTCTTGGTAACACTCACGAGGAAGCTATCACCGCAATTGCCCGTGGTCATATTAGCTCATATAAAGATTTGCCTACGTACGTGTATCAATTCCAAACCAAATACCGAAACGAGCCCAGGGCTAAAAGTGGGTTGCTGCGCTGCCGGGAATTTATAATGAAAGACCTTTATTCTTTCTCAGGTAGCCAAGCACAGCACGACAAATTCTACGAAGAAGTTAAAGTCGCTTACGGTAAGATTTTCAAAAGACTGGGATTATCCGATAGCACTTACCTGACCTATGCCAGCGGCGGAAGTTTTAGCAAGTTTAGCCATGAGTTTCAAACGTTACTTCCCGTTGGTGAAGATACTGTTTTTGTCGATAAAAAAAAGAAGATGGCCGTCAATAAAGATGTAATTACTGATGACGTATTGACCGATCTAGGCCTTAAAAAGGCCGACTTAAAAGAGGCTAAGGCAGTAGAAGTCGGTAATATATTTCCACTGGGGACTAGGTTTTCTAAGCCACTGGGGCTTAATTTTGTGGACAGGGCTGGCCAAAATAAGTCGGTGGTAATGGGCAGTTATGGCATTGGGCCAGGCCGAGTAATGGGGGTAATTGCCGAACGATTTGCCGACAAGTCTGGGCTGGTTTGGCCGGAGGCAGTGGCGCCTTTTATGGTTTACCTTGTCTCGATTGGCGACGATTCTTCCATACGCAAAGCGGCCCAAGACATCTATAGCCAATTGACAGCGGCCGGCGTTTCTGTACTATATGATGACCGAGATGAGCGAGCCGGTGAGAAATTTGCTGACGCCGACTTACTTGGTCTGCCATATCGAGTAGTCGTTAGCGAAAAATTGATTAAAAATAATCAAGTAGAGCTCAAAGCTCGTACCAGCCAAACGCCCAAGGAAGTCAAGCATGACCAGCTGGTCGAAACGCTGGTCGGAACACTGGTAAAAACCCTCTAAGCTTGCTATAATCTTAAGTCTAAAATAAGGGATTTAAAAGCTAATAAGCAAAGCAAGTATAAGTCTTTATAGTATGAAAAAATTATTCCGTTTGACACATTCTGGCGCCATGGAGCTCAAAGACGAGCTGGCTAGCTTATTGGCTCAGCGAACCAAGGTAGCCGAACGGATTAAACAAGCTCGTGAACTGGGCGACTTGTCCGAAAATGCCGAGTACCAGACTGCCCGGGAAGACCAAGATCGGTTAGAAAACCGTATTAGCGAGCTAGAGCATATTCTGCAAAATACTCAGATGATTAAAAAACCAAAAAGTAACGGCAACGTACGCTTAGGCTCCACGGTTAAACTAAAAAGTGCCAATGGTAAATCCAAACAATTTCAAATAGTCGGCACCATTGAAGCCGACCCCCTAAATGGAAAAATCAGCGACGAGTCGCCCATTGGGCTAGCACTTATGGGCAAAGAAGTGGGCGATAAGGCTAAAATAAAAAATTTCAATACCGAGACTACTTACAAGATTGTCTCCATCAGCTAAACCAACTATCATACCTATCCACTAAAACTTAAAATAACTATAAACTAAACACATGCAGTGGCTGAACTTGGTCGTTGATAAGGTTTTATCGGCTCACCCCGAAGGCGAAATCATAGTCTCATCTGGAGTGACTCCTTCAGGTACTTACCATGTAGGTACGTTGAGAGAGGTTCTAACGGCTGATGCCGTAATGCTGGAACTGCGCCGTCGTGGCCGTAAAAGCCGACACATTCACGTCGTTGATGATTTAGACGTTTTTCGTAAAGTACCTGTAAATGTGCCACCTGAGTTTAAAAAATATCTTGGGTGGCCGCTGACAGATGTCCCGGCACCGGACGGTTCAAGCAAAAGCTATGCTGACTTTTTCTTAGACGACTTTCTAAAAGCCGCAAAAGCCTTGAACTTAGATATGGAGGTGGTGCGCTCGCGTCCTAAATATAGCGAAGGATTTATGGCGCCGGCGATTGAAAAAGCTTTAGAAAAAATCGCCGAGATTCGCCAAATCTTAGAAACTATATCCGGCCATAAATTAGACGACAATTGGTCTCCGGTGCAAGTAATCGAAGAAGGTTATCTTAAAAACCGCCGATTTGTATCCATCGATAAAGCTAAAAACACTATCGTATACGAGGATCTGGGAGGTAAGGAGCAAGAAATAAATTATCGCAGCGGCCAAGTTAAACTCAATTGGCGGATTGATTGGCCCGCTCGCTGGTGGTTGCTTGGAGTAGATGTTGAGCCATTTGGCCGTGACCATGCATCTGCCGGCGGGAGCTATGATACCGGCGCCGAGATAGCCAAAAAAGTCTATGGTACGGATCCACCGCTGCCGATTCCATACCACTTTATAAATCGCGTTGGTGAAACAAAAAAAATGAGCAAGAGTACCGGCGACATAATTGCCAGCTCGGATTTTGCTAAAGTTCTTCCCCCCGAAATTATTCGCTACTTTATCTTGCGTCTGCCACCCGAGCGACAGCTTTTCTTTGACGAAGTTGGTGTCACCAAGCTAATAGACGATTATGCCGCTGAGACCGATCAACAACTGTTGGAAATTTGCTCCTCCAGTCTGGATACGACTATCAGCCACGTGCCTTTTTCACACCTGGTGGCAAGCTATCAAGCGGCTCTTAAGAACACCGATAAGACTTTGGAAATTATCAAGCGTACAGAGTACCGGGACACAGTCGTAGAGCAGGATCAGTTGATTCGCGAAGAGCTCAAATTTATTGATCAGTGGCTTAAAAGATGGGCGCCAGATGCAGTAAAGTTTGAGCTGGCCGAGAAAATTGACGAAAAACAATTTGCCGCAGATGAAAAGCAGTTCCTAAATCAATTAGCCGATAAAGCAGCAGCTGCACCGGCGGATGCCGATGGCGAATGGTTCCACAAAGCTATTTACGAGCTTAAAGAAAGCGGCAACTTGTCGTCGGAGCAGGTTTTTAAACCTCTTTATAAAGCTTTAATAAGCAAAGACCAGGGACCGCGAGCCGGCTGGTTTCTTTCGATTCTACCAAGAGATTTTCTAATTAAGAGGCTTCGTCTTGAAAGCTAATTTAGCTGCTCTAAGACTTTTAAAGGAAGATTCGTTGACAGTCGCCTCACAGCTGCTGGGGTGATCGGCGGCTACGCCTTATGAGACAAACTAAGTTTTTCTCATCGCGCCGGGCGCGGAGTGAATCCGACGCTCGGGCTGCTCTTTTCTTAGTCAACGGCAAATCGGAACATAGACTATGAGACGGACTGCGATATTAGCGGCTGGATGTTTCTGGGGTGTCCAGTACTATTTTGATCAAGTGCCGGGAATAATCGAAACCACGGTTGGCTACATAGGTGGGGAGCTGCCAAGTCCGACCTACGAGCAGGTTTGTGCTGGTGGCACCGGACACGCCGAAGCCGTGAAAATTATATTCGATCCGGTAAAAGTTAGCTTCCCTACGCTACTTAAGCATTTTTTTAGGATGCACGACCCTACTCAGATCAACCGTCAAGGTCCCGACGTCGGTGAGCAATATCGCTCGGCTATCTTTTACCTTGACGAGAAGCAAAAAGCTCAAGTCGAAGAAGTAGTTAAAAAGCTAAATAATTCGGGGCAGTTTAATAAAAAGATATTAACAATGCTCGAGCCGGCCGGTAAATTTTGGCCAGCCGAAGACTATCATCAAAAATATACCGAACGTACCGGCCTAGGCATGTGCCACATCGACTACGCGGCAATATAAAAGCTAACCTCCAAATAGCCCGGTCAGCTTGCAGCTACTAATACCTCGGTCTTTAAGCGCTACTTCTAACTCCTTGCGAGTAGTTTGGGCGCTTAAGTTAAGCGGAGAGCGTAGGGCATATAGCTCAAAAATGTAATGGTGAATGCCAGTGCCGGCTGGTGGGCAGGGCCCCATATAGCCAGCCTTGCCGCTGGTGTTTAAACCCTCTATGACTCCTTCAGGCACGCTGTTGACAGCTATAGTTTCAATTTCTGGCGCAATATTCCACATTAACCAATGGGTAAAGTCACCGCTAATGGCATCGGGGTCGTGCATCATTAAAGCTAGGCTTTGAGCCGTCTGGGGCACATTAAAGATATTTAGGGGTGGGTTAATATTTTGGCCTTTGCAGGTGTATTGCACGGGGATATTAGAGCCGTCTTTAAATACAGGACTAAGCAACCTAAAGCTATTAAGGACAGTATCGTCCATCGTACTAAAGTAACTCCTGCATGCCTAAAAAGTCATTTTAAGCCTAAAGAATATACCGTATCAGGGTGTAACTACAGTAAATATTCTTACAAAGGGAGTGTGAATATCTACCCCAGCTGTTCTTTGAAAATATCTTCAATTTGGCCGGTATGGATTATAAAAAAGCCTTGTTTCTGCTCTAAGATCCCAGCCTTCTCTAGACTTTTAACTAGGGTGGTAGTAGTTTCGCGGGTGACGCCCGATAAGTCGGCAATTTCTTGGTGAGAAAGCTTGATGCGCAGTTTGTAGGTTCCTGGGCCAATTTTTTCGCCTAACTTCATAACCAAAAAAGGTAAGAGAAGCTTTAGTTTATCTAAGGAATGCTTATTTTTCATAACCTCTAGCTGGCTCATCAGTGTTTGGTTAGAAGAGGACATATAATGCATATAGATGTTCAGGTTGTCTTTGCTTGACTCAATTAGTTCTTTGAACTTGTCGCTCTCAATTGATTTAAGATCAACATCACTTAGGGCTTGGTAGAAATATTTGGCGTAGTAATTACTCCAATCCAAAGATAAAGAAAAAACTATCGGAAAAATATCCCCGGGGCCCAGGATTAGCAAGGTTCGAGTCTCGCCAGAGTCTAGTATGGTATAGGCCTTGATATAACCTTTTTTAATTAGGTAAATATTTGTTAAGGCATCACCCTGGTAATGAACCAACTGATTTCTGGGGTACTTGCGAATCCGGCCGCTGCTAAATAAGCCTTCAACTTTTCTATCATATGGTGATTGGGGCACCATAACCCTAATAATATCGCGGGCCTAACTAAAAGCAAGCTCACCATATCTTGCTAAAGACCATTAAATATGATACAATATTGTAATGAACCTTGAAGAGCCTAGACAAACCATTAGGGAGCTGTCGGAAGGCAAGCCTAATATTATCCGGCTACCGGCTGAACCGACGCCAGAGGATTTAAGGGCTATTAATGCAGTTATTAGCCAAGGTAATTTTTTTACTAGGGCTCAGCTTCGCCATTTGCTGAAGCCAAAAGACCCATTCCCGGAATATCTAACACCTGATGATCAGTTTTATTATGCCCGCGGCTACGAACAGTTAGACTATAAGTACGGCGAACCACCCATGCTTATGGCGAGAGTGAAGGATGTTCTACAAGTTGTTAGGTATAACGCCGGTTTTATAGATGCAAGGCACACATCATTTCCTGCCGTCCGCTTAAGCGAAGTTCACAAAATTCAGGATCATGGATTAGCGCCTTTGCAGGATAACTTCAATAGTCATATTTTAGTTCCTTTTAGCCAATTCGGCGGGGAGCTAAAGCTTTATTAAGAAGTAATAGCAGCGACACTCTAAAGATTTGGGCTATACTTTAAGTAAATAATGACAAGCACGTCTAAGTCGGCACAACCTAATTACGCGTTTATTGATGGCCAAAACCTAAACATGGGCGTTAGGGCCATGGGCTGGCGCCTCGATTTTAGGAAATTTCGGCTTTATCTTCAAGATAAATATAACGTTCAAAAAGCCTATTTTTTTATTGGCGAGGTTTCGGATCAGGAAGATCTGTACGCTAACCTTAAATCTATGGGCTATGAGCTAATATTTAAACCTACCGTCGAAGTAGAGGATGAGCCAGTCAAAGGCAATGTTGATGCTTATTTGGTACTTCATGCCATGATTAAATACCCGCAGTATGCCAAAGCCGTGATAGTCTCTGGCGACGGCGATTTTCATGGACTTTTAGATTACCTAGTTAAAAAAAATAAACTGGAAAAGTTGATAGTGCCCAATTGGCGGTACTCCTCGTTGCTTAAACCCTTTGAAGATAAAATTGAACGGGTTGATAGCTTAAAAAAACACCTAACCTATAAAACCCGCCGGCCAAAAACTGATAATGAGTGAAGTATCAAGATCTCTGGAGCAAGAGCGTCCGGAAACTATTTTAGACGCCTGCAATTTAATTTTCGACCGGGCATTTGCTCTGCACAGTGGAGGTACGGGTCAGGTCGAATACATCAGAACAGTCGGCAATACCGAGATAGTTCATGTGGAGGTCGAGTCTGACAGCTTGTCTATGGTTTTACTTAGCCGGCCCAGTCCGGGTTTAGACGCCACATCTACAGCTTACTGGGTAGATCCTCTGACGAAAGTCTTTAAGCATCAGCCGCTTTTAGTAGTTTTGGACTATAACCCTATTTGTCTCTATCGAACCCAGAAAGTGGACGACAAAGAGGGCGAAAAGGCGCTGGCTCCTACGAGCGTTGTTTCAAGTAAAATCACCCAAGAGTTAATGGCTCTACTAGCATCAGGTCGCCCAAAAGCCCTAGGCTTATCCCCTGAGCCTGAGGAATAATAAAACTACCGGTTATGCTTGCGTGAACTGTCGCGAGCGCTATTATTAAATTCGTGAGTGAAAAATTAGGCCCTGGCAGCGACGCCGAAGACACTAAGCTTAAGGGAACGTTGCTTAGATATCAGATAGGCAGCCACAATCAAGTTATCGCTAACTTGCAGGATAGAATAGCCGAGCATACTGAGCTTCGCGACAGAAGGATTGCTGAATTAGAATCGTTACAACCTGCACCGACAGCCGAGCAGTCACACAAAGTTGAGCAAATCATTCCGCTAAGCGGCCAGCTAGATATATATAGACAAGACGAACTTGGAGTAATTTCTAGCTGTCTTGATGATCCTATTGTTAGCAAAATCACTGTAGATCTAAGCCAAGCAGAGTCGGTTGATGCAGCTGTATTGAGCACGCTCGTATCATTTAATCAAAGAAGCCTGGAGCTTAAAAAAGAGCTAGTCCTTTTGGATCCGCCTAAGCCAATCTTAGAAATTTTTTCTCGTAGCCTGAAGCCTGGCTATTTTAAAATAGAGGTCAGCCCCGTCGATACAAATTAAAAAACCATAATATGCAAAAAAGAGCCTTTTAAGGGGCTCTTTTTTGTCGATTAGTTGCCTCCGAGGAGGTACTTGATCTGGCCACCTCACGATGGTTACTACAATGATATTCAACCGCCGAATCCTTGTCAACTAAGCGTAGTCGATTTTGTGGATAGTTTAGTGGAAAAGATGTTTAAAAACCTTACATTAACGTCTTAGAAAGTATTGTTCCTCTAAATTTTAAAATAATAAAATAGACAAAAAATTTCGACTGGACAAGGTCAAGCATTAGCGCTATTATTGACGTATTATAAACGTAAGGGGAATAGCAATGAACATGAACGCAATGGACAAATTGTCTAACGTTCTAGTCGTACTCGGTGGTCTAAATTGGGGTCTCGTCGGGTTTTTTGAATACAACCTAGTTGACGAGCTCTTTGACGCCGGCTCTACCGTTGCCCGCGTAATATACGCAGTGGTAGGTGTGGCAGCACTTTATCTGCTCTACACCATGCTTATGATGATGGGCAACAACAAAAAAGGCGACTCCTAAAACCACCTCACACAAACACTCTTAAACAAACAAAAGTAAATATCGAAAGCCGGCTATTCTCTAGGCTGGCTTTCTTATTGACATGGATTTTAACGAACCCTTGGCCGGCAGTTGATTACGCAGGCTTATATAGGCTTGAATTGGCTGCAGCTTAGCGGGCATCGGCAGCCTTTGTTTTGCTGACTCAAAAGTTAAGACAGCTAAACTCATAATAACGCCAGCCTCCGTCATTAATAAGAAGTCTAGAAACTTAGCGTAAGTAAATAATCCATAAGTTATCTGCGGTACAAATAAACCTGCTAAGCCAAACATTATTAAGAGAGAGCCTAGACTAGCTAGCAGTATCGAAGTAACAGCGTATTTAAACCTCCTTCGAGTTGCTATTAAAACTAGGGCAATAAGGAGAGCCGTCTTAAAAACGGCGGACCAAATATTTATCGATATTAGGCTATAAAATAAGCTGTCGTTGGGTGCAAAGGCCCCAAAAAATAAAGTAAGGGCCACCACCATACCAAGACCAAGCGTAATAGGCCTTAACACCACAGGCTATCTCCTTTGGTTTAAGTTATGCGAAGTAACTACCTCTAAATTAGCGCTAAATAAGGATTTAATCTGCGGCCAAACTAACAGCCATTTTGTTAAATAACTTACTTCTATTAAAAAGGCCCGCCCTTCGGGTTGGCTCATTAGTTAGCTCACTTTTTAAGGCTATAATCAGATTATGAAGATTGGGCATGAGCAGTTTAAGCAGATGATCTCAGAAGCTATTGCTGACATACCTTCGCCGTATAACGAAAGACTGCAAAACGTGGCCTTTATAGCTGAAGATAAGCCTACCACCGACCAGCTAAAAGAGTTAGGGTTAGTTTCCGGCCAGACGCTGTTTGGTCTTTACGAGGGTACACCGCTGCCTGACCGAAATACCACTAAACTACTGCCAGATAAAATAACTCTTTTTAAAGAGCCGTTAATCTCCGCTAGCCGTGATATTGACGAGCTAAGAAAGAATATTCGCAATACTATTTGGCATGAGGTCGCCCATTATTTTGGCCTAGACCATCGCCGCATCCACGAGCTTGAGAATAACTCTCACAACAAATCTAAGGAGTAAACTTTGGACCATAAACTAAAACTGTGGATTAATAGTTGAAAAGTTGCCAACTTGGGCATATGATGAGCTCATTAACAACTAAGGAGAAGGTATGCAATACTCTCACAAACAGCTGGTCGCGTGGGCGACGAATTTCTTCGTAGGCTTAACAGTATTATTGTTGGCTCTACGAGTTGTACTTCGTTTCTTTAACGGCGATCCAGATGCTACGTTCGTCAATTGGGTCTACACCAATACGAATATGCTTTTGGAGCCATTTAGAAACGTATTTACATCGACAGATGTAGTCAGCCGCGGCTGGGTTGTGGACTACGTTGCCTTATTCGCGATAGCGGTATACGCTCTAGCCGGCTATGCGATATTGGGCTTGGCTAGTCGGTGGGCTGCCGGACGACGATAAATTAAAAACAAAATATAAAAAACCAAGCGCCGGAAACTCCGGCGCTTTTTTATTGAATCTTAGCTAAAGTCAATCTTTTAAGCTGGTACAATTAATAAGACATGGCCCAATATACGTACACCCGCTCAAGGGCGCCTTATCAGCCCGGGCAAAAAACACCATTTAAAATCAGTCGATCAAAAATCGACTTGTTTATGCAATGCCCTCGCTGTTTTTATTTGGATGCCAAGCTTGGCATAAAACGGCCGTCAATACCGGCCTTTACCCTAAACTCAGCAGTTGACCACCTGTTAAAACTGGAATTTGACGTATTGCGGGCCGACGGCAAGCAGCATCCGTTGCAGGTAGCCTATGGCATTGATGCCAAACCCTGTAAACACGAGAAAATAGATATCTGGCGAGAAAATTTCAAGGGAGTGGAAACCCTTCATGAGCCTACCAACCTATTGATTACTGGAGCCATTGACGATCTGTGGCAAGACTCCAAGGGCAATTATATTGTGGTTGACTATAAGGCCACTTCTAAAAAGGCTAAAATCGAAACTTTAGACGAGACGCGCTGGCATGACCAATACCGCCGGCAGATGGAGATTTATCAATGGCTGGTTAGAGCTAACAACTTACCGGTTTCAGATACTGGATACTTTGTGTATTGCAACGGCCTTAAAGACAAACCAGGTTTTGACGGCAAGCTGGAATTTGAGATAACCCTAATTGCCTATAAGGGTTCCGACAAGTGGATAGAACCTGAACTAATTCGCCTCAAATCTTACTTAGAGTCAGATGAGTTGCCAGCAGCTGCCGCCGACTGCGAACACTGCTCTTATGCCAAATCTCGAACGGAACTTAGCTTGGATCATTTACGAAACAAAAAATCTGGCAAAATCCGCACCAAATAGCTGTATATAGCATCGCGCCAAGAAAATCTCTTATCCTAAAAGACTGACTTTCTTGGGCTCGGCATATAATCTCATTGATCATTCGATTATATAGCTTCGCCAAAAAAATTGGGTTCGGCATATAATCTCATTGATCATTCGATTATATAGCTTCGCCAAAAAAATTGGGTTCGGCATATAATCTCATTGATCATTCGATTATAATTAAAGCCATGTTGGATATCCGGTATATTCGGGAAAATGCTAAAGAGGTTGCCGAAAAATCAAAACACAAAGGCTATGACATTGATGTTGATAAGCTCTTAAAGCTTGACCAGCGGCGCCGGGAAGTATTAGCCGATCTGGAAATGGTCAGAGCCGAGCGTAACAAGCTAGCCGAAGCCAAGCCGAAGGCCAAGCCCTCTGCCGAGACTGTTAAGAAAGGGAAGCACCTAAGGCAGCATCTAGCAGATTGTGAAGCCCAATTTGCCGCTATTGAAAAAGAGTTCGAGCCTTTGATGGTCGCTGTTCCCAATGTCTTTGCTGATGACACACCTCTGGGCGGCGAGGATGCCAACCAGGAAGAAAAAAAATGGGGGGTAACAGCATTTCCGGATTTTGAAGTAATTGATCATCAGACTTGGGCTCAAAAAAAAGGCTTCCTCGATTTTGAGCGCGGCGCGAAAGTGGCTGGCCATAAGTTCTATTTCCTTAAAGGCGATTTGGTAGATATGGAACTGGCGCTGGCTCAGCTTAGCCTATCGGTGGTTAAGAAACATGGCTTTTGGCCTATGATGGTCCCCCATTTGGTAAATACGCGCACTTTAGAAGGCGCTGGCTTTTCGGCCAAGGGGGATGGGAAACAAGTTTATAAAATAGAAGGCGAAGACCTTAATCTGATTGCCACGGCAGAGATTCCATTAACCGGTTTTTTTGCTGACGAGATTATACCTTTAGATTGGTTGCCGTCAAAAATGGCCGGTTTCAGCCCGTCATACCGCGTCGAGGGCGGCGCCTATGGCAAGTATAACCGCGGACTATTTAGAACCCACCAGTTTAATAAATTTGAACTCTATGTTTACTGTGAGCCTAGCGAAAGCGAGCAGTGGCACCAGAAACTACTGGCGATAGAAGAGGAAATTTGCCACTTGCTAAGAATTCCGTACCGGGTTGTTAGAATTGCCTCTGGCGATCTTGGCGCGCCGGCCTATAAAAAATACGATGTCGAATACTGGAGCCCGATTGATAAGACATATCGCGAGTTGATGAGCTGTTCAAACGTAACCGATTATCAAGCCAGGCGTTTAAATATTAGGTATAAGGACAAGGGCGGTAAAACAAATTATGTGCACACTCTTAACGCCACGGCGATGGCCGCCAGCCGCATGTTAGTAGCCATAATTGAAAATCATCAGGCCAAAGACGGTAAACTTCATATACCAAAGAGCTTACAGCCATACATGAGTGGCCAAAAAGTTATTTAGCCTTTATCTATTTCTATGATTAATAAAAAATTACTAAAGCGAATTTTAGGCGATCCCCAAGCCGCGACCATTAAAAGGCTGAGAAGAAGCGTTAAGCAAATAAATGCGTTAGAGGCTAAGTACAAAGCGTTATCCGATAAGCTACTAACCGCCCAAACCACTGCTTTAAAAAAGCGCCTGTCAGACGGAGCTAGTCTAGACGATATTTTAAATGACGCTTTTGCGGTAGTCCGTGAAGCGGCCAAGCGTACTTTGGGCCAGCGCCACTTTGATGTCCAGTTAGTCGGCGGCATGGTTTTACATGAGGGTAATGTCGCCGAAATGAAAACCGGAGAGGGTAAGACCCTAGTGGCAACCTTGGCGATGTATCTAAACGCCTTGGACGGCAGAGGCGCCCACCTAGTTACCGTAAACGATTATTTGGCCCAGCGTGACGCTGGTTGGATGGGCCAGATTTATAACTTTCTAGGGCTGTCAGTTGGGGTGGTTATCCCAGACCAATCATATTTATATGATGAGTCTTATGAAAATAAGGACCACTATGATGCTCGCATGAGGCACCTACGGCCGGCTACCCGGCAAGAGGCTTACGGCGCCGATATTACTTACGGTACTAATAATGAGTTTGGTTTCGATTATCTTCGTGACAATATGGTCCGGGAGCTTGACCAGCTGCGTCAGCGCGATCTTAACTACGCCATTGTTGACGAAGTCGATTCAATTTTAATAGACGAAGCCAGGACGCCGCTGATAATTTCGGCGCCTTCTACGGCTAGCGGCGCGGCTTATGAGCAATTCGCCAAAATCGTACGAAATTTAAAAGAGACCGAGCATTTTGAAAAAGATGAAAAACGCCGAAGTGTAATCTTGACAGACGCCGGTGTGGAGCTTGTCGAGAAAATTTTAGGCATTGATAACCTTTACGCCAACGAAAATTTACGGACTATCTACCACCTAGAGCAAGCCCTAAAAGCTCACGCCCTGTTTAAGCGCGATAAAGATTACGTAGTGACCAGCGATGGCGAAATAGTCATAGTCGATGATTTTACCGGTCGGTTGCTGCGCGGTCGTCGCTATAACGAAGGGTTACACCAAGCCATTGAAGCCCAAGAAGACGTCCCAGTCCAGGAAGAGTCAATGACCCTAGCAACTATCTCTTTTCAAAATTATTTTAGGCTATACAAAAAATTGGCTGGCATGACCGGTACGGCCATGACCGAGGCCGAAGAATTTCACCAAATATACAAGCTTGATGTAGTAGAAGTCCCTACTAATCGGCCAATGATAAGGGCTGATTCACCCGATAGAATTTATAAGACCGAGGCCGGTAAGTTTAAGGCAATTGTTAATGAAGTAAAAACTCTGCACAAAAAAGGTCAGCCAGTGCTACTGGGTACGGTCAGCATCGAGAAAAATGAGCGCTTGTCTCAAATGTTGATGGCTGCTTCGGTGCCTCACGAGGTTTTAAATGCCAAAAATAATGAGAAAGAGGCAGCCATTATTGCCAACGCCGGCCAAAAAGCAGCTGTTACGCTAGCCACCAACATTGCCGGACGAGGTACTGATATTGTTTTGGCTAAAGGCGTGACGGAACTTGGCGGGCTATTTGTAATCGGTAGTGAGCGCCACGAAGCTAGGCGGATCGACAATCAATTGCGAGGCCGAACTGGCCGGCAGGGTGACCAAGGCATGAGTCAATTTTATGTTTCTTGCCAAGACGACTTAATGCGGATTTACGGTGGCGATAAAATTGCCTCGATTATGAACCGGCTTAAAGTTGACGAGAACACGCCAATTGAAAGCCGCATGATAAGCAAAAGCCTAGAGGGGGCCCAAAAAAAGGTCGAAGGCTTTAACTTCGACATACGTAAAAACGTTGTCCAATACGACGATGTTATGAACCGCCACCGCCGGGCTATTTATACTATGCGCCGTGAGATTTTAAGGGCTAGTGATATTAGCCCAAGAGTTATTAAATACATATCCGAAGAGGCCGAGTGGCTAGCTAAACATCCGGAGGCAGCCGATGAGGCATATCAGGCCATACTGGCTGACAGTTTCCCGTTCGATGAAGCAACACTGGATAAATTATTTGACGCCGAGCCCGCCAATTTTGAAGCTGAGCTAAAAAAAGCTGCGCTTAATTATTATCGTAAACAAGAAAAGCTATTTGGTGTTGAGGTCATGCGTAAGGTAGAGCGCGATATTTACTTGCAGGTTTTAGATAACCTATGGATGCAGCATCTTGAAAATATGGACCATTTACGCCAGGGAATTCACTGGATAAGTGTTGGCCAGCGCGATCCGTTGGTAGAATATCGGCGGCAAGGGCAGCTTATCTTTGAGGAAATGCTCGGCACTCTACGCCATGAGATTGTTAGGACGTTAGCCCACGCTCAGCCGATTGAAGCTAAAAGCCTCCTTACGCAGGTGGTCGAAACAGAATTAACTAGAGCAGCTCGTGGTTCTGTAGATAACGCATCTGAAGTACTGCAGGCCGAGCAATACAAAGAAGCCGAGTTTATTTCAGCAGGCGAAGAAGAGAAAAAACAGCGGCAACTGCATCAAAAACGTAAAAAAGCTCGCAAAGCTGAACGTCAACGAAAAAAATTAAAGAAAAGTAAGAAAAAACGCAAATAACCCCTGGTATAGATAGGCAGACAGTAGTAAGATTAAGGTGAGTTAACTTGAGAAGTTATTTGCTGGAAAGACTAATACATATCATTAAAATTGCCGAACAGAAGCCTCGCCGATGAAACATATAGTTACCGAAATTGAACTAAAAAATGGTGCGAAGGGACTTTTGATAGATGTCCCTGGTGCCACGGTCATGGACTACGAATTTAATTTTAGGGCTGGCGAATACCTAGTCGAGAAATCTAAGTGGGAAGTTCCTCATTTGATGGAACATGTGCTACTGGGTGCTAACCAGTTAATCCCCAAAGCCCGATCATTCCAGGCTGAGTTTGAAAAAAACGGTGCAGCCAATAATGCTTCTACCGGTCTTTATCATATAACTTATGAGGCAGAATGCGCCGACTTTGAATGGCGAAGAATTTTGGAACTTATGATAGTGGCGATTTCTAAGCCCCTATTTTTGCGAGACGAGTTCAAAGCCGAGTACGGCAATGTGCGTGATGAGCTAACAGCTAGATCCAATAATCATTTTAGGACGCTTGGTATAACTATGCGCGAAGCTCATGGACTACTGGCCATGACCGATCGGGAACGGCTAAAGCAAATTAAAAATGTCCGGCCTAAAGACTTAAAAGAACACTATGCCAAGACCCACGTAACCCGTAACCTACGGTTTGTAATTGCTGGTAACTTAAAAGGTCGACGCGAAGCCATCAAACGCATGCTAGAAGGCTTACAGCTGCCGACTGGTAGAAAGCTGCTAGAGCTGCCAATAGAAAAACCCACAAATTTACCTGACCCCATTTTTATTCCCAGGCCATCTGTCAAAAATGTTTATTTTGAACTAGAGACTTTTGCCCTAAACCGTTTCGAAGATCCAGACATGGATGCTCTAGAGCTGGTCAATGGCATGCTGACAGCTACTTTATACTCACGGATTTTAGGCGAAGCTCGGGAACGCGGACTAATTTATTCCATGGGTTCGGGCCTTGATATTATGCGGACAGTTACTGGTTGGTGGTTTAGCGCTCAAGTTTTGGCGCGCAACGCACCGGCGCTTTTTGATATTATTATTAGCGAAATAGACAGAGTCCGGAGTGGGGACATTAGTTTAGCTGATTTAAAGTCGGCTAAAGCCTACTGGCTCGGTCGCCATCAAAGAAGCGCCCAAACAGTCGCTGGAACCATGGCAGGCTATAGCAGCCGCTATTATTTTGACGGTACAGTTAATGATTACGAAGCAGTGCCTGAGCGCATAAACGCGGTTAGTAGCGAAAAAATTATGTCGGCGACGGAGCGCATGTTCTCTGATCGCATCGGGGGTTTAGGTATTTTGGGCGGCGGGAGCCGCAGCCGAGAGCTGGCTAAGACGCTTAACCAACAAATTCGCCCACTTTGGGCCTGAAAGCTGACGTCATTCGTAGTGAGCTAGTTTAGCACCTTAAAGTGTAGAATGTTTAAATATGGATGATCTGCAAAAGAAAGTCAGGCAGCTCAAGGAGGGTATAGCGGCCAAGTTAGCTAAAGCTAAACTGGATGACAGATTTGCCGAACTAGCAGAACTCAAAGAGCAAATGTCCCAAGCAGATTTCTGGCAAGACAGCGGTCGTGCACAGACTGTTAGCAAGCGTTATGCCCAACTAGAGCGCCAGGTCCAACCGATTAAAGCCCTTTCTGATGAAGCCTCTGAACTTAGCGAGCTAGTTCAGCTATACGACACCGATATGATGTCCGAGCTCAACTCTAAGCTTAAGATGCTACAAAGCCGTCTAGATGAGCTGAACGAAGCGACATTTCTTAACGGACCCTATGATGATCATGGCGTCATTTTAGCTATCTATGCCGGTGCTGGAGGTACAGACGCTCAAGACTGGGCACAGATGCTGCTTAGAATGTATGTCCGCTGGGCCGAAAGCCACAAGCTTAAGGTCAAACCGCTGGAAGAATCTGTCGGGGAAGAGGCTGGCATCAAAAGCGCAACCATTGAGATTACTGGAGGTCAATTCTTGTATGGCCGCTTAGGCGGTGAACATGGTGTCCATAGGCTGGTACGACTCAGTCCCTTTAATGCCGCTAACCTTAGGCAAACTAGTTTCGCCAAAGTTGAAGTTCTGCCCTTAATCGATAGTCCCGGGGAGGCAGACATTAGCGACGAAGATTTGAAAATAGATGTCTTTCGTTCTGGCGGCCGCGGCGGCCAATCGGTTAATACCACCGATTCCGCGGTGCGGCTTACACATATTCCAACCGGGATTTCGGTTAGTATTCAAAATGAACGCTCCCAGATGCAAAATAAGCAAACAGCCCTAACAATTTTGCGCTCAAAACTTACTCAACTTAAATTAGAGCAACATGCTAAAAATCTGGCGGAAATTAAGGGGCCAAGTCAAAGTGCCGAGTTCGGTAACCAAATACGAAACTACGTCCTACACCCGTATAAGCAAGTCAAGGACCTTAGGTCTGGCTATGAGTCAAGTGATGTCGAGAACGTCTTAGCTGGCAAAATCGATCCACTTATCGAAGCTGGGCTCAAAGTTCGCCAAACCGCTTAAAGACTGTAAATGCCACTTTGTTATAATTAAGTGCGAATGATTTTGCTAGATAGGGTCACCAAGACCTATGCCCGGAGAAGTTCGGCCTTAGAGAGGGTAAGTTTGCATGTAGAGCCTAAGGAGTTTGTAATTATTGTGGGTCCATCCGGCGCCGGCAAGTCGACACTTTTTAAACTGCTAACACGCGAGGAAAAACCAACCAGCGGCAAAATTATTGTTGGAGGTATGGACTACGACAAGCTTAAAGATAAAGACATACCGTTGCTTAGGCGTAAGATTGGCGTAGTTTTTCAAGACTTTAAACTACTACTTAATAAAACGGCCTACGAGAACACGGCTTTTGCTTTAGAGATTGCCGGTATTTCTAATGCCGAAATCAAGCACACTGTCCCCAAAGTACTTGATGTTGTTGGCTTAAAAGATAAGGCCGGCAGCTACCCCTTAGAGTTATCTGGCGGTGAACGTCAGCGAGTAGCTATCGCCCGGGCAATTGTCCGGCAGCCAAAAATCCTAATCGCCGATGAACCGACAGGGAACCTAGACCCCAAGCATGCTTGGGACGTCATTAAAGTCCTGGAGAAGGTTAATCGCTTTGGTACGACTGTCCTTTTGACCACACATAACCAAGATATTGTGAATGCCTTAAAACGTCGAGTAGTCACGATTTCTGACGGCAGAATAACTTCCGACCGGGCCGTGGGCCAATACAAGGCTTAAACAAATGAGAAATTCCCGCAGGTTGATAACTATCGAGAGAATCCTCAAAAGCGGGGTGATTAATTTTGGCCGCAATATCTGGCTGGCCATCGCGGCAATTGCCATGATGGGTATTACGCTTACAATTTTGCTTTTTGGAGTAGTGGCCAATGCTACATTTAGCCGCACTATTGACGACCTGCTCAGTAATATTAGTGTTTCGGTTTATCTTAAAGATTCTGTAACCACCGAACAGCGCGACAATTTAACCAGCCAGCTTTACAAGGCTGATAATGTTAAATCTGTTTCTTATCTTTCCAAGGAAGAAGCTCTAAAGAATTATCAGGCTGCCAACATCGACAACCCAAAGCTACTTGCAGCTATATCCCAAACCGACAATCCGCTGCCAGCTTCGCTTAGAATCACACCTAAAGACCCTAATCGCTTACAGCAAATCAGAGATTTTATCGATAAGCCCGAGGTTAAGGCGCTGCAATCTGACCCCAGTGATTATTCTGGTGATCGTCGGCGAGCTATCGATAATATCACCAAAGCTACCGGTTTTTTCCAGCAAGCGGGAGTAGTCGGCATTATTGTCTTTTTGATCATCTCGACTCTAATTATTTTTAACACTATTCGCATGGCCATCTTTAATCGTCGTGACGAGCTGATTATCATGCGGTTACTTGGAGCCAGTACCTCTTATATCCGCGGCCCCTTTGTGGTAGAGACCATGCTTTATGGGGTGGTAGCCGCCGCTATTTCTTTAGCGATTTGCGCGGCGCTATTTAAAATAGCCTCCTCTACTTTGCAAGCTAGCAGCTTCGGGCTACTTGATATTGGCTATTCCAGCACTTACTTTACTGGTCATTTTTGGCGAATTTTGACTATCCAAATCGCCATTGGTATACTCATCGGGGCCGCATCGTCAGCTATCGCTACGCGGCGCTATCTAAAGCTCCATCGTTAATAAACATTTGATAAAGAAAAATTTAAACTAACTTTTTTGGGCCTTTGATCTTGATGTTTTCAAAAGCCCCTAAGAGTTGACTAACTATAAGGGGTATGCTATTACTAACTTGTTAATGCTAAAACAAAAATTAAATAAAATAAGACTTATGCCTAAGCGCTTTAGCATCTTGGTGCTATCTTCATTATTTACCATAGCCGTAATCTCTACCAGCTTAGTCTATGCCAACCACTTAGACGACGACATCTCAGGCCTTCGTGAAGAAAATGCTAGCCACCAATCGGCAGTTGATGAGCTGGAGGTCGAGGCCGACTCTTACCAAAGCGCTATCAATAGGTTGCAGGACCGAATTAATGGCGTGCAAGCTCAAATAGTGGCCAACCAGAATAAACATGCCCAGCTTCAGCGCGATATTATAGCTGCCGAAGAAGAGCTAGCCAGACAAAAAGATGTGCTAGGCCAAAACATCAAAACTATGTATTTAGAAAGCCAAATCTCTACTTTAGAAATTTTAGCAGCTAGCAAGTCTTTGGGTGAATTTATTGATCGCGAGCAATATCGCAATGCGGTCCAGGATAAAATTACAGCAACCGTTGACAAAATTGCCCAGCTTAAACAAGAGCTTGTGGTCCAAAAAAATACAGTTGAGCGTCTAATTGCCGAACAAACTCAGCTGCAAAACAACCTAAGCGCCGACCGGAACGAACAGAGTCAACTGCTGGCCTACACCGAAGGTCAACAAGCGGGCTATACCCAAAAAATTAAGTCCAATAACGCTAAAATTGCCGAACTGAAGCGCCAGCAGGCTCTGGAGAATATTCGGCGATTTGGTGGCAGTGGCGGTCGTCTAGGTGGTGGTGGTTATCCGTGGGGCTATGCTAAATGTATTCACACCGGAAACGTAGAGGGCTGGTGCTCTAATTACGACTGGGCAGTTGGCGGCTCGATTTATAACTGGCAGACTGGCGGTTATGGTTTTCGTAACTGCACAGACTGGGTTTCCTTTAGGATTAGAAGCTCCGGCGGTTATGTACCAAGCGGCATGGGCAATGCCAACCAATGGGACAACAGAGCTCCCGGAAAGGGCTACGTAGTCAGCTCCACTCCTAAAGTAGGAGCGGTCGCCGTTAGTAACTTTGGCTTTTATGGTCACGTAATGTATGTCGAAGCCGTCAACGAGGACGGCTCCATATTGGTCAGTGACTATAACCGGGCGGGCACCGGCAAATACGACGCTAATGTTATTAGCCCAGCCGGACTACTCTTCGTTTATTTCTAATAAAGAACTCAGAAAGACTCTTAAGAGCCTAAAACCCGTATAAGCTATAATGGTTTAAATGATTAAAAGGGTAGGTGCGCGGGGTCGCCGTCACTTGTTGTTACGGGGGCTAGCGACTTTGGCTTTGGTGGTTATTTTATTTGGTACCGGCGTAGTCGTCGGCCGAGGCGACATTTATTTTGAAGGCCTAAGTACGCAGGCCGCCCGGCCAACCTATCAGGGCCAGCTAAACTATTCATCGGTCGACGAGGCCTATCAAACCTTAAAGGCTAATTACGATGGTAGCCTAGATAGGGCCAAACTTTTAGATGGGCTAAAAAGCGGCTTAGTAGAGGCAGCTGGTGATCCATACACCGAGTACTTTAACCCAGCGCAGGCAAAACTATTTAACGAGGCACTAAGCGGTACTTTTGCCGGCATTGGTGCCGAGTTGGGCACTGACACTGAGGGTTCGATTGTTATTGTGGCGCCGCTGGCGGGTTATCCGGCCGAAAAGGCTGGCTTAAAACCAAAAGACAAAATTGTATCGATTAATGGACAGTCCACCGCCGATACGTCTGTGGGTGCGGCAGTCCAAAAAATTCGCGGCCCGGCTGGCACCAAGGTTACACTGGGTATCGTTCGTGGCCAGGCAGCCCCCTTCGAAGTAACTATAACAAGGGCTAAGATAACCGTTGTAAGCGTAAAGCACCAGGTAGAGGGAAATGTTGGCTATATAAAGATAAGCCAATTTACAGATGACACTGTGGCGCTGGCAAAAGCGGCGGCTGCCGATTTTAAAAAACAAAACGTTAAAGGCATAGTGCTTGATCTTAGGGGCAACCCAGGCGGTTATTTAAAAGGAGCTGTTGGGGTCTCTAGTCTTTGGCTTGATGAAGGTCAGGCGGTGGTCACTCAGCGCCGAGGGTCCCAGGTAGTGGGCACCGAATACGCCATCGGGGGCAATATTTTAAAAGGCTTGCCAACAGTTGTTCTAGTTGATGAGGGCAGTGCCAGCGCCAGCGAAATTTTGGCGGGGGCATTGGGCGATCACGACTTGGCCACACTCGTTGGTATAAAAACCTTTGGCAAGGGCAGTGTTCAGCAAGTGGAGCGACTGTCTGGCGGCGCGGAGCTTAAAGTAACTATAGCCCGATGGTATACGCCAGATGGGGGCAACATAGACAAGCAAGGAATTGCCCCAGATGTGACTGTTGGTTTGAGCGAAGAAGATCGTAAGGCTTCACGCGATCCGCAAAAAGATAAAGCTTTTGACCTCATAGGGGCCAGATAACGGCTTTTAAATTGTCCCAGGCTTTGGGCCTGTGGTAGTATCTAACCAGCTATGAGCAAGGATGATGACATCGGTGCCCAAGCGGCAGACTAAGTTTATATTTGTAACCGGCGGCGTATTATCGGGCGTCGGTAAAGGCATCACCGCCGCTTCTATCGGCACCATCCTAAAAGCCCAAGGACTATCCGTAAACATCCAAAAGTGCGACCCTTATTTAAATGTTGATGCCGGTACCTTGAATCCAGCAGAGCACGGCGAATGTTTTGTGACCTGCGACGGCGCCGAAACCGATTTAGACCTAGGCCATTATGAGCGTTTTTTAGATATTGAGCTAAAAAGTAGCAGTAGCTTAATGTCTGGCCTCATCTTAAGCGAAGTTATAAATGACGAGCGAGCTGGCAAGTATTTAGGCACTACTGTCCAAATTATTCCTCACGTTACAAGTCATATCCAAAAAACTATTGCCGAAACTGGCAGGGGATTTGACGTCCATATCGTGGAGGTCGGCGGTACTATTGGCGATTATGAATCGCTTAGCTTTATAGAAGCCATCCGCGAAATGTCGATTAAACTTGATCGGGCAAATTGCTTGTTCGTGCAGGTAGTTTATTTACCGTACCTTGGTGCCAGCGGTGAATTTAAAACAAAACCAGCTCAAAATGCTGTGCGGGAACTAAGAAGCTTAGGTATCGTCCCGGATGTATTGATTGCCAGAAGTGAAACACGGCCGCCTAAGTCAGTCCTGCCAAAACTAAGCTTATATAGTGGCGTGAGCCAAGAAGCTATAGTATTGCTGCCTAATGCTCAGACAATTTACGAAGTACCTTTGTATCTCGAGGCATCCGGACTAGCCGAGGTTATCGGCTGGCATCTGTCACTTAAAACTAAGCGCCCTAACCTAACAGCTTGGAGCCGCATGGTTGAAAGTGCCAAAACAATTTACCCTAGAACTATCCGAATTGGAGTCATTGCCAAGTATTTAAATAACTCCGATACCTACATGTCTGTCTTTGAGGCTTTGCGTTCCGCGGCGTGGTCGGCAAAAGTTAATATTGATATTGTTTGGGTTAATGCCGAGACTCTCTCAAAAGACCGCGCAGGTACCGGGCTGCTTGCCACGCTAAACGGTATCGTGGTGCCTGGCGGCTTTGGGGGCCGTGGCATTGAAGGTAAGGTGATGGCTGCCACTTATAGCCTTGATAATAAAGTTCCGTACCTAGGGCTATGTTTAGGCTTGCAAGTCGGCCTTATCGCTGCCGCCCGCCGAGCCGGGTTAACGAGCGCTAATTCCACCGAATTTAACCCTAAAACCCAGCACCCAGTAATTGCAACTATGGCCGACCAAAAGGGCAAAGAAAATACTGGCGGTTCAATGCGACTCGGGGACTATCCCTGCCAGGTAGCAGCCGGGAGCCTAGCTCGCCGGATTTACGGCGAAAGCCATATTGTCGAGCGGCATCGTCATCGCTATGAGGCGAACAATAAATACCGTAACCAATACAAAAAATGGGGAGTAGCCGCAAGTGGGGTGTCACCAGACGGTAATCTAGTTGAGATGATAGAAGCCGTAGACCATCCTTATTTTATGACTACTCAAGCTCACCCGGAATTCCGTTCGCGACCGGAGCGCCCTCATCCGCTATTTTTAGGATTAATAAAAGCGGCCCTTGCTCACCAAACTAAGGCCGCTAAAACTCAGACTAAAACTGCTCTTACTCGACTCTAACTTCGGTTCGCGGTATGCTACGTCCGCCAAAATTCTTAAACTTGCGGGGGACAAACTTAACTATGCCGTCTTTGGCGGCGTGAATTGTGAAATTCCGCGACAAAAAAGTGCCGGGGCCGGCCCTTTTAGTCATGCCAATTTGGCGAACAATAATATCACCGGTTCTAACTTTTTGGCCGCCAAATACCTTAAGTCCAAGTCGCTGGCCCGGACTGTCATGGACATTTTTGGCTGTACCGCCGGCTTTAGTTTTACTCACCTACAGACTCCTTTTAGTCAGCACTACCAGTTCACGACAGACTACTTGATTTTCGCGGTAATATATCAGATCTTCGGAGCTGACATGCTTAAACTTTCTAATATTATACCCCATATCTGTTAATTTAGTCATCAACGGCAAATGGACGAACCGGCCGTCTGGCTTTCGCCAGGCAGGTAGAGCCAAGCAAATCGTTCGCTCGTCCTGGAGCTGAGTGGCCAAATTTATTAAGAATTTTTTAATGACGGTATTAGTGTCGGAAACGATTTCTTTCAGTTTATCTTCGGGCGGAAAAGCTCCCAGTGGCCTGCCCAAATAGACCTCGCTGGCTATCCGGCTAAATCTTACGCCGGCATAGCCGGCCCAAGAATGCTTAGTAGCGTCTGCTACTTCGAGAGCAACTCTTCCCTCCACAGAAGGATATTTTTTTACTAACCACTGTAAGTTTTTCTCTGTATACTCAATCATTCTTGGATCTATATCAGTGCCGTACACGCTATAATTCATTAGTAAAGCCTCTTGCAGGATTACACCAGTGCCACAAAATGGATCAAACACTACATACATTTTGGTTCCCTCAGCTTTATCCCATCGATTAATCCGTTCAGGGTTGACTTGTCCCATGGCCAAGTTGACTATTATCTGGGCTAGCTTTGGTGGCAACATTCCAACTTTTGCGTCACGCCTTGGCCTGGCTTGGTCGCGGGCCGCGTAGGCCTCAATATCTTGGACAAACATAGTTTGGGCCAAAATGGTACTTTTGCCGTTTTTAACTAACAAAAGTTCCCAAGCGCCTAAGCGTGTCAATTTGTTATGAAAAACTTGGGCGCTACTTAACGCCAATTCTTTATTTGGAACCACTCTAATGGACCGGCCAAGGCCTTTAGTTGATTTTTTAATAGCCATTAGATCCATGTGTAAACGGGGTAGGGTAACATCTAGGCCATAAACACTCAGCCCTAACCGAAACTTGCCGGGGACAGCTGTCGCTAGATGTTTGGGGACTTCAGCTTTTAAATATTTAGAGACAGAGGCCCAATCATTGTGAGGCAAAACCGCAAGAACTCGAGCGGTTTTAATCGTTCCGCCCAGCCGTCTAAAATCAACTTCTTCAGTCGGTACCCTAAGCAGTGCCCCATGCTCTATAGGTCTTAGATTGCTAGCTCCATATAGACTTTCAAGCTCAGCCAGGCCAAGCGCCGGTTGACGTCCTAAGATCACTAATGTTTGAGCCGTAAAATCGTGTGTTGCCATTATTTTAATCTAAGTTTAGCCTATATAATCAGACAAAGGCATGGAAGAAAAAATAAATCCTCTCAAGCAGTCGCGCTGGAAGCTTTATTTAACCATCGTAACGTTTATAGCTTTAGTTGGTTTAGTCTATGGCTTAAGAGATCAGATCGGTGGCGTTATTAGTAATTTGGGCCAGGTTAATGCACTAGCTTTGCTTTTGCTAATCCCTATTCAAATCTTAAATAACGATGCTTACGCTAGGCTGTACCGGAGCTTATTTAAAACATTAGGTAAGACTGTTTCCTACGCGGCCATGTTTAAGATGACCATGGAGCTTAAATTTGTTAACAATATTTTTCCAAGTGGCGGTATAAGTGGGGTCTCTTATTTTAGCGTTCGGGCTCGTAGCCAAAATGTCACTGCTTCTCAAGCAACTCTTACGCAAGTTATGAAATTTATGTTAGTTTTTGTTAGCTTTCAGCCGCTGTTGGTTTTAGGCCTATTTTTCTTGGCTGCCCGCGGCCATGCTAACGACCTAGTTATGGTGGTGGCAAGTTCTTTAATTACTCTATTAATTGTCGGCACATTTGTAGGTCTATACATTCTCGATAGCAAGAGCCGGATTAGCACCTTTTTGACTTTTGTTACCAAAGGACTAAATAAGCTTGTCCATATTGTTCGTCCTAAATACCCAGAGACTATTAGCATCAAAAGAGCCCAGGCATCTTTTGTAGAACTTCACGAAAATTATAAAATCCTCAAAAAGAATTGGCGATCATTAAAGATGCCTTTTGTTTACACCTTCTTTGCTAACACCACAGAAGTAGCGGCTCTTTATGTGGTTTATCTGGCTTTTGGAGAACTAGTAAATGTTGGCGCAATCATTTTAGCTTACGCGGTCGCTAATTTTGCTGGATTAATTTCGGTATTGCCTGCGGGTATTGGTATTTATGAAGGTTTGATGACGGCTGTCTTAGTCGCCACAGGCATCCCAGCACGATTAAGTATTCCTGTAACTGTCATGTTTAGAGTGTTAACTATGTTTATCCAGCTTGTTCCAGGCTATATTTTATATAGCCGCGCCCTTAACGGTCGGGGTTTGGCTGCTAAACGTTAATGCTAGATATTTTAACGATAATTTTTTGGCTCACATGGGCCATCGCCACTGCCTTAGCGCTAAGTTTTGGCGCAGTGCTACTATTTGGTGCGCCCTATTTGCCCACTTTAAAAAAGACTCAAGAAGATGCCCTTGATTTGCTAGATTTAAAAAACGGTCAAACGGTAGTTGATCTAGGCTGCGGTGATGGGCGCTTCCTTAGAGCCGCAGCCAGCAGGGGACTAAACGCGGTGGGCTATGAGCTAAATCCCTTTTTAGCTTTTACGGCTTGGCTTATCACAAGAGCTTACCGTAAACAGGTGAAAGTAACTTGGGGAAGTTTTTGGCGGGCCGATATTTCGGCGGCAGATGGTGTTTATGTATTTTTAATCGAACGGCACATGAAGCGGCTGGATGGCTTTCTCAGCAAACAAAAAAAGCCGCGCCGCCTTAAAGTAGTCTCCCATGCATTTAAGATTCCTGGCCGTAAGCCAACTACTCAAAAAGACGCTTTATTCCTTTACCAGTATCAGCCAGTTAGGGTTGCGCACCTTCTCTAACTCATTTACCATAAGCTATATGCCACCTCTTCAGAGCCAACCGCGTCCCCTTAAGTATTATCTGGCAATCGGTCTGCTTAGTGTCTTGCTGATAACCACAGCAGTCGCAGCATTTTTGTTCTATGGCTCAAAGGAAGATTATAAAAATAACGTCGATAATAAAATAGCTCAAGCTGTGGCGCAGGCCGAAGCTGTTCAGGCTGCAAAATTGGAAAAAGACTTTGCTGAGCAGAGCAAGTCGCCGCACAAGACTTACAAAGGTTCAGCTACTTATGGTTCGGTTACCTTCGATTATCCAAAAACCTGGAGCGCCTACGTTGCTAGCTCAGTGGACACGCCGCTGGACGCTTATTTCCATCCGGACTTTGTGCCAGCGGTTGATGCAGAATCATCTTACGCCCTACGCGTAGAAATTGTCGATGATGAATACAGCCAGGTGGTTGAGGAGTTTAGCTCAGCCATCGAAGAAGGTTCACTGACGGCCAGAGCTTATATCTCACCAAAAATGCAAAATGCCAGCGGAGCCCAACCAGGGCTTTATCTGGATGGCGAGCTAGATGAAGGCCTTCAAGGGGCAATTGTGGTTGCCAAAGTTCGAGATAAAACCCTTAAAATTTACACCGAGTCGCGAAATTTTATTGCTGATTTTGAAAAAATTGTTCTTCCTAGCCTAACTTTTGTCCCCTAGATATACTCAGCCATTTTTTACAACTATATTGACTATAAGGGGCGTGTATAATTAGCCAAAGAACAGACAAAAAGAGGGTATTTTGAGGCTTCGTTCAACCAAATCTGAACTTGTGGAACAGG
This sequence comes from Saccharimonadales bacterium (SeqCode), assembly GCA_040900055.1. Taxonomy (GTDB): domain Bacteria; phylum Patescibacteriota; class Saccharimonadia; order Saccharimonadales; family UBA10212; genus JBBDZU01. The sequence goes on along the minus strand of JBBDZU010000007.1, from coordinate 194,814 downwards.
AACAACAGCGTGCGCTGCTTATCGCCTTAAGCGATGATCTGGCCTTACCCTTACTACAGGTTAAAACAGGACTAGAGGTATTAGAGGCAAACCCTGATCAAGCCAGAGTCAAAAAGAGCACAGAGGCTATGTCGCTATCAGCCGAAGCCGGATTAAGATTAATTGAGGCTTACCGCCATGCTTTGGCTGCTGCCGAGTCTGGCAGCTTGCCGCTAGAGCCCTTGGCAATCGGTGCAGTATTAGATGAAGTTGCTCATCGCATAAGCCCTTACGCCAAACAGTATTCGACAGTCATTGAGGTTGATGTGGCTGGCCGACTCAGGCCAGTACTAGCTCATCAGCCTAGTTTATTCTCGGCCATGGAGGTCCTAAGCACTAGTCTATTGCGAGCCCAGGCTGCTCAATCTCAAGCTAGTCGATACCGTATTGTTTTGGGGGCTCATCGTTCCATAGACAATGGTATAGCTGCCGGTGTTTATGGCAATGTTAACGGTTTAAGTGATAAAACGCTCCGAGCCGCCCGCGGCCTGGTGGGGCGGGCCCGCCAGCCACTGCCGGCTTTACCGCCTGGAGCAGCCAGCGGCGTGCTAATTGCCGATATGCTTTGTAGTTTAATGTGGCAGCCGCTTAGGGCCTCGGCCCATCGTAATATCCCAGGCTTGGCTACGGCCATTCCGGCCTCTAAACAACTAAAGTTTGTTTAATTAGAGCACCTGAGTGGCAAGGATTTTATTAATCGAGGCCGATAAACTTATTGCCGCTAATGTCCGAAAGATTTTAAAAAATCAAGGACACCAGGTCGACTGGCGAGTCGACCCTCAGTCGGCCATCATTAGCGCCGATGCTAATACTCCCGATCTAGTAATTTTAGATTTACTTCTGGCCGGCAGAAGTGCCGCCGAGTTCCTATATGAATTTAGAAGCTACCCAGAGTGGCAACGACTACCGGTAATAATTTTTAGTAATATCCCGGCAGATAAAGTGACCCTGCCACTGGGAGCGGTACTAGAACTCAATATTGCAGCGGTTTATTCTAAAACGGCCACTTCTCTTAAAACTTTAGCTGCAGGCGTTAACCTGGCTTTAGCCACAGCCTAGAATCTATGCAGCGCTATACTACAACCGGCATAGTATTGGCTCGGACGGACTTCGGCGAGGCCGATAGAATCTTAACTTTTTTAACGCCAGACCATGGCAAGGTCAAAGCTATGGCTAAAGGCGTGCGCAAATCTAAGGCCAAACTTGCTGGTAGTATTGAGCTGTTTAGTGTTAGCGACCTAACCTTAATTCCTGGGCGGAGCGGGATAGACACTTTAATTTCAGCCCGTCTGGTAAAACACTACGGCAACATCGTTAAAGACCTTGGCCGCACTAGCTTAGGCTTTGAGCTGCTTAAAATGGTTAATCGGGCTGTCGAGGATGCTGCCGAGCCAGCTTATTTTGATTTGCTTAGGATCGGCCTGGAAGCGTTAGATGACAAGCAAATTGAACAGTCGCTAACCGATTTATGGTTTAGGATGCAATTGCTTAAACTAACCGGTCATAGCCCTAACCTAGATAGCGATAAGTCGGGCGCTAAGCTAAAAATCTCGGGAACTTATAGCTTCCATATGGACCATATGCACTTTGTGCCGCAATTGTCCGACCAGGGGCCATATAGCGCACAGCATATAAAGTTTTTACGGCTCGGCTTCTCGGCCCAGCGTCCTAAAGTATTGACGCGTGTCAGCGGGGTAGAGGCCTTAGCCGGCGAGACCCAACCCCTTATCCAAGCTATGCTCAATTCCTACGTTCGGGTATAAGAACTTTGAAGGACAACCTGCGGTTTTCCTTCAACGCGCCTTCTGGAGTAAATCCAGATTCGACTAAGGCCGAACCGGCGCTACTACCTTTCCCTTAATAGACCTAAAAGTTCGCTACAGGTATAATTTTAGATAAGATGTCGCAAGTGAAACTGGAAGATATTGTTAGCCTGTGCAAACGGCGCGGCTTTATTTATCAGGGCAGTGAAATCTACGGCGGATTGGCTGGTACATGGGACTGGGGACCACTGGGTGTCATGCTCAAACAAAACATTCAAAATGTTTGGTGGGAGCATTTCGTCTTGTCGCGAGACGACATGTACCCTTTGGACTCAGCAATTCTCATGAATTCCAAAGTTTGGCAAGCCAGCGGCCACTTAGCTAATTTTGCCGACCCATTAGTTGAGTGCAAGAAGTGTAAAGCACGTTTTCGCGCTGATAGATTCCCAAATAAGCCACCGACAAAACAAAATGATGCTTTATGGTTAGAAAAATGGGTAGATTCTTATAGATCAATACATGGTTTTTCGGATGAGAGCGATTTAGCTAAAGCCGCTCAAGCCCGAGACGAGTCTTATATTGAGGGCAAGGTCAAATGCCCAAATTGTTCTAAATTTTCAGAATATGTTCCCTCTAAAGCATTCAATTTAATGTTCAAGACTAGCATAGGGCCGGTTGAGGGCGAGGAGAATGAAGCTTATCTACGGCCGGAGACTGCGCAGGGAATATTCACAAATTTTAAAAACGTCGTTGATAGCTTCCAGCCGGACATGCCGTTTGGCATTGCCCAAATCGGTAAGGCTTTTCGAAACGAAATAAGCCCACGTGACTTTATCTTTCGTGACCGCGAAATGGAAATGATGGAAATTGAGTACTTTTTCAATCCAAAGACTCCGGCCGCTGGCGGATGGCAAAAAGTTTTTGATTATTGGTTAGACCAGCAAGCGGAGTACTTAGACCATATTGGAATAGACCCTAAGAAACTTCATAAGTTTGAGCACCCAGACAAAGACCGCTCCCACTACAGTAAAAAAACCATTGATTGGGAGTTTGATTATCCCTTTGGCAAAAAAGAACTTACGGGTTTGGCGTACCGCACCGATTTTGATCTTCAAGCGCACATCAAACATAGTGGGAAGAATCTGGCATATCAACCCAAAGATGGTGGTGAGGCATTCGTGCCACATGTGCTGGAGCCCACTTTTGGTATAGAGCGTTTAGTGTTGGCAGTTTTGAGCTCTACATATGCCGAGGACGAGCAGGGCGGAGAAAAGCGGGTCCTTCTCAAACTACCTGAGCACATAGCACCAATAAAGATAGCGGTCTTCCCGCTTCTTAAGAACAAGCCCGAGTTAGTTAAAAAAGCCCGTGAAGTTTATACAACTCTAAAGAAAGAAATCGGCAACGTTATGTGGGATGACAACGGCAACATTGGCAAACGCTATCGCCGCCAAGACGAGATCGGCACCCCTCATTGCATAACAATCGACTTTGACTCGCTTAAAGCTAACGACGTGACGATTCGTAATCGCGATACGACTAAACAAGAAAGAGTTCCCCTTACGAAGCTAGCAAAATTACTGGGTGGGTAGAGAGCGAGACAAAATGGAGAATGAGCAAACCATCCGCATGGGCCAGGAAGTATCCGCGAACATCAGGGAAGCTGTTATCGAGTGGGTCGAAAAGCTAGGCGACGAAGAACTAAAAAAGCAGGTTTTTGAAATAGCAGAAGAGGAATCTGGTTTTGACGGCGTCAAAGCGATTACATTTTTACAAGATCGCTATCCGGACAATGACGTTTATCAAGCAGTTGTGGGTAGGGCCCGCGAAATTGGCGAAGAAAAACTAGCACAAGAAGGAGGGAGCGAGGCTTAATGGGACGAGTAATACATTTTGAAATAGCCGTTGACGACGCAAAGCGTGCTAAAAAGTTCTACGAACAGGCATTAGATTGGAAGATAGAAAAAGTAAGCAGTCAGGATTATTGGGTGATCTATACCGGCAATAAGGAAAAAACCGGCATCAATGGTGGCTTAATGCCGCGCAGGGGTCACCGAGGAGTAGGCGGTCATAATGCTTTTGTTTGCTCTATTGATGTGGACGACATAAACAAAGCCCGCCAAAAAATAGAAAAAGCTGGTGGTAAGCTAACTACCGACGTTATTGCAATGGGTGACAAGAAATATTGTTACTGCAAAGATACCGAAGGCAATTCCTTTAGCATTTTTGAAGCCTAGCCTATATCTTGCCTTAACGAGGCATTAGGAGCATATTTAAAAATATAAATGGGAGGTGCTATGGAAGTAGAAATTAATATGGTAGGGGTTTTGGCGGCTGCAGCCGCCTCTATGGTTGTAGGCAGCCTATGGTACTCAAAAGCGGTCTTTGGCAAGACTTGGATGAGTCTTACTAAAATGGACGAGAAAAAAATGAGAGAAGGCGGGTGGATGCCGATGTTTATAGCCGTCGTGACATCTCTTTTAACGGCTTATGTGCTCGCTCACGTGGCATACTTGTCTTACCAGTTTTTTGGTAACTCGTTTATGAATGCCGCTATGAGCACGGCCTTTTGGCTGTGGTTAGGTGTGGCTGCAACGACCCTTGTCGTTCACGGTGCCTTTGAACAGCGCTCCAGAAAGCTCACGGTTTTGAATGTTGGCAATCAACTGGTCGCCTTCCTAGCCATGGGCGCAGCCATTGGTTGGGTAGGGCTCTAGGCTTTAGTTTTCTTTCACGCTCATGCTTGCTCTTTTTTAGAGCAAGTCTATATTAGTTATCAATGAGCTCTGAAGTGCCGCAACATCTACTTTCTGGATCGCAGATAACACCAGAAGTATTTGAGAGAATTTCTGAAACAACCGTAAGGCTGCAAAAGCCCAGAGAACTCGAAAGAGCCAAAAGGAGAATAAAAAAAGCCCATCCGCGCGGTGCAGCAGCACTTGCCTTATTTGTAGAGCCCTCAGCAAGAACACGCTACAGTTCGTTACGAGCCTGTGCAAGACTTGGCGTAGTAGCTTTCCAAGAACCACACCCTGCGGATACCCTATCTCTTCTAAAAGGTGAGACTTGGGAAGATACTTTTTTAACATTTGATGCGCTCGATTACCAGCTCATCTTTTTTAGGTCGGATACAGAAGGCGCTGCCGAAAAAGCAGCCCAATATACACGTAGGGCAATTATTGTTAACTGTGGCGATGGCAAGAACGAGCATCCCTCGCAGGCCATTTTAGATGGTCAAACAATTAAAAAAACATTTGGGAAATTTGACGGCCTGACTACCGCCTACGTGGGAGATCCCGCTAAGGCGCGTACCGCGCATTCTCTCCTGAACTTACTTGCCTACTATGATACTCACCATATATTCTCTACTCCCCCCGGTATGGAGCTTGAGCCTGAATATGTTGAAAAGCTCAAGCAAAGAAATGTTTCTTTTGAAGTCATGCATGATATTTCAAAAGCTGCCCAAAAAGCCCAGATTATCTATATGAACCGACATCAAACAGAAAGAATCCCAAAAGAGGGAGGGGAAAGCAAAGAGGATTATCAGCACCGGATCGCAAAAAAGGAAGAAGAGTACTTAAAAGAAACCCAAATTACACCCGACTCTCCGGTCTTGAGAATTATCGAAGAACGGGGAGTGCGAATTATGCACCCGTTCCCTAGAAAACAAGAACTTTCTGTAGAGCTTACCCATCATCCATCGGGTCTTTTCATTGATCAAATGGAAGAAGGAGTAAACACACGCACAGGTACTTCGTACTTACAGCTTTTAGGAAAGCTTTTCCTTAAAATTGAAGAGTTTAATCCGACATTAAATGAGCAGACTGCCTGAGCCCTCCGAGCAATCTTACTTTTTTGTTGGGAAAGAAGTTGAGTCGCCTTTACAAAATGCGGCCGGCTCCATAAACGGGACAAGCGAAGATAATATCACTCGCGAGGTAGAAACTCTGGCCGCTACCAGAATAGGGGCAATTAAAGTCGGCTCATTTACGCTGTCGCGACAAGAAGGGTTAGAAATTTTTCATCATGATCAAGAGACAGGTGAAACTTATAACCGCATGTTACTACCAAATATTGGTCGGTCAAATGCCCTCAAACTAATTAACAAGCTGGCGTATATTGCTCACGAAAAAGGCAAGCTACTCATAGCTAGCGTGTCGCCAATGGAGACGTCCGATGGCAGCTCTTCTACCGAGCAAGCCCTAGAATTGGCTCACGATTTTCTAGAGACTGACGTAGATGGTGTGGAGGTTAATTTTAGTTGTCCGCATATCACAGATATTGGTGGTAACTATGCACCTATTATGGGGTATGACTTAGAAGCTATGGATAAGGCAGTCTCGGAATTTTATATTAAATTTGGCCCGGCAGAACATGAACGACTGATGGCCAAAATGCCGCCCGAACTATACACCCATCACGAATCATGGCTGGGCATTACTATTCCCGACTACATTAAAAGTATGAGTGAACCATGGCTGCCAAGCATGGCAAGCGTATTTAAAGGAAGCCGGGCTTTTCAAACTATCGTAGCCTCGAATACTATTCCACACCAAAGAGAAATAAACGGCCACATGGCAAGCCTTAGCGGCACATCGGCTAGAGTCAAAATTATTGCTCGAGAGCAGCTAAATAATTGGCAGCTCGAGCTAGAAGGTAGCGGGATTGCTGTAGCTAGCGAGTTGGGCGTCGACTCCGGCAGGGAGATGGCCTATCGAATGCGGTTAGGTGCGGTTGCCGTGGGCGGCGTAACGTTTTTGTGGAGAAGTAAAAATTGGAAACTAGCTGTCGATAAAATGATTACAGAGTTCGCTCAAGAAATCCAGCAAACTCCTTAGCCTTTGTTACAATAGGGGCAAATGTCCCAACAAAATAAAACAAGCTTCCCCAAAGATTTTTTATGGGGGGCGTCTACTGCCGGTCACCAGGTAGAAGGAGGCAATCAAAACCAGTGGACGGTTTGGGAACAGCAAAATGCTGAACGGCTAGCTAAAACGGCCGATGTGCGTCTTAAAAACGTGCCGGTTTGGGGCGAAATAAAAGAGCTAGCTCAAAATCCTAAAAATTATATTTCAGGCAAGGGGGTGGAGCACTACACTCGCTATAAAGAGGATTTTGATTTATTAAAGCAGCTTAACCTAAACGCCTTTCGCTTTAGCATTGAATGGTCGCGAATCGAACCGGCAGAGGGCAGTTGGGACGAAGACGAGATCAAACATTACCGGGAATATATAGAGGAGTTAAAAAAGCGCGACATTGAGCCAATCCTAAACATCTGGCACTGGACAATGCCAACCTGGTTCACCGCTAAGGGCGGCTTTGAGAAAAGGGCCAATATTGATTACTTTGTTAGGTTTAGCGAAAAAATCATTCAAGAATACGGCTCAGACCTAAAGTACATTATTACCTTAAACGAGCCTAGCGTTTACATGAGCAAAGGCTATTTGGTTAAAGACTGGCCGCCGGGGCAGAGAAGTCTGATTAATGCCCTAAAAGTGTACTTTAATCTAGCAAAGGCTCATCGTCGGGCTTACGGTCGCATAAAAGATATGAATCCAGAGCTTCAAGTAGGTATAGCGGCGCAACTGGCTAATATTCAGGCCAAGCGGCCCAATAATTTGGCAGATAGGTTTTCTACAAAGCTAATGAGATATTTTTGGAATTGGTGGTTTTTGCTCCGGATTCGAAGGCAGCAGGATTTTATTGGCATTAACTATTATTTTACCGACTATTACACAGGCGCCTTTAAGCGCAAGAACCCCAAGTTACCTATAAACGACCTAGGCTGGTATATGGAACCCGAAGGGCTTTACCCTCTGCTAATTAGGACATGGACGCGGTTTAAGAAACCAATTTTAGTCAGTGAGAATGGACTGGCCGATATGAATGACAAATATCGCCAGTGGTGGATAGAAGAAACCATTGTGTCTATGCAAAGAGCCATAAGTGAGGGCGTAGAAGTCAAAGGGTATTTGCATTGGAGCCTGTTAGATAACTTCGAATGGGCCGAGGGTTGGTGGCCTAAGTTTGGCCTAGTAGAGGTGGATAAAGAGCAGGGTATGAAGCGGACTGTTCGCCAAAGTGCCAGATGGTTTGCCGACAAGATTAAAGAACTATCTTGATTTAAATTTAGTTTTTGAGAGAATAGTGTTCTACGACAGCAGAGAAGGGTATAGTAAAATAAGCTTGACCATTTTAGTACTTTATGCTATACTAGAATAGTTATGATAAAAACACCAGACGAGCTAAGACCAGCTTACGAACGACCAGTGGACCAGTCTTCTATAGATCAGCGAATGGCCGCCCAGCTTGACTGGGAAGGTTCGCGCAGGGTCGCACCTAGAGACGTCTTGTCCGCTGAGGTTATTGAACCATCGACTGCTAACGTCAGTAAGCATAGAGCAAGAAAAACCGCAGCAGTAGTAGGAGCCGCAGTATTAAGCGCTGTAGGTATATCTTATCTATTCAGCGAAGCCTACGGCCATGAGATTAAACAATCTCCTTCTTCGCTAGAACAGCCTAAGTAACTGAACTCCTCACGGGGAATAGCGTGCCACTGCACCGTCAAGACGCTATATGTTGCGCAAATAAATAATATCTGTTAAAACTGTGGAAAAGTGACTCCTCTAACGAGTCTTTTTTCTTTTAAAAGACTTGCAAGTGGGTAGAAAATGACTGTACACTGCCGTTAGTGGGTAAAAGTGGGTAGTAATTAACTCACCCACAAAAACAAAAAACCACTAAGCAGATCAATCACTATGGGAGACTACTGGCAGCGCAAACTAGACGATAAACGGAGGCTTACCCTGCCTCCCGAAGTACGTTTCGAGTTTGGCAGCCGAGCAGTAGTGACCAGGGGATTCAAAAAGTATCTGCACCTTTTTCCGAAGTCCGTTTGGGACGAGTTGATGGAGCCGGCGCTTTCGGGAAACATCCTCGATGAAGCTACGGCCGACCTCAACGTCAAGTTTAGAACGGGCAAGCACGAAACCGACATTGACTCTAAACAAGGTCGGATCCAGCTACCCCAGCACTTGTTGGACTACGCTGGCATCGACAAAAACATTGTGGGTGTACGTGCCGGGCGCTACTGGCGCCTGTCTGCGACAGACAGCTAAGCAAAGAATTGATAGCAACTTAACAATCTGGAAGCAAAACTAAAGTACAAAAAACTTCGAGGTTAGCTATTTGGCAGTCAGCCGGTGGGCATTAGGAACCATCGACAACAAAAATCCTCGCACCTTCTAAAAGGTAACACCTCCCAAAACTCCACCTCATTTAAAGTCCTTGTGAAAGGACTTTTACGAGCCTAGTAGCAAGTCTGGCAATGCTAGACGCGCCCTAAGCTCTGGCCTCGCCTATCTGGCGAAGCCATAAAAAACAAAAACTATAAAAACAAAAAGCTGGCTGCTAAATAGGTGGCCTTGCCAAAACAAAAATGCCAAAAGAAAACCAACAAAGTAGCATAGGTAGAGCCGAGATGCGCCATGCCCCCGTACTTCTAACCCAAGTTCTGGAGGTTCTGGCACCAAAGGCGCACGAGTCGTACCTTGATTTAACCGCCGGGTACGGCGGACATGCCGCGGCCATTTTAGATCGCACAAAAGCGCCCCATAAAGCGGTTTTAATAGACCGCGACGCTCAAGCGGTTGCCTACCTTGCGAAGCGCTTCAAAGGGCAGGGAACTCAAATTGTCCACCAGGATTTTTTGAGCGCCAGCCACGAACTCGCAAAGAGAGGCAACAAATTCGACATCATTTTGGCAGATTTAGGTTTAAGCTCACCGCACCTTGACCAAGCCGAACGAGGGTTCTCCTTGACAAAGACAGGGCCCCTAGATATGCGGATGGATACAAGCCAAGAACTGACAGCTTCACAAATTGTGAACAACTGTAGCTCGGCTGAACTAACAAAAATCTTGCGCGACTATGGGCAGGAGTCCAAAGCCAGTTCGATTGCGCGAAAAATCGTTAGCAGTCGTCCCCTAAAGACGACTTCAGAGCTGGCTTACACCATTGCCCGAACTAAAAAGTTCCGTCGGTCAAAAGTTCATCCGGCAACCCGCAGTTTTCAGGCAATTAGAATTGCCGTTAACGACGAACTTCGCCAGCTGTCGACAAGCCTACCGGTTTGGGTAGATCTACTTGCGGAGGGCGGTAGGTTAGCCGTCATTAGCTTCCATAGCTTAGAAGACCGCCTAGTGAAAAGTTTTTTAGCCGACCGCACTGCTACTTCCTATGACCAACAGCTGATAGCCTTGACCAAGAAACCCATTTCGGCTAAAGACGATGAAATTACTTCCAATCCGCGAGCTCGCAGCGCAAAGCTACGGGCCGCAGTAAAAATAAAAACAAAGAAAGGTTAAATGGTTAAACTCATGCCGATTAAGGTAGAGTACCAAAGCTCTCGAGCCTCTAAAGTGCCCGTCAGAGTAATCTGAGGGGTCCTTAAAGAGGGACCATAGGCAGCGTCGTTTTTGCACCCTAAGCTAACCCGGCGCTGCCACCAGACTAAACAAAAACAAAATATGACATATTCAAACTCAATTAGCCTAAGCCGCCGACAGTACGGACGGCGCAACCAAAACTTTGTAGCTGCAAGCGAAGCAGTCAAAGCCATAGGGCCAATAAGCAATACCATAATTTTGCTGTTTCTGGCTTGTCTAATTGGACTTCTTTATTTAACCCAAGTTACAAAGACAAACAGCCATGGCTACACTATTAACGAGCTGCAAAAACAGCACTCACTGCTGCAAAGCGAGAAAGCAAACCTAGAAGTAGCCGCGGCTCGTTTGCAGTCACTTGATAGAATTGCTAACAGCCAAGTGGCCAAAAGCTTGGTATCTGCAACACCTTCAGGTGTTGTCCGCTAAGCTCGACCTTTACTTAAAATGCGCATAAGAAATCGGATAATAAACTTACGTGGGGTGTAAATGAGATGGGACATGTCCGGCCACGGGAATGTGAGCAGTAACCTACGACTGAACGTATGGTACGGCTTGCTTGTATTAATATGTGTGGCGTTTATTGCCAGACTTTTTTATTTACAGGTAATTAAACATGATTTCTACCGCACGCAGGCCTTAAGCGATCAGCTTAAGGAATACGTCATCCCGGCAGAGCGGGGCATTATCGAAGCCTACCAGGGCGATAAAGCGGTGCCGCTGGTCTTAAACGAAAAACTTTACACGCTTTTTGGTGACCCCGGATTAATTTCTGACGTAAAGCTTGCGGCAGCAAAGACCGCGGATATTACGGCGGCCAAGCCAGCTGACTACGAGGTTCTGATGAAAAAAAGGGACACTCGCTATGTAGTTTTAACCAAGCGTTTATCGGAATCGCAAAAAGATAAGATAGTTGCTCTTAAATTGCCGGGCGTTGGTGTCCAGGCCGAGCACTATAGAACCTACCCCCAAGGAAGTTTGGCTGCACAAATACTTGGTTTTGTGAACAGCGAAGGCAAGGGTAATTATGGAATAGAGCAGGCCTTAGATTATGATTTTGCTGGGCAGCCGGGTCGGCTAAAAGCTATAACCGACGCCAACGGTGTGCCGCTGGTAGCTTCTAAAGAGAATACCCAAATAGATCCTGTGCCCGGCAAAAAGGTCAGGTTGACTATTGATCTAGCAATGCAAAAAGAGTTAGAGAGCATTTTGGCGAAAGGTCTAAGCCGGGCAAACTCCAAAGCTGGCAGCGCTTTAATCATGGATCCATATAGCGGCGCCATAAAAGCTATGGCTAATTTTCCAACCTATAATCCGGCGGAATATTTTAAGGTTAGCGACCAAAACATTTTTGCCAATCCGGCAGTAGGCTCGGCTTTAGAGATAGGTTCTTCGATGAAGGTCTTAACTGCCGCTGCCGCTTTGGATCTCGGAGTTATCAAGGAAGACACCAGCTACTACGACCCCAATCGCTGGACACTAAACGGCCATCCTGTGACAAATATTAGGGAGATTTCCGGACCCGGACAGCGGAATATAGCCGACATTTTAAACTTGTCGCTAAACACTGGAGCGACCTGGATGTTAATGCAAATGGGAGGCGGCGAGATTAATAAGCAGGCCAGGGAGCGATGGCATAACTACATGACAGAGCATTACCGCTTGGGCAAACCAACAGGCATCGAGCAGGGTTATGAGGCCGCAGGTTATATACCACCGCCAAATTCGGGCTTCGCCCTTGACTTAGCTTACGCCAATACGTCTTTTGGTCAGGCTATGACCTTAACGCCACTTCAGATGGCAGCAGCCTTATCGTCGATAGTTAACGGCGGAACTTACTGGCAACCACGTTTAATTGACGCTACCTATAATGCCAAAGGTGACAAGGTTCCCAAAACACCTAAAATTGTCAGAAAAAATGTAGTATCAGCTCAGACCAGCCAAGCTCTTCGTAGGCTAATGGAATATGTGGTTACTAATCACAATTTTAGTCCAAAGCTTAATCCTAACTATGGCATCGGCGGCAAAACTGGTACGCCACAAATTGCCAATCCGGCTGGCGGCTATTATGAGGATAGGTTTAACGGGACATATATAGGTTTTGTTGGGGGCGATGTGCCCAAGTATGTTATCGCCATAGTTGTCAGGGAGCCACGTATAGGCACTTATGCTGGTGCTGGCGCCGCTCAACCTATTTTTGGAGATTTAGCCCGTATGCTTATTAGTAATTTTAACGTGCCACCCAAAAACTCTCCCTAAACGTTAGTGCTATAATATGGCGAGCAAGTTAAAAGATGAGTAATTTATCGATTGTTGCTGATTCTGGCACCATAGAGCAGATTTTTGCACTAGGGTTTTTAAGTTTTATCGTCTGCATGGCTTTAACTCCTCTTTACACCACTGCTGCATTTGCTGGTAAATGGTGGAAAAAGGCCCGTACAGTGGCCATAACCGGTGAGGTCTCCAGTGTTTATAACAAGCTTCACGCCGCCAAACATCAGCGCAATATACCGACTATGGCTGGGATTATCTTTGTGCTATCGATATTGATAGTAACTTTAGCCGGTAACCTAAGCCGTTCGGAAACTTGGCTGCCGCTGGCCGCCATGGTTGGAGCGGGAATGGTAGGCCTATTTGATGACATCATCAACATTAAAGCCGTCGGCCGGGGAATTGCTGGCATGCGAGCCAAAATTAAGTCATTGTTACTTACGGCCGTAGCTTTAGTTGGCGGTTGGTGGTTTTATGCAAAACTTGATGTGACAACTATTCACATACCGTTTTTTGATGCCGTCCACATTGGCTGGCTAATAATCCCTTTGTTTGTACTGGTTATTTTCTCGACAGCCAATGCCGTTAATATCACCGACGGCTTGGATGGTCTGGCTGGCGGATTAGCAGCTATTGCTTTTGGCGCCTATGCGCTTATCGCTCTGATCGAAAAAAAGTACGGCTTGTCTGGCTTTTGCATGACGGTTACGGGGGCACTACTTGCCTACACCTGGTTTAATATTTACCCGGCTAGGTTTTTTATGGGCGATGTTGGATCGTTTGCTCTGGGTACAGCACTGGGTGTAGTGGCTATGTTGACCGATACAGTGCTGTTACTACCCATAATCGGGTTAGTTTTTGTCTTTGAAACCGGCAGTGTGGCCCTCCAAATTATCAGCAAAAAGCTAAGGGCAGGCAAAAAGATTTTCCGTTCCACACCGATACATCACCACTTTGAAGCTATGGGCTGGCCAGAGACTAAAGTAACTATGCGATTTTGGGTAATAGGCCAGATAGCGGCCTTTATCGGGTTAATTTTATTTGTCTTAGGAGGGCCGGCCTAAGGTGATCGGTAGGCGGGTGCTAACTGGTAGCCGCCTAGTAGCTGCGGCTGCTGCAAACCCTGCTGATGGCACATACGTAGGTCGTCGGCATAAACCTGATTACTGGCTGTTGATTGGTGCGACCTTACTTCTAACAATTGGTTTCATTGTGGTTTTTTCTATTAGTCCAGGCTTAGCTGCCAGCCAAAATGTTAGCCAAAACTACTTTATCACCAAGCAGTTTATTGACGTAGTGCTTGGTCTGGCAGTTTTCGGTTTGGCTGCGCGTTTGCCAATTAGCCTTTGGCATAGGTTGGCTAGGCCGTTAGCGTACGCTGCAATTCTTGCCTCGGCTGTAGTTATGTTTATGCCGGTAGACTCTATCTACCAGGCTCACCGCTGGATTAGAGTAGGCGGTCTGTCGTTTCAGGTTGTTGAGTTAATTAAGCTAGCTCTTATAATCTGGCTGGCCGGCTTTTTGGCGCAGCGTTTCCGAGCTGGTAAAATAGCCGACTCCTCGGCTACGATTAGACCTCTGCTCATTATTTTAATAGCTATAGCCTTTGTTATTGCTAAAGCCCAAAGCGATTTAGGCTCAGCCGGCGTAGTGTTGGCTATAACTGCCTTAATGGCATATGTTGCCGGCGTACCCTTAAAAAGGATCGGCTTGATAGCAGCAACCGTGCTACTTATTTTGACGATAGCCATAGCTTCAAGCAACTATCGCCGTGAGCGCCTGGCAACTTTTCTCAACCCCCAGAGTGACTGTTTGGGCAGTGGCTATCAAGCCTGCCAGGCTCTAAAGTCTGTGGGGTCGGGAGGGTTAGTTGGGCTGGGTCTTGGCCACAGCGTCCAGGCCTATGGCTACTTGCCAGAAGCTTCTAATGACTCCATTTTTGCTATCATTGCCGAGAAGTTTGGTTTTATAGGCTCGGCAATCGTTGTAGCTATTTACGCTGTTTTAATCAGTCGGCTAAAAACCATTATTAGCAAAACAGCTGACGTCTTTAGCCGATTAGTTGTGGTAGGGGTTTTGGCCTGGTTTAGTACCCAGATGATTATTAATATTGGAGCTATGATAGGCTTGCTGCCGCTTAAGGGGATTACATTGCCCTTAGTTAGTCAAGGCGGCACCAGCATCATCTTCTTAACAGCAGCCCTAGGGGTGGTTTTCCAGATTTCGCGTTATACTAGTTACGATGTTATCGAACCAAAAAACGGCCCCACTTCCGCCTCAAGATCTTACAGTGGTCCTGGCAGGCGGCGGCTCAGGCGGCCATATAATCCCGCTTCTGTCACTCGCCCAAGAGCTTAAAGTACTTAAACCCAAGTGCCAAATTGTCTATATCGGTCACAAAGGTGATAAATTTGACACTTTAAAACTGCATAGTCAGAGTTTTGACTTTTTGGCTTTCGTTTCTGGAGGTAAATTTCGGCGCTACCACGGCGAGAGTCTACTGGCACACGCAGTTGACGTTCGGACACTTGCCTTAAATGCGCGTGATTTTTTTAGAGTTTTTGTAGCTTGTGCAGCCGCGTTAAAAATATTGCGTCGGGTTCGTCCACAAGTAGTCTTTTTAAAAGGTGGATTTATTGCGGTACCAGTCGGCTTAGCTGCCAAATTGCTCAAGATACCTATCATTACTCACGATTCAGACGCTAATGCCGGGCTAGCTAATCGTCTAGTCGGGCGATGGGCTGTAGTCAATACTACTGGTATGCCAGCTAAGTACTATCCTTACCCCAAACAACAGACTGTGCATGTTGGCATTCCATTACCAAAAGACTTAAGACCGCTAAGTAATACCGAGACTAAAAGTCTAAAAAGCCAGCTCCACCTACCTAAAGACAGCCTAGTCTTATTGGTCGCCGGCGGTGGTCATGGATCGCTAACAATTAATAACAAGCTAGTTAAAATTGCCCCCAAGCTGTTAGAGTCTAATTTGTCGCTTCACATTGTTCATATAGCCGGTCGGACACACGAAAATAATATTCTAAGTAAATATCGCCGGAGCCTTAGCGAATCCCAACTTAAAAGAGTCTTAGTTATGGGATTTAGTGATAAATTTTCCCAGCTTACTGCTGTTTCGGACTTGATTGTTAGCCGAGCCGGTGCCACTTCGATAGCCGAATTTGCTGCTTTATCTAAAGCCTGCATCATTATTCCTAGCCCATTTTTGGCAGGCGGCCATCAACTGAAGAATGCCGAGGAACTTCAAATGCGGGATGCAGCCGTTGTCGCAGGTAACGACATAAGCCCTGACGAGCTGCTGGTCTTAGTTAGTGAACTCTTGCGTAATGATCACCGTCGCTGGCAGCTGGCTAAAAACCTAAACAAAACAGTCAAAATGAATGCAGCCACTGAAATCGCTAAAATCTTGCTAAAAGTTGCTAAACCCTTAAATGCCAGGTAGGTGGTAGTGGCCCGGCCTCATTCTCGCCTTAGAGTCCGACAGCCAACCGGCCGGGTACCCGCCACCAAGTATTATAAGGGCGATATTAAACCTGCCCCCAGCCCCTTTAAGCCAAAACCCAAACTCAAAAAAAAGCGACCGGTGTTATCAAGATTATTAGACTTAATGTTAATTGGTCTGGTTATTTACGGCTTGGTATATATATTAAGTCTTAAGCCTCGGCCTCATATGCAAGTCAGCGATCTGTCCTACAACAGCCAAGCTACCTACCAAAAAGCCGCCGAAGCCTACTTAAAAAAACTAAAGAATCGAAACAAGGTGACCTTAGACGAAGCTAAAGTAGCAGACTCTTTAAAAAAGAAGTTCCCGGAAATTACTACCGCTTCCTTGCATTTGTCGCCCATAAGCCAGCGGCCAACCGTTAAGCTTGATATTGCTGCACCGACCTTTTTTGTAACCAGCAATACCTCGACTTACATTGTTGATGCCATGGGTCGAACAGTCGCGCTAAAGCAGGAGCTACCTAAGATAAGTGGGCTGACAGTAATTGATGATCAAAGCGGGTTTGAGCTTAAAAAAGATCAAAAGGCCATGAGCAAATCAGCTGTTGATTTTATTAAGGCTGTAGTTAACCAATCTAAAAAGGCAGGGGCCCCCATAAAATCTCTAACTCTACCGCCCAGACCACACGAACTTAACTTAAGAACGACAGATAAGCCTTATTTTATTAAGTTTAATTTAGCTGGCGATGCCCGCTCGCAAATCGGTCAGTTCTTGGCTGCTCGTGAGCATTTTACAGCAGCTAATATAAATCCGGAACTATACTTGGATGTACGAGTTAGCGGCAAGATCTTCTATAGATGACCGTTAATTAAGGTGCAAGTTTTCTGACTATGGTAGAGATAGCTATAACTTTAACGAGGACGACGACAGGGGAAGGGAAGGAGTGCCATATTTCAAAGGCGGGGTTTTAGGTCAGCTGTAATTATGTTATGAGAAGCGGTTATCGCTTAGTATCTGGAAGAGATGCCTAATGACTCTCTACTCTCTTAGTTCGTATTTTGTTCAAAATTTGTGTTAGTCTTCAAGCAGGGGAAAGCATAAGCATAATATGATTATTTAGAATGTCAAATATTAGTAAATGTCGAGAAAAAATCGAATAACATATAAAGATATGAAATATAGAAAAATCAAATATATAACTAATGGCTGTGGATAAGTTTAGGTAAAGACTACAGCAGACCATTAAGCTTGAGAGCTTAGAAGCAACTAGAGTGCAGAAGCGGACATACGATAATTACGAGGCGCTAAATAATACAAGTCCCCTGTTAGAAGGGCTTATATACATATTTGTCTCTTAGATTATGTAAGTCGCAAAATATACATTGTGCGACGTGTCATCATGAGCTAAATAAGCTATCTCCCTTCGCTTGATTTATCTGTATTTTTTCAGTTTTCTATACTTCAATTTCTTCCATTCTTTCCGCTTAACCTATTACCTTCTTTTCTTTAATATCTATATAAACTATGTCCATACTATGGTGTTCGTAAAATGTACGTAATAATGATCTCTTTTAAACTAACGTAAACGTACAGTGTGTTCCTGGGCCTCGGCCGGCGATGCCTTAGGCGGGCCTGCGTTACTGGTTGAAGGACTCTTAGCCGGCCCCCCTCGCCCCCTCCGTCCACGTCGTCTTTTGGTAGAACGGCTGGTAGTTGATTCGCTGCCGACAATCGGTGTAGTGGCAACCTTACCGATATGCTCGGGAGGTGTAGCAACGATACTAGTAGGTTTAGGCTCTATTTTGTGAGTCTGAGGATTAATTGGCGGAACACCATGGCTCTCTAAGCCGGCTGACACGCGGATCATATCTTCAACTACCGGGCGCTCCTGGGTGTACCGCTGGCGCGACAGTTCAATAATCCTGGAAGTTAGATCAGCGGGAGCTGGCGGTATATTGAGGGTTTTAGCCGAAAAAGCCGGAGCCTTCTCGTCATTTATCATCATTGTCACGACAAAAAAGCGGGAATGTTGTTGTATTAAGTCGCCAGCCTCAAATTGAGGCTCGAAATATTTTTGTAAAAACGGCGAATCGTCTGGGCTAATCCGAAAGCAGACTATAGTTCCCACGTTGCCAAAGACAGCATCCCGAACTGCTTCACTCATCTGGGAGATATATTGGTTGGCTACGGTTAAGTTTAGGGCATATTTACGAGCCTCCGACAGTATGGTGGCAAACGAATCAGTTGCAAAGTTCTGGAACTCGTCAACATAAAGATAAAATTTCTTGCGCTGCTCTTCTGGCATGTCGGCTCGTCCCATAGCTGCTAGTTGGATCTTAGTGACCATCATAGCGCCTAAGATTCCGGCATTATCTTCGCCCATCAAACCACGGCTCAAATTAACAATAAGGATTTTACCCTGATCCATTATTTGACGAAGATTAAAAGTACTTTTGGGCTGACCGATGATGTTTCGGATCATAGGGTTGGCAGTGAAAGCACCAACTTTGTTTAACACTGGGGCTACTGCCTCGGAAGCAAAGCGATCATTCCAGCTAGCAAATTCTGTAACCCAGAAGCTTTTTACTACTGGGTCTTCAATATAACCTATGACATTAGAGCGGAACTTTTTATCAGTTAGCATCCTGGTTATATCAAGCATGGTCGAATTGGGGTAATCAAGCAAGGCCAGCAAAGTGTATCGCAAAATATACTCCAACCTCGGGCCCCAACTTTCCGCGAATAGTCTTTTTAGTACGCCGACTAATTCTGAGCTAATATGCCCTTTTAGAGTCGGATCGGTCACTTCTAGGGGGTTAAAACCAATGGGATAAGATGTGTCAGCTGGATTAAAATAGACAACATCATCAAGGCGTCTTTCGGGAATAAAGCTTAAAACATGATGGGCATAATCGCCGTGCGGATCAATAACGGCAAAACCTTGATCGTAATAAATGTCCGATAACGTTAAGAGCTCTAATGCCCCGGATTTACCAGTGCCAGTTTGGCCTAGTATGTAAATATGTCGATCACGATCATCGCGGCGGATACCAAATATGGTGTTATCGCCACGAAAATTGGTAACCCCAAATAAGCTGATATCGCTCTCCTGCCCTGCGGTAGTAACAGGTATGTTCGGAGGCGGCTCAGCGGTCTTTGTAGTAGCCCAAACGATGTTAGGTGTCTCGACTGTGGTGTGGGGTAAATGGAACAAACTTGCCAGCTCTTCTATGTTTAATATAAACCCCTGATCAATAAAGAAGCGAGCCTGGAATTGCAGCTGATTATCTCTGTTAAAACTAGGTGTTTTTGCAGTGAAACCATTTAAGTTTGTGGTATTAAATTGCTTAAAGGCTCCAACTAAGGCCTGCATGCGCAGCCGAGCTGTTGTCTGGTCATGGCCGCCATATAGCAGACGAATCTTAACTTGGTAGCCAAGTTTATTGCTTTTTTCCTCTATAGCAGAAATGCGGCTTTTGTCTCGTTCGGACAAATCTGTCCCGCTAGCTTCGGTAGCAGTCGGCGGACGCGCTAAGGCCGCTAAGGCTTCGGCAGCATAGCTAAAGGTAGTGGCAGCCCCACCAAATAAACTTCGGCCGCTGCGGATGCGCCTAACCACTTTGGCTCCCCTGCGGTGCCAGTCGTCGGCAATTGGTCGAGCCATGATCTGGATCCACATTTCCTCATCTTCTTTGTCTAACTTAGCCAAAGTGGCTGTAATAGCCGCCAAAGGGTCCACCTCAAAACTGGGAAAAGTTTTAATTGGCAGGGTCTCATCGTCTATGAGATTAAGCTCAGTGGTGTGAATAACGGTTTGGTGGAGCTTTCTTTCAGTGTAATCCTCTTCTTGCTCATAAATTTGGACTGTTGGATACTGGGCATAAATCTGACCTTCTACAAAAGCCTGCAGGCGTTTGGGTGTCCAAATATAGAAGCGAATGCGCTGTCCAATAGCTGCTACCTCCAGACTAATGTGTTCTTGTAAGTGGCCTGCCAGCCGAAGCTCCCTTTTGGGTCGGAGGATACCGTGTAAAGCGGCTAGCATTTGCTCGGCGGCGAGTTCTTTTTTATCGTTGGTCCTGGGCACCTCAAGCATAAGCAAGCAGTCAGCCTGCGCTTCTTGGGATTTTTTTGTGGTTTTAGTAAATAACGCCATACACTTTAATTTTATTATACATTGGACTATCAGATTAACACCTTCTGAGTCACCCTAGCTGGATTTAAAGTCTAAAAAAGAGAGTTATTTTTCGGCTAAGGCGTAAGTAGCTTTGGCAACCCTTTTAAATTGGGGCTTGCCCTGTAGGTTAAGAAGAATGGTTGTTTCCTTGACTCGTCGACTCTTTAAGACTCTTCGCACTATTTCGTCGCGATGTAGTGGACCACGCTCTTTAGCTAAAACATCGGCGATAACATCGGCAACTGTGCCTTTTTGGTAGCCCCATTCTTTTAAGGCGTAGATTCCCCGGCCGATTAACACAAAGCGTGAATCTTTAATAAGTTCATTGTGTATAGCCTGGGTGGTGACATCTTTGCGTTTTAAGTCGCTATTTTTAATAGCCTCGGCAATTGCGCTAAAGTGCATTGGCTTTTTAGTCTGGTGCAAAATAACGTATATTTTATCTCTAATATTTTTAGGATTAACCATTGGCCAACGGACTAGACCCCAACGATCGTTTAGGCTGGCTAAGTTTTTAGAAATTGAAGCCAGTGCCTCGACATGCCCTACGTCAGGTTGGCTTAACTTTTCGGCCACTTTACTAATATGAGATGGTTCACCAATGTCCGATATAGTGTCGATTATTTTTGTAACGTGCTCACGGATAGCTTTCTCGCTATGCTTAGCAGCCAGACCTACCGCATGAAAGAAGTGATCGTTATCTTCAATTACGGCGATGCCGGGACTCAAAGAAGCCAAAAATGCTACTCTGGATTGGTCAATTTTAGTATTTTGGGGAGCTACTTTGGCCGTCACATCGCTAATTTTGGCGACATGACCCGTATCCTTTAATAGACCAGAAAGCGCTGATTCAAAATCAGAGATATGAGGCAAGTCTTTACCAGTCGCTTTGAGGCGGTTAACTACTACCTTTTCCAGCTGGCGTACCCTTTCCCGGGTGATGCCAAGTAGCTCACCAATTTGCTCTAAGGTTTCTCGGCGGTCGAAGAGGCCAAACCGGCGGGCGACGATTTCCTGCTCGCGCTCACGCTCAATAGTGCCCAAAACATCGTCAATAATCTTTTTGACGTCTAATTTACTTATAGCGGCGGCCTCATCCATATATACTCTTCCCTGTTAGCTAGCGCTATTACGCTAGAGGCTAATCCTAATTATATAACTTTAATTTTAAAAAGTCAAACACTTTTCTTGATATGTCTATTCTATCACGAATTAGACGTTTTTGCTATAAAAGGTTGTGTAAGGGGCTAAGCTTACGTTTTAGGGAGTCGCTTGGGTCGCCTGAAATGCCGTTTTGGACGAGCATTTCGAAGTATGTCTTTAGCTTGAGGCTCGCTAACCTTCTCTGGGTCTTCGGACTTGGGTACTGGAGCGTTTTTCTTGCCATCCGTAATAAAGGGCCCATAAGGCCCGCGCAGGATCTTCAGAGTGCCCCAGTCAGCAATCACCCTTTCTTTTTGGCGCTTGTCATGTTCGGCTATTAGTTTTTTAGCCTCCGGCTCGGAGATTGACAGCGGGTCGCTGCCTTCTATACTTAGCGATTTCTTGCCGACTTTTAAATACGGACCAAAGCGACCAATATCAGCTAAAATCGGCGTACCTTCGTCCGTCTGACCCACAGGTCTTGGTAAGTTAAACATTGGCAAGGCCTGCTTAAGATCAATATCTTCAATAGTTGAGCCATCAGGCAGTGGGGCAAACTGGGGCTTGGGGGCTTTTTTATCTTTGGTGGCCTCCCCCATTTGTAGGACGGGGCCGTAGCGGCCGTAGCGGACGATAATTTTTTTACCGGTTTTTGGGTGTGTACCTAACTCACGAGCCTTAACCGCTTCAAAGCGTGAAACGTCCTTGGATTTTTCTATCAAAGGGTGAAAGAATTTATAAAAGTCTTCTAAGACTGATTGCCAGGCAATTTTACCTTCGGCTATTTGGTCAAATTGTTCTTCGGCTAAAGCTGTAAATTGATAATCGACTATTGGCTTAAAGTGGGTGATCAAGAAGTCAGTTACTAACTCGCCAAGTGGTGTGGGCATTAGCTTAGATCGGTCGGCTCCAAAATTGACACTCAGCTGCTGTTCTTTAAGCTGGTCGCCAACCAGTGTAAGCTCTTTTACCTGCCGGGTTTGCCCTTCGATATCTGTTTTTTCTACGTACTCCCTGTCTTGGATAGTCGATATAATCGGCGAGTAGGTACTGGGGCGACCAATGCCCAGCTGCTCTAATTTTTTAACAAGCGTGGCTTCGCTATAGCGGGCTGGCGGGCGCGAATAAGTTTCGGTGGCGCTAATTTTTTGATAGTTTAAATCTTGGCCTCCTGCGACTTTAGGCAAGATACGGTCATCTCTTCCCCCGCCATAGACCTTTATAAAGCCATCAAAAACTAGAACTTCGCCTGAGGCTATAAACCGTAGGTCTTGGTTGCTAATCTCTATGGAAACTTCTGTTTTAGCAATTTGGGCAGCCGTCATTTGACTAGCTATAGCCCGTCGCCATATTAATTCATATAGTTTTTTTTGCCCGCTGTCGACTCCAGCGGTTGGTTTAGATAAATTCGCTGGTCGAATTGCCTCGTGGGCCTCTTGGGCTAATTTGGCTTTAGTTTGAAATTGACGGGGGTAGGAGTACTTGGCACCGTAAGTAATTATTATGTAGGATTTAGCCGCCTCAATTGCTTGGGGTGATAGCGTGGTGCTGTCTGTTCGCATGTAGGTTATTAGACCGTTTTCATAAAGCCGCTGAGCCGTTACCATAGTTTGCTTAACGCTAAAACCAAGGCGGCGGGCAGCTTCCTGCTGGAGAGTGCTGGTAGTAAAGGGTGCACTAGGGCTACGGCTGGCTGGTTTTTCGGCGATATTCGCAACTTTAAATCGGGACGTGGGCATTTGATTCAAAAACCGTCTGGACTCTTCAATATTTTCTAACTTAGTGTCTAGCTCAGCCGGCAGAGGTTGGCCGCCAGCATCAAATTCTGCCGTCACTTTAAAGCTAGCTACCGGCTTAAAGTCTTTAATTTCACGTTCACGATCTACAATCAACCTAACAGCTACGCTTTGGACCCGGCCAGCCGATAGCCCAGTACGGACTTTTTTCCAAAGCACCGGGCTTAGCTCATAGCCAACTAGGCGGTCTAAAATCCGGCGAGCTTGCTGTGAGTCAACTAGCTTCATGTCGATAGTCCGAGGTTTAGCTATAGCCGCTTTAACGGCTGGCTCGGTAATTTCGTGAAATACAATGCGATGAGTCTTAGCTGGATCTGCGCCAATGACGTTACAGACATGCCAAGCTATGGCTTCGCCTTCCCGGTCCTCATCTGTGGCTAGCCATACAGCCTTGTCTTTAGCGGCTGCTTTAAGCTCTTTGGCAGTTTTTTCTTTACCGGGACTAACTTGGTAGGTTGGCATAAATTTATTTTTAATATCCACTCCAAGGTCTTGTTTGGGCAGATCGCGAATGTGACCCAGGCTGCTTTTAATCTGGTAGTTACTGCCTAGAAACCGGCCGATAGTTTTAGCTTTGGCAGGACTTTCTACAATTACTAGGTTCTTGGCCATAAGATGGATACAAGTGTAAAAGCCTTCTGCTTTATATGCAATAAATTAGTCTATTTAAGTAGATAGCCACTGGCCGCTGCCGACTGGTCTAATAAAGCCGCCAATCTCTAACATGGTCAAGGCTGAGCTAACAGTCGGTCCATCTAACCCTGCGGCCACGGCTAATTCTTCTTGACCGGAGGTGCCGTCTCGTATTAGTTTTAAAATCGCCTCCTCTTGGGGACTACCGCGAAAGACTCGTGAGACTTTATTCTTGGCTTTGGGTTTTATGTTCAATGCGAAAAAGACATCACTAACGTCTGTTACTGGTAATGCGCCGCTTTTTATCAGATTATTAGCCCCAACAGAGCTCGGGCTATTTATATTACCTGGCACGGCCATGACCGTTTTACCCTGCTCTAGGGCGAACCGGGCGGTGTGCAGGCTGCCGCTATTTATGGCCGCTTCGGTTATAAGCAGGCCGTCGCTTAAGCCGCTGACAATTCGGTTACGAGCCACAAAGTTACCGGCGTTCGGTAGGTCGCTGGCAGCGTACTCGCTAAGTAAAGTCCCGCCTGTGTCGAGGATTTGTCTGGCTAAGCCGCTGTGCGCCGCCGGATATATTTTGGGTAACGCCGTGGGTAAAACTGCCACAGTGTGACCGCCAACTTTGAGGGCTGCTTTATGAGCAGCCGCATCTATGCCAAAGGCTAGGCCACTGATTATGACAACGCCGGCCTCGGCCAACTCGCTAGCTAATTTGTCAGTAGTACTAAAGCCATAGCTACTGGCCTTACGGCTGCCAACTACTGCAACCTTAGGTAGTTTGAGCCAAGCCTTTGGCTCGGTTCCTTGCCAAAATAATTGCTTGGGTGGCTGAGGTATCTCGGAAAGGATTTTTGGAAAGTCAGGGTGATCTTGCTTAAGGCTATTGACAATCATGGGTAAAGATTAATAAGTATTGACATTATGTCATTATTTTGTTAAAGTTGCAACTCGTAAGTCCTATCCAGGGATCTTACGTACCTTATATCCCCCATCTAACACTTCCGGCTTTATGCCGGGCAGTTAGAGTGTTTAAGAGCGCTAATGACTTGCTGTCAAAGTAGTTTACCCTCCACTTTTTAGCAAGCCACAGCATAAAAACTCTTAAACATACTAACCCCTTTAACCTCCTCCCATTCAATGTGGGTCGGCAGTACGCTAATTTTTAGCGTAAGTCGTTAATTCGACGGCTCGAATAAACATTGCGTCTTGCAGTTATCTCGACGCTTGCCGTGGTGGGGTTGAAGGGTGCAATAGGCCTCCAGCGGTGCCCACCCCCTCTGGAGGTCTTTTAGGTTAAAATAGAAGAAAGTATATGAGAGTCACACACAGACTAGTTACGTACTCCGCCGAAGCCCGTAGAGTTGGTTACAAGGAACTTAAACGGCAGCGGCAAAACCAGCCCTTACCCTTGCAGATTGGTAAAGCTGCTCTTTATATGGCCCTTAGCCGCCCAGTTATTAACATATTACAAAATCACTACGGCGGAGACTACGAATTTATCGGCAATGGAGGCGAACAGCTAGTTTTTAAGTCCGATAAGTCCCAAGAAGTACTCAAGCTAATTATTTCGACAGCTGGCTCCACAAAGGCTGAGGCTGAGCAGCAAGCTGAATATTTCCAGGCACTATCGGACAGTTGCCAAAGTTACTTAGGGGAGCGCTGGGTAGACACTCGTTTTAGAGTTGTCTCATTGCCGTTCGTAAAGAAGTACTCAGTAGCCTCACTCCAACCTTTAATTAAGCCCGAGAGGTCTTTTCTGACGGCTGAGGAAGTCACGGACTTTGCTGATACTATTGGGCGTGCAAATGAACTAGATGAGTTGGTCACCGACATACAACATATGCACGCAGGATCGGGCGTTTATCCGGACTTGCTGGGACCTGGAAATGTAGTTTTGACTCGTGGGTTAGGCTTCGGAGAAAGGTTGAAAATACTTGATACTATCCCCGAAACACCTGACAAGCTATTAACCCCGCTCGAAGATGCTGAAATTACCAGAGGGGAAGCCATGGCTTCTAAGTTACAGTTTTGGGCAGAAGCGGTCAGGGCAGCTAGGCAACAAATTGAGTTTCGGCAGCTAGTTCTCCACTAGAGATAAATCGGTCAATTAACAAGTCGGTAGCTTTGAAAATATCCGGTAATTTGTCGTTCTCTTCCTTAGTGAATTTATCAAGCACAAAATTGGCTGAATCAGTCTTTTGAGCTAGCTCGCTAGCTATTCCAGCTCGTAAGCGCCAAAAATCCTCACCAATGTGGCCAATTAGTGATTTTACTCCATTGTGCCCGGCGTCAGACCCGCCCAAACGCGTTCTAACCTGGCCAAAAGGGAGAGCCAATTCATCATAAACTACTAGCAGCTGCGGATTGTAAATCCGGTAAAACCGTTGTAGCGCTGATACCGCTTGACCGCTGCTGTTCATAAAAGTATCGGGCCTGGCCAAAATAACCCTCACGTCTCCCATATTAGCAATCGAAACTTGTGCTTTTAAATCTTTTTTTGCCAGCCAACCGGCAAATCCATGCTGCTTGGCAAAGTAATCTAAAACCATAAAGCCGACGTTATGCCGGTCAGCCTGGTGTTTTTGCCCGGGGTTGCCTAAGCCAATTATCAAAACGGTGCGGTTTTGTCCAAGGCTATAAAGCGGTGCGGTCGTTTCAGTAGTCTTTTTTTGAAACAATGCCATACTTTTATAGATTACGCTCTTTGGGGATATTTTTGTCAATGAACCAGAATTTTAAGGGTGTGCCGGGGAGTGGCCAGGTTTGCCTAAATTTTCGCTCAAGATAACGCTTGTAGCTCCAATGCAAAAAACGAGTATGGCTGCCAAAGACTTTAAAGCTAGGCAAACCAGTACCAGTTTCGGCCACTATGTAGTTGAGTTTCGGACTTTTGTTTTTTAGTCCTGCAGGGGGGTGCTCATCAACAGCCTGCCGTAGCCATCGGTTTAGTTCTACTGTCTTAAACTGGGAATTTCTAGCGGCTATTATTTCGCCGGCGATTTTTAGGATTCTTGATACATTTTGGCCGGTTTTGGCGCTGACAAAGACTAAGGGTGCCCACGGTACAAAAACAAACTCGGCGGCTACTTTGGCTACAGTTGCCGCATGGGTCCCCTGTTCTTTTTCTAAGATGTCCCATTTATTAACCACTAATATCAAGCCCTTGCCGGCCTCTTTAACTAGACCGGCAATTTTTTGATCAAGGTGGACATTTAATTCGAGGCCATCCATCACTAACAGACAAATATCTGCCTCCTCTATGGCAGCCAGCGAGCGAATGACGCTAAAATGCTCTACGCCACGTTCGATTTTGCCGGCTCTGCGGATGCCGGCCGTATCCATAAGCTCTATCTCCTCCCCATCTGCATCAACCAACGCTCGATTTATGTCTCTCGTAGTGCCCGAGACTGCGGCTACAATGGCCTGGTCTTTACCGCACAGCGCATTAAAAAGAGCTGATTTGCCAACATTGGGACGTCCCAGTATTGCCAAGCGAGTATTTTGAACCGGCTGCTTGGTCCTTCTGTGAGGTAAATAGCTTGTGAGCGCAGACATTAAGTCTTCTATGCCCTTTTTTTGACTGGTGCTGGTAGTGACAATGTGCTTAACGCCTAACTTTTGCCACTGCCCCAAATCAACTCTTGGATTCTTGTCGATTTTATTAATAACTAAAATAACTGGCTTTTTGGTCTTTAGGGCCATTTTAGCCACCTGGCGGTCCTCATAGGTGGGGCTGACATCGGCTTCGGTAACGACTAATATTAGCCCCGCAGCGTCTGCAGCTTGCGTAATTTGATCTTGGATAGTCAACTCAAAATCATCGGTAGCTTCTTTTAAACCGGCTGTGTCGACCAGCCAGAACTCTCTACGGTCATAACTGACTTTAGCCGTAACATTATCTCTGGTAGTTCCAGCCTCCATAGCAGTAATAGCTTCTCTTCGGCCTAAGATGGTATTAAAGAGGCTGGACTTGCCCACATTGGCGCGTCCAACTATAGCCACAATTGGTGTGGCGGAAGGTTTTACCATTTAAGTTATTATAGCCTGAATTAGGGTCCAGGCCGTCTGCATTTGTCTTGGTTTCTTTAGCTACACTAAGGAGTGGCTGGTGCGTTTGAATCGCCGCTAGTCTCGGCAGTAGGCTCGTCGGCTGGCGGTGGAGTTACCGGTATAGAAGATTGCCCGGGGTCGTCCTGCGGCATGGCCGGAGCCGATGGCTCCATTGGCGGATTGCCGGCAGCTGAGCTATCGGCTGGCGGGGTACCGGCAAAATCATTTATCTGGTCATTTACTACACCTTGTTCTTGAGCGGTTGTTTGGGCCTGGTCACCCATGCTGTCGGAACCGGCAGTCCCTCCAGTAATTGGGTTAGTGCTGGCTTCGTCAGCTACAGGCTCTGGTGCCGGCGAATTGGTTGGTGATGTTGTGTCGTCTGGCATGTTGATCTCGCTTTCTTTAATGTTTGCCTCTTTAAAATTGGCTGATTGATCCCCCTTGCCTGGAGTCAAAGGCGATTGCCCTACCGGCAATACTTCTTTAACGGCGCGGGTGAAATCTTCCAAAGTTACTTGGGATTTCACTAGATATTTTACCACGCCAAGCTTTTCGCCGCGAGCCCTGTCCTCTTCCTGGCCGAGAGCAGTCATCATTACCACTTTAACCTGGCTCATCTCTGGAGCGGATCGCAATGTTTCCAGCATCTCAAATCCAGACAGCCTGGGCATCATAATGTCGGCCACAATAAGATCAGGTTTTTCTTTCATAGCTACGGCTAAGGCCTCTTCACCGTTACTGGCTGTGACCGTCTGGTAGCCTTCAGCCACCAGGCGCATCTCAAAGATCTCCCTAAGGTTAGTGTCGTCTTCTACCAATAATACTTTGGGCATATCGACTATTTTATACGCTTATGCTTCATTTTAAAATCAACTTTGTCCCTTAAGGCTCCATTGGACTAATGATGGAAGCTTTTTTTCTTTGCATATTCAAGGCCTGCTCGGAGGTTAGCCTCGGTAGGTTAATGAAGAACGTGCTGCCTTTGCCTAGCTGGCTTTCTACCCAAATTTTACCGTTATAAAGTTCTATAATCTTGCGGCAAATAAACAGCCCCAGGCCGGTTCCGCCCACTGTCCTGGTAGCAGTGTTATCGACTCGGTAAAACTTTTGGAACAAATGGGGAATATCTTCGGCCGGGATGCCAGCGCCGGTATCGCTGACTTGAATCTGGGCGACCGAACTATTCCCAGTTAGCCGCACGCTTATGGCTCCGGTACTGGTGTATTTAATGGCATTATCGATAAGATTTTGTAGGACTTCGGCTATACGGTGCGGGTCGGCAAAAACATAATAAGTCGGCCGGACTACCAAGCCGCCAGCTACGTCTTTATCGCTGCTGACCAGGTAGTTAAGTTCCAGCCCCCGCTCTTTGGCTCTAAAGCGTTCGGCTTCCACTACTTGGGCAATGGTTTCACCAATTTCTATAACGGTCGGATAGCTGACTAAGCGGCCATCCTCGGCCCGCGAACTAGTCAATAAGTCGGCAAACAATATCCCTAAGTGCTTAGTGGCAGCCGAGGCCTTCTCGACATATTTTCGGGCGTTAGAGTCTACCTTAGCAATTTTTTCGTTTAGAGCTAGGGATAGGTACCCCTCGATGGCGGCTAACGGGGTGCGCATTTCGTGTGAGGCAGTGCTAATAAATTCGGAGCGTCTGGCCTCATCGGCTTTTTCTTTCGAAACATCTCGAAAAACCCCGATCACCTTGGCGACCCCTTGCCCACCACTACCGGCTAACGGCGAAGCAATCATGGATATGGGCAATTGTTTTGAAGAGCGTGTTGAGAGTAGCCCGTTAGGGTCACGTACGACTTTGCCTTGTGCAAATACTTGTGCAAACGGGTGGTTACCGGCAGGCTTTGGCTGGCCTTTCTCGTCTAACATGGGTAAAACGCTTCGGTAGTCTAAACCGATGGCCTCGGCGGCTGGCCAGCCAGAAATCTTAGTAGCTGCCCGATTGTATAGCTCAATCTCGCCTCTGCTACCAACCACGACAACACCATCTTCGATGGCTTCTAAAATAAAATCGGAGGTCAGGCGACCATCTGACTTCGCTTCAGCTGCTTTACTCTTCTTTCTTAACCACACTTAGTCGCCCACCGCCTCCACTTAATTTTTTAGCAGCTCTTATGCTTACATTATCTGTTAGTTGGCCGGTTTTTTCAATTTTAGGCCCTGGTACACAAAAGTTCAAAGTATCTGGTGGTACCAAATGGGATTTTTTGTTTAACAGTATCTTTGGCCGTTAGGCTTGAGGCAAAGCTAACAGTAAACTCGCCAAACCGGCTGTTGATAGTGTCAACTGCCTCGGTTAGCCAAACTTGGCGATTAACGTCCTCTAGCAGACTAACTTGGTTTAAATTGGAAGGCTCCAAGCTGTAGCAGGAAAGGCCGATCTCCTGCTCGTATTCGTCACGCGGTCGGCGATTAAATAATAAAGTAGCCCGTCGGCAGACCTCAGCATTGGTAAAAAAACGGCTGGCGAACAGTTGCCGGGCGTACCAAAAATCACCACTTTTATACCTAACATAAACATAGATGCCGCGGGCACATAAGCTCTTATAGCGAAGCTTCATTGCTGTAGTCTCGGCCAGATAAGACAGCCGGAAGTGCAGCAACTCATCAGTTGGCTGCGCCGAATCTAACACGTATTGCCGGCCAATAGTTTTGGTGGCCCACTCCTGATTATCGACCTCATAGCCTCTAAGTCGCCTATACCAGTCGTCGCCGCAGACACTTCTAAACACCCTCTTTCGCAAAATATCAGCCGGGGCGTCTAAAAAATCTAAAGGCGTAGCAATGCCAGCGGCATTAAGGCGGGCCTGGTTACGCTCGGCAATACCGTTAAGATCGGTAAGTTTTAAACCGGCATAGGTTTTTCGAAGATTGGTATGGTCTATTACGTCCAAGCCGTCTGGCCGGTGCAATGAAGCTGCTAACTTAGCTAAAAAGCGGTTAGGCGCTAAGCCAATGTTACAGGTCATCCACTTGCCTGCCTCGTGCTTTAGGCGCTGTTTTATCTCATAGCCGACATCGGTTAGCGGCCGCTTATTCACTAGCCTTGTGGTGCCGGCAAAATCGATAATGCCCTCGTCAATGCTCTTCATGGTAATGTTTGGCGAATAAGAACCCATAATCTCTACCAAAATCTTATAAACGTGATGGTATTTGGGCGGGTCGCTTTCCACCATAACGAGATTAGGCGCCAGCAATTTGGCTTCGCTAAAAGTCATGCCTACCTTAACGCCTAAAGCTTTAGCTTCGTAAGAAGCTGCTACAACGCAGGCATTTTTAGTCAAGCGGTTAGTGACTGCTACTGGCCGGCCTCTAAGTAGTGGCCTAGCTTGCTGCTCGACCGCGGCAAAGCAGCTGTTTAGGTCAGTATGCATTACCTGCGGCTGTTCGGTATTGATCGGTAGCGCTAGTCTAGGATGCGGCATCTATTTCTCCGGAAAATAGCCCGAGCGTCGGATTTATTCCGTGCCCGGCGCGATAAGAAACCGCGAAGGGGTTTCTTATAAGCGTAAGCGCCTTAGGCGGCAGCTGAAGCTTGTGTAAGGTGTGGGGCATTTTGATAGGCTCCGTCGGCTATAGACACTAACGTCCAGGTTAAATTAGCCGCATCAAATTCTAAGCGATAGTCGGCACTGCCATCGGTCATGTCAAAAACATGTATCATCCTTTGGCCTTGGTTGGTGGGGTGAGCCAGGCCGGTTTCGGTAAAGGTTATGCGCTGGCCGTTATACTCCATCTGCTTGGGGAAGCATTTTAGTCGCCGCCCGGCATTTTTAAAATAATATGCCACTACACTGACACTCTTGTTGATTTTAACTACGTTGTCCATGGTGGGCTCCTTTTTGGTTATTTTTAGTTAATTGAAATAGACACCGACTAATCTTTTTGAGATGTCAGCAGACGGATTTATCGCCCGGCTACCAGCTAAGAACCATAACCGTCTATTATGAATTCCATTACTGGGAGCGAATTGAAGATGTTGTAAGTCTATGCGGAGGAATCCACCGTCTTGGCGAAAGCCCGCATACGGCTGATTTAATTTTAGTCCAAGCGCTTGGAGCTTGGCAATATAGGAAAATAACCAAATTTATGTCAATGCGATGTGGTGACCCCGGCGGGATTCGAACCCGCGATCTTCTGGATGAGAACCAGATATCCTAAACCGCTAGACGACGGGGCCTCGTCTGCTAAGGCACGATTTTGCAAAATTGTTATTAGCGATTGAGCTGGGAGAATTGTAGCAAAAACAGGGGTAATTAGTCTATGGGGTGTAGCTAATCCTGTTGGCGTCAGCTAAAACTGTCACCCATGCCTGACCGGCATTAAAGGTTAAGGGTTTGCCAGCGGCATCCTTAAAGACAAATTGGCTAGCTCTGTCAGCTTTACTCCAGGTTCCTGTGGTCACGCCGCCATCTTGGAATACAATCACCCCGCCCCCGCTACTTACGCCATAACTACTATACCTACCGGCAAGATTATAAGGTATAACCATGGCTATAACGATCTTTGGCTTCAGCTGCTGTCCATTAGCGTCTGATGGCGAGGTGGTAGCAATGTGTGGCCTGCCGCCTTGGCTGCGCAAGTAACTGTTTGTCGATGCATCGTAATCGTAGTGGACATTATAGTTGGTACTGCTTACGGTTAAATTAATGGCTTTAGCAGTTGGTGTGGCCAGTGCGGCGTCGGCTTTACGCGACCAGCTTGCAAACTTACTAGTCGTGTAACCCTTCGCTCTGTTAAGGGCATCTAGTTTTTCAAAACTGGTATAGACATTGTGTGGAGACGCGCGCCCGGCTTGCCGCCAATAGCTGCCAGGGTTAAAAAACTGATCCAAATCTTTGGCGGCTCCACCTCGAATTTGCTCTAGGGCTTCGGGGCTGCCACCAATGTGGGCAATGCCGGCATCAAAGGCTCTGGCCCAATCGATATAATATGGTCTTAGGCTTCTAACGGGTCCAATATAAGTCGGCTGGCTTTCTTGGAATAAGCTTATAAAACGCGTAATGCCGCCCTCGGCGATAGCCTCAAAAAGCACTCCGGCTTCCCCAATGCCGGACTGCGGACGGGCCGCCAAGCTGTTCTCAATCATAATGGCCGTGACAGGTCTTTTAGCTAATTCTCGGGCGACTTGAAGGCCGGTGAGCGGAGACGGCAGAGTAGTCGGCTCTACAACTTTAGCTTCGGGTGCGCTAGCCAACGGCACCGGCCCTTTAGGCCAAAGCAGCCAGCCGACTAGCGCTACTAGCAAAATTGCCGCTAAGCCTCCAATTAATTTGGAGCGTCTAGGCAGGCCTTGCCATTTTTGCCACCAGTGCTTAGGTGGAGGCAACAATTTAATTTTTGATCGCAGGCCTAAAGTTGAGCTAGGTGCTTGGTTCTTAGCCAAAGACGAGGCGGGTTCTTTGTTAATCGGCATGTAGATTCTATTATACCAAACCCAAAATAGCCTGGTTCAAGCGCTCCAAACTTTTTTGTTTGCCTAATACTTTTAAGGTACCAAAAAGTTCTGGCGAGGACGGTGCGCCCGATATGGCGATGCGAACAAGCGAAAATAAAATCGCCGGTTTTGTCTCGAGTTGTGACAGGAGTTTATTTAATCGTTCTTTGATATCAGCCAGGCTAAAGCTGCTCATCGATAATTCTTTTACAGTCTCTTTAAGCATTTGTTGCTTAGTTTCTTGGCTAATATTTTTAAGCTGCTGGTCCTCGTTTAGGAGGCTTTTAACGGCAGACGTTTTTGGCTCTTCAAAAAAGAAGTTGGTGAGTTCGGGTAGCTCGGCCAAAAATTTTAACCTATCTTGGACTAAGCCTAAAACATCGTCTTTGTAGGCTTGGTCGGCCTTGGCGGTCGCTGGCCAAAAATCTGCAGCCTTAGCCGAGAGCTGTTTTTTAGACAGGCCACGAATATAATGGCCGTTCATCCAAAGAAGTCTTTGTTCGTCAAAACGGGCGCCGCTTCTTTGAACCTTATTGAGCTGGAATTTGGCTATAAGTTCGGGCAATGAAAAGATTTCCTGCTCCGTGCCATCGTTCCAACCTAAAGTGGCTAAAAAATTAACCAAGGCTTCGGGCAAAAAACCTTGGCGCTGGTAATCGAGCAGGTCTTTGGCGCCATCACGCTTAGAGAGTTTTTTCTTACCATCTGGCCCCATTACATATGGCAAAGTGGCAAGCTTTGGCCTTTTAATTTCCAAGGCCTCATATAGGTTTAAAAATTTCGGGACAGAAGGTAAAAATTCTTGAGATCGAATTACGTGGCTAATCTTCATTAAATGATCATCAATCACATGTGCAAAGTTGTAGGTGGGAAAGCCATCGGACTTTAAAATTATAAAATCATCAATTACCTCCGGGCCGGTGCTTAAGTCACCCATTACTTCATCGTGCCAGCTGTAAGGCTTTGGCTCGGATTTGAAACGTATGGGCGTGCCCTCGAGGTACGGTTGGCTTATAGGAGAATCCGGTCGAAGGTTGCGGTATAAGAAGGGTTGTTTTTTAGCCTTAGCTAACTCGCGGAGCTTGTCCAGATCCTCCGGGGTAGTTGTATCTACGTATGCCCGGCCCATATCTATCAGCTGTTTCGCCCATTTTTTATAGATATCTAGCCGTTGACTTTGGCGGTACGGGCCGAATTCTAAAGAGTTGTCCGGGCCCTCATCTATACTTAAGCCCAGCCAAGTCAAGCACTCCATAATATGTTTTTCGGAGCCGGCAACCTCTCTAGTTTTATCAGTGTCCTCTATGCGTAAAATAAACTGGCCTTTGGCCTGTTTGGCGACTAGCCAAGCAAATAGCGCTGTTCTAACACCACCAACGTGTAAAAAACCAGTGGGGCTGGGTGCGAAGCGCGTTCTGACCATCGTTATTAGTATACTAGCCAACCAGCGCTAGCTGCTAGCCTCGTTAGGGCTAAAAACTCTGGGCTATTTTTAGTAGCTGGACAGATGTTAGGCCGGCATTGTTTTTGATGGAATACCAAATACCGTTATTGACCCAGGTCGCGTCATTTGATGGACCGTAGATAAAAACTTTAATACCGTTAATTTGAGAAGTTTGAACTTGGGCATTTAGGCCTATTACATTTGATACTAAAGAATCGCTGTCTAGGTTCGAGGCTTGTTGAGTGATGGCGTAAGCTTTAGCCGGCTGTCCTTGGGCTTGGTAGCGAATTGTGGTCGAATGGTTAGCGTAGCTAATGGGGCCTACGAATTTGAAATCGGAGGGCTCATAGGCCGGTACTTTAGCGTTAACCTGGGCTCTGGCGGCAGCTATCTTCATGGCAGCTTCAGGAACATTCTGCCAGGCAAAATAAATTGCGCCGGCTACTAAAACCAAAACTACTAAGCCCAAAGTTAGCCAGCGCGGCAGTAGTTTAAAACGTTTAAAGGTTTTTCGTCGTGGTAGCCCCTCTTTTAAGGTTTTTTTGTGGGAATCGGCTAATGCTAAAGCACGATCTAATAAGCGCTCCAAATGCTGGTGAGAGACGCTAGTCACCATACTCGGCATTGGCCGGACGTTACTACTTGCGGCCTTAGCTGTTTGATTTGCCACGATTTTTGGGCTGGCAGCAGATATGACTTTGCCTTGTTTGGCCGGTTGGTCTACGGAGAGGTCTGTGCGATTTATGAAATCGCCAAAACGCGCTACCTTAGGATGTTTTCTAAACACTTTGGCTCTTTTTTCACGTATCAGGTTAACAGCAACGGATTTTGTTTTAGCTGATTGCGCCGGCGCATCTGTAAGATCTTTTAATCGCTCCTTGGGCTTAGCGATAGTCGATCGCATCAATGTTTTGGAACGCTGGGCGCGAGTATGTAGCGTTAAGGCGCTATTTTTGAAGATATGTCTTTTTCGGTGGTTTCTAGTAATAGCGGCCTTGGGAGCTTCAGCTTTTGCCGGCTTTGAAATCTTAGCAGTTGGTTTATGGTCAACTGCCGGGTTATAAATTATGCCGTCGATAATCCCAGCTGGGGAACTATTTTTTACGTGAGCAGCTATATCTTTTACAGCGCCAATTATCTTGCCGGTAGCTGCGTCGTATCGATAGCCGTTAATCTCTATGACGCTAGTTGTTCTCATTTACCGGCTATCAGCCCCAAGCTTTTTAGTATAAAAACCATATTACACCCGCAGAGTTTTCCTGGCAAATTTCAGGGGATTTACTTGGCTTGTAGTGCTTGCTGATTATATGGGACAATGCCAACGCTGCCCGTTAGCTTAAATTAACAAGAATGGATTATTTAGACTCTCAAAAAAGGCGTGCCCACAAAATACGGCTCATGATTGGCTATGGTTTAATGAGTGTCGCTATTGGACTAGCTACCATAATTTTAGTTTATGCTGCCTACGGATACGGCATTAACACTAAAACCGGCGAGGTCGTTCAAAATGGTTTGCTGTTTGCCGATTCCAGGCCATCGGGTGCTAAGATAAGCCTAAACGGCCAAGACAAAGACGCCGATACGGCCGCCCGTCTAGTCCTGCCAGCCGGCAGCTATTACCTGACTTTAAGCAAGGAAGGCTATCGAAATTGGCAAAGAAACTTCCTATTGAACGAACATAGCGTTGCCCGGTTTGCTTACCCGTTTTTATTCCCTGTCGCACCAATTGAAACAGCTATTAAAAGCTACGAAGATATGCCTGAGCTCTTTAGCCAAAGCCCCAACCTAAAATGGCTTCTAATCGAGAGTACGGCAGGCGTGCCAGCTCGTCCCAGCTTTGATCTTTACGACACCGATAACTTAAGTGACCCGCCCCAAAGCCTAACGCTACCGGTTGGACTTTTGACCGGCTACGCCAGCTCAAGTTCGAAATTTACCGAAGTCGAATGGGCCGCCGATAACCGCCACCTATTGGTCAAACATACTGGCAGATCCGGCCATGAGTTTATTGTTATTGACAGGGCAGATCCAGCGCAGTCCTTTAACGTCAATAAACTTTTTAAGGTGCCTGCTGACGATGTGGCTTTAGCCGATAAAAAAATTGGCCAGTTTTATATATTTGATAAAGCTGCCGCCACCTTGGCCCTAGCCGACCGCCAAAGCGCTAATCTTACCGGCACGGTAATTAGAGAAGTTTTAGCTTTTAAGGCGATTTCTAATAATCTTTTAACTTATGTCTCGCCAGCAATTGGGGGCAACTTTAGCGTCAGGATTTGGGATAATGGCCAAACCTACAGCCTAACGTCCTTGGAGGCTAACAGCGACTGGCTGCTGGCCGCAACTACCTATCAGAGCCATTGGTACTACATGGTTGGCGCAAAGGGCTCTGAGCGCCTAAGTATTTATAAAGACCCGTTAAGCTCCTTAAAAGACTCTAAGGTGGCCAAGGCCCAACCGATGTTAGCTTTGCAAAACATTGAGGCTAACAGCTTGGCAGTTTCTGACAATGGCCGTTTTTTTGGTGCCCAGTCTGGCCAAATGTTTTTGGTGTTTGATGTTGAGCTAGAAGAAAGTTATCGCTACCAGCTAGAGGCCAAGCTCAACAGCCCCATGAGCTGGCTAGATGGGTTTAGATGGGCAGGCCAAGCCGGCGGCAATTTGCTAATTTCCGACTATGACGGCAGCAACAGCCATTTACTTGGCGCGACCGCTTCGCCCCTTGGCTATTTTAGCCGGGATGTTCGCCATTTATTAGTAATTAGGCAAACAGGTTCGGCCAACACTCAGACACTTATTGATATCGATATGCGGGCCGGCAACGACCTGCCCGAAGCCCTGCGTAGCCGTTAGTTACCGGCTTAGCCAGTAGGCAATTTTTGACCATAGCGTGGGAGCATTGCCCGGCACGATTTTTGTTGACGACGCTAAACTTCCCTGTCCAGCAGCAGGCGCGTTAGCCTTTGTGTCAGGATTTATTTGTTCGCCTACTACTACTAAGCGGTTAGTGCTAGTGCCAGGTGGATCGCAAGTTATTAAGCTGGCTGTAGCCGGCTTGTCTGTTTGCCCAAGCACCGAGACATCAGTTGGCTTAATGACTTTCTTATCATAGATTTGATAGGTAAAGCGCTTGCCGTCCTTTTGTAGATAAAAAGTATCGCCCTTCTCTAGTCGTGACAGTAGCACAAAAGCAAACTTATACCTACCACTGTTAAAAATGTTATTAGACGAGTGGCCAACAATTACGGTATTGCCGTTTTGGCCAGGCTGAGCGGTGTCGGCGTAGTGGACCACTCCACCTTCCAGAGCTTTTAACACCGCCGATTCTTCTATCGTCCCAACGTCATAAACTACCGGTATTTCTACGTTAATCTTAGGGATTATAATTTTAGGATCTAAGCTTCCGGCTACTGCAGCATTGATAATGGGTGTACTAGAAACGGTTCGACTAGGCTGGATCAAGGGAGCAATGATGCGCTCATTAAAGAAACTAAACAAGAAAATAAATACAGCAATTAAGCCTACGGCTAGCCCAAAGCCAGCCGATCGCCAATGAGGGGCAATTTTTACAGCCGGTCTTGATGGCAAATCGCCCAAGACCGAATCGCGCAAATCTCCAAGCCCCCAACCCATAAGCCTAGCTCTTGCGGTGGGCTGACGGTGGGCGGCTGGCTTTGGCTTGCGAGCCGATTTATCGGGCTTTGCCCTTTCTGCTTTAGGGAACTTCGCACTTTCTGAATGGCTTTCATAAAACTCCTGCCAGACTTGGTGTTTTTCAGAGTCGCTCAAAGATGCATAATATTCGTGCCAAGCTACTTGAATTTCCGGAAGCGATTTACCAGAGCCAGTAAGTTCTAAAATAAACTGCTGGTGTTTGGACTTGGTAGATTTCTTGCTTAAGGAGGTCACTTCGGCAACCTCTGCAGCGACATCTGGCTCCTGCAGGTAGGCATCCTCTACCCTTTTTCTAATTAGGTCGGCTGCGGGATTAGCTGCACTAGGAGGCTCTACCGCTTTTGGTTGGCCAGGCTCAGGCGGTAGCGGCAAGGATTCGCTAAATTGGTCAGGGTGGTCGTCTAACTTTAGGTCCATATCGTAATTATCCCTGTTTATTGTACAATGAACACCTTAAACTCTGATAAAATATAGGCGAAATCCAATGTGGCTTCAGCGAAGTTGGATACACCTATGGTGCGGCGCCCTGGTGGAATTGGTAGACACGCGGGACTCAAAATCCCGTGAGGGCAACCTCATGTCGGTTCGAGTCCGACGGGCGCCACCACAATTGTTCCTACTCCTTCGTGTAGCCGAAGGCGGCGGTTGTTAGGGCTTCGAAAGGTTTTTGAGGATGCTGGATACACCAAACGCTAGCGTAAGCGGCTAACTGAACTTCCCAGTCTGATACTTCTTTTGCTGGTGTGGTGCTGATTCGCCCATGGCTGGCTGTAATTATCTGGCCAGCATGTCTGGTCAAAATATTTAAATTGGCTTGCATAGTCCATTTACTTAACGCGTTAACCATTTGCAGTAAATCAAAGCTATGTTTTATAAGGGTTGGTTTGGCTATTTTTTGAAGTCTGGCAATGTCGCCCACTACTACAATGTTATTGTTTTGGGCCGGCTTTGGGCTGTTTGCAAAATAGTCCAAAGAATCTCCAACCATCACCACCAGGCTCGATTGCTTGTTAATGAATGATTCCAGCAAAATGGCAGTCTCGCTGTTTTTACCGAAATCGCCTGCCAAGAGCACTCCATCGGCCCATTCTGCCTCATCTAAAAATAAAGCCAAGGCTTCGCGGCTAAAGCTGCCAGCACTTGTGCTAGAGGTAAACTCGGCTTCTCCAAAGCTCTTACCCAAAAGCTTCTTTAAAGCGTCAGGCAATAGTATCTTAACCACGCCAGCGCCGGCTTTTGTCGCAGCCTGGTGAGCTGCGGCCACAGCTTTAAAGCCATGAAGATTGCCGCCAAGTATCAACAATTTTCCTGCCTGATTCTTATTTTCCGGCTGGCTCCACAGTAAGTCAGCAAATAACGGCTCATTACCGGTTTGTCTAAGCCAGCTGGTATCTGCCATTTCTTGGTTCTAGCTCGTAAATCACATTTTTGCGTTCGATAACTATCTTCCAGCCCCTCCTTTTAGCGTGTTCAAAGAGCTTCATCTCTGGGTTGAAGGCAATCGGTTGCTCAACTGCTTCCAACATGGATATGTCGCTGGCGCTATCACCTATCCCTATGCTTTTGCTACTCGTAGCCTGATGACGCTTGATTAGTTTTTTTAGCACTTCGTCTTTCTTGCCCAAGTGCAAAATCATCGTACCTGTAAAATATTTACCGCTTCGTTCATAAGTTGTGCCGATATAATCATCAAACCCGTAGTAATTGGCTATTTTTTCAACTATTTCGGACTGTGACCCACTTAAGGCAATTAGCAGGTAATTTTTCTTTTTTAATTGCCTGATTAAATCCCGGCTGTAAACATAAACCTGGTCTTTATATTCGTCAAACACGGCATCTGCTGCCTCTGTAAAATGACTGACACTCAAGTTTTCCAGCAGCTGATTGTAAAATCCCACAAGGTGCTGCTCATATGTTTTAAACGAATCTGTGTCTGTCCGCCTCTTCCATGACATGCGAGCGTCGCGGACTGCTTGATAGGCTATGGTATCAACCAGCCCTTTTTTAGCCAAGGCATCGGCGATGGCGTGGTAAAGCTGCCAGCGAATAATGGTTCCGTCTATATCAAAGACCGCAAACGGCCTATGTGTCTTGATGCTTGGGGCTTTAGTCATTGCGTTAGTTATCTAAAGTTATGCTTATGGGGCAGTGATCGGAACCCATGACTTTAGCATGGATCTGAGCATTCTTAATTTTGGGGACCAGGCTTTGAGAGGCCAAGAAATAATCAATCCGCCAACCTATATTACGAGCCCTAGCGTTGGCCCAATGTGTCCACCAGGTGTAGTGGCCGTTGCCTTTATGGAAAAGGCGAAAAGTGTCTACGAAACCAGCCCCCAAGTAATTTTCGAAGCCTTGGCGCTCTTCGTCCGTGAAACCTTTCTTACCCTTATTTTCCTTAGGCCTAGCAAGGTCATCTTCTGTAGGGGCTACATTTAAATCGCCGCAAAAGACTACAGGTTTGCTTTTTTGAAGTTCTTTTACATAAGCCAAAAAAGCGGGGTCCCAGTATTTATGCTTCAAGGGCAAACGGCTCAAATCGTCTTTAGCGTTGATTGTATAAACCGTTACCAGCCAGAATTTTTCAAACTCAGCGGTCAAGACCCTTCCTTCCTTAGCGGCATCGCGTGTTTTGTGATCTATTAAGTTATATTTTTTAGCAAATGTTTCCGGAAAGCCGTTAATGACATTTAGAGGTTTGATTTTGGTAAAAATAGCCGTGCCCGAATAACCAAGCTTCTCGGCTGAGTTCCAGTATTCCTCATAACCTTCAAAATCAATCTCTACCTGGCCTTTTTGGGCTTTAGTTTCTTGAAGACAAAGCACGTCCGGCTGATGTTTAGCCATAAATTCCTGCAGGGCGCCTTTGCGCACTACAGCCCGTATGCCATTTACATTCCAAGAATAAAGCGTCATTTTAAGCTCTTGGCCTCGCGTTCCTGCTGGCGACGTTTAAGGGTTTCACGTTTGTCATAGAGTCTCTTGCCTTTACCTGGCGCAAGCCTAAGCTTTATATATCGTCCCGAAGTTGCAATTTCTAGCGGCACAATTGTTTTGCCCTGCTGCCTGGCGGCAATGAGCTGGTTAATCTCGCGGCGTTTAGCTAGCAGTTTACGGCTGCGGGTCTGCTCATCTTCGGGGATTATTACGCCAGCGCTACTGTTGATGGCCGCATTCACCAGCCAAAGCTCCTCGTCTTTTACGGTCACATAGGCGCCTGTCAACTGCCCGTGGCCCATTCTTAATGCCTTAGTTTCTGCGCCGGTGAGTGCTAGACCAACCAGCAAGCTATCGCCAAGCTCATAGTCGAAACGCGCCCGCCGGTTAACTATTTTCTTTGCCGCTGGAGCCTTTTTTGTCATACCATAATTTTACGCTAAAAGTCGGGCTTTTACTCTGATGGGCGCGCCACGCGGCTGGCTGACTCGGCTACTTCTTGCATGACTACATCCCAAACGCTGTCGTCACCGGCTTTCTCTTTCAGCCAATACCACCACTCGGCACCCCAAAGCTCGATGGTCCGCATGCCAGTAGCTTTGCCGTAATCAATCCTGTCTTTAAGTCGCTTTGCGTCCATGGACTTATAAAGTTCCTGTAAGGGAGCTTTACGAATATCTTGCGGAGGCCACGGTTCGGCTTGCAGTTCATGTATCATCATGTCTTTGCCAGTCAAAAGCTCTCCGGCGCCGGCCAAGAAGCCATAAAACCAACTGGGGAGCGGATATTCAAAGTAGCGTTTGGTTACAGTTTTGTCCCACACCCGTTTATAAACCGATATGCCAAATTGGTCTGGCCGCGGTTGGCCTATCGGCAAGCCAATCCAATTATTAGAACGGCTAATAATTACCCGATGGTCAGGGTCATGAGTCTTTACAAGCTCCAACTCGGAAGTTAAGCGCTGGCGATCAAAGTCGGTACATTCGCCAAAAACCTTCATAAAAAATTCGTTTTCCAGTTGGTAGCTTACCAGTGAGGGGTGATTTTTATAGCGGTCAATGGTGGCGCCAATAAATTTATAAAGCTGGGGCTGCCACTGCTGTTTAGAAAGTTGCCTCACCCAGCGAGGTTCGTGGCATTCAGGCCAGCGCGGTTGGCGAAGGCCTATGGCTAGCGAAACCTCGGCACCGTAATCTTCGGCCATATCAAACTGCCAATCTAGGTTAGAAAAATCATAAATCCCAGGAGTAGACTCTATTTCTTTCCAATAACTTACCAGCCGAATGTGTTTCATATTTAAATCGTCCAGAATGGCTTCTAGCGTTTCCTTGGGCTCTAAGCCTAAGCTTTCGGCGTAATCTGATATATAAGTTGTCCCAAGAACCAGCGGCTCATCGTTGTGTTTGGCAATATACCACTGTGCCACCAGCCACATCATGGCAAACCACACCAAAACTATCATTACAAGAATCAACCCTGCCCGACGCCAGAGGCTGCCCCATAGCCAGTAGCTCAACCGATCACTGATTTGCTTAGATGTTTGTCTCTTAGACACTGGCTGATATCCTAAGGGCTAGATTGATATGAAAGAAAAACCGCTAACGCTTAGTATAGTTATACCAGCTTATAACGAAGAAAACTACATCGGTGCATGCCTGCGTTCTATAGCCGCCCAGACCGATGAACCTAATGAAGTTATAGTCGTTGACAACAACTGTAGCGACAATACGGTCAAGATCGCTAAAAGCTTTGTGTTTGTTAGGGTTATTAAAGAAAAGTGGCAACACCAATCTTTTGCCCAGGCCACTGGCTTTAATGCATCTTCCAGCCAGATATTAGGCAGAATTGACGCCGATAGCATCTTGCCTCCTGATTGGGTTAGTAAAGTAAAACAAGCCTTCTTGGATAAAAATGTGATAGCTATAACAGGCGGTGCTTCGCCATACGACATGCCCGCAAAATTGGTTGGTACAGCCATCTTTCATGGCTATATTTATCTGGCCGGTTTAATTGGTGGCCAGCGGATGCTCTGGGGATCTAA
This sequence comes from Saccharimonadales bacterium (SeqCode), assembly GCA_040900055.1. Lineage (GTDB taxonomy): Bacteria > Patescibacteriota > Saccharimonadia > Saccharimonadales > UBA10212 > JBBDZU01. The sequence goes on along the minus strand of JBBDZU010000007.1, from coordinate 151,484 downwards.
CTGCGCCCTGCGGCGCAGTAGCTGGCGGGCTATAAACAATAAGGTGCTACTTCGCCCAGATATTTGGGAGGATTACGACCTATCTTTTTGCTTAAAGAATTTTGGACGAATCCGTTACGTTCCGCGACTAGTTGTGGGCGTGTCGTTTCGAGCTATGCATACTAGTTTTCGGCGACATGTATCTTATCAGTTTCGCTCGGTTCGAACATTTTACTTTAGAGCCAATCCATTTCGTTTAAGCCTGTTTATTCTGCTTTGGAGCTCAACATTTCTGGTCTATCCTTTCGCCGCCGTTGACGACTGGCTACTCAGCCTTAGAGAGTCTAAAAAGTCTAGCGGGCGGCGTTAGTGTGCTTGGCGCCGTTGCTGTCTAAGGTTACTTGGCAAGCCGACCAAAGTCCCAAACCTGCTTTCTTTGCCTGCTCTTCAAGGGTTATAAATTCGGCCGACTTCTCGAAAGGAAAGAAGGGGTAAGCAAATCCGTAGCCTTTGCGTATAAGCTCGGTTTCTACTAATCGGCCATCTGGTAGATAAACGTAGCGAAGCAGACGGCTATAGCGGTCGCGATTAGTTTCTAGTGAGTCAGCCTGCAACCTAACACGGCTAGAGCCAATTAGCTGCTTGTTGAAGGCAGTCGCCTCTTGGCCAAAGCATTCTATTGGTCTGTCGGGATGACGGGTTTCTGGCGTGTCTACGCCAATCATTCTTACTATCTCTTGGCGGCCATTCATATCAACAATAATGGTGTCGCCGTCCACGACCTGCTCCACCTTGTACAGCCCGGGTTGGTTGAATGCCAGCTTTTTTGGTCCGGCAAAATTGGCTAATAAGACAACGGCAATTGCAATAAGTAGCAAGAAAACTAGCCACCAAACCCACATTGGCGGACGCCTCTCCTGCTTTATCATCCTAAGGTTAGATTATAATCTTGCTGCAGTTAAAACAAAACGGTCGGACCTAAAAATCAATTCCTTTGTTTGCCAAGAACTTTTTATCAAAATGATGGCGCAACTTAGTCATATTGGTAGCGATATCTACCATCGGCAACATAGCTTCCGGAAAATTGCGGCCAGTTAGACAGAGGCTGGTTTTAGAAGCCCGTGACTTTATTAAATTTTTAACATCGTTCTTAGTTATCAACTTGTGGTGGAGGGCATTATTAATCTCATCACAGATAACTAAATCAAATTTACCGCTAGCGGCGGCCTTTAAAGCAACATCGTAAGTGTCTTTGGCTGCCTGTTTATGCTCAGCTGGAGTAACGTCTTTAGCAGATAGCTCACCAGCGTTGTAGAAGCCTTTGCCGCCTTTATAAAAAAGCAGTTTCTTTCCAAAAACTGGCTCTATTTTATGGATAAAATCGTGTTCGCCTACGTTCCAGTGTTTTATAAACTGCACAAAAGCTACTTTCCAGCCGCTCCCAAGCGCCCGAGCCATTAGGCCTACACCGGCGCTGGTCTTGCCTTTGCCCTCGCCTGTGTAAACCAATACAACAGACTGCTTGGTCTTATAGTCCTCAAACGCCATGAACTACATTTTACACTTCGGGGACTACTTGTGGCAGCTCGTCTTTCCGGCCGGACTGTTCTAAATGAAGGTAGCGAACTACGCCCTCTGCGAGAGCTCTTGTGTCTCTGTCGACGAATTCCCCATCTTGTAAGCTGGCAAAGTTGATAAAAGCGACAATGGGAGTATCGTGCTTGACCTCTGGACCTGCCAATCTCTTCAGTTCACTTTCTCGCTGGCTGTTTGTGTACTGCGAGCAAGCCACTGTAGCTTGGTCTAAATCCTTCTCAACAGCATCAATCATACTGGAGTTGTAAAATAATTCTGGTCTGCATATCCTCAAACCGTACATAAGTAGACCAGAAACTCGACTTTTAAGAGCGGCGCTTTCAGGTAAATCATGGCTAAACTCTTTCAGCTTATTTAGCTGGATGGTTACTTCTTCTTTACCGGGCAAATCAGTAATTGGCCAATGACCTTCAACGATGGACCACTTAGGCCGTTGATCTTGCTCAGGAGTTGTATGTAACGCTTCTGACATAGCTAAACCTCTGTATGCATTATACTCCTGCCAGCAAGCCTAAGCGCTTTTCTATCCCTGTTAATTGGCCTTAAGAGCCTCGTCGATTGCTGGGCGGTTAAACCCTAAAATAACTTTGTCACCTATTTCGATAACCGGTACCCCAACTTGGCCAGTTTTAGCTACTATCTGCTTAACGGCCGCCGGCTCCTTATCGATATCAACTTCGTTATAGTCCACGCCTTTGCTCTTTAGATACTCCATAGCCATGTGGCAGTAAGCGCACCAGACTGCGCTGTAAACGGTAACTTTAGGTGCCTGCTTGTTCATCATACATATTTTAACAAACGCCTGGTGGCTTTGCATTTTAGGTAGTTCGTACTATAGTGAGGCTTAAGACTAACTTACGGAGGATATAAAAATGTTAACAAGAGGCAGATTAGGTCAGCTGGCCGCCGAGTTTTTAGGCGCCGGCCTGCTGGTAATGATTGCATTGGTGCTAAGTGAAACGACATCGGTTTCATACTTTGTAGCGACTAGCCTAGCTATCACGCTAATAGCCGCGTACACTATTTTTGCTCCGGTTTCTGGGGCACATCTTAACCCGGCTGTTACCTTTGGGCTATGGACGGCCCGCCGTATTAGAACGATTCCAGGTTTGGCCTACATTGCCGCCCAAGTCTTGGGTGGTTTGGGCGCACTGCTCTTGTACCAATACTTTACTGACCATTCCATTGCTTCCAAGGCAGCCACTTTTAGCTGGCCAATGTTCGTAGCCGAAGTGGTTGGAGCCTTTGTTTTAGTTCTTGGCTTTACAGCAGCTGTCTCTCGTACGGTAGATGTTTTACACTCTGCCTTAACTTACGGAGCCTCATTATTTGTCGGCGTTATGGTAGCGGCTACAGCTACAGCGGCTTACATTAATCCAGCAATTGCCCTAGGCCAGAACAATGGTAGCTGGCTATACATCCTTGGACCACTAGTGGGTGGTTTGCTAGCAGTCAACCTTTACGATTTACTATTCACTAGCAAAAAGATCTGGTGGATTAACTACCTTCGAACCAAAAGATAAGCTACTACCCCAACTTCGAGTAGAGTCTTAGCTAGGATCTTAGTTAAATTTTAAGATAGTCTCTTTGACGTAGTCGCTTAGTCGCCTTTGGGCTTCGCTCCTGTAGGCAACAGGTTCGGTATTAAGTTGAATGATCGTTGGAGGGTCAGTTAGCTGCGATTGCTCCTCTTGCTCATCACCAATGTCTCGCCCATACATGAACCAGCCCTCTTGATCATCACCATCTATGTAACCGCAGTGACGGCCGCCGGCGTAATAATCGATTATGATTCCGGGCTCCATATCGCTTGGTCCGTCAAAATTGCGCAGCATCCATGTTTCTTCGCCAGCCTTTATTTTAGCTACACGCTCGTTTCTGTATGCAGGCCTAAGACTCGGATCCTTTATGGCATCATTTTCGGTATCGGCAAAGTTTTCGTTGTCTAGATATCGCTCGCTCATCTGATTGATAACTTACTACTGCTAAGCAGTTTAATGCAAGCTTAAGTGCTTAGTGCTCTTGTCCTATATAATTAGCTTGCAATGAAAAAATGGCTTCCTCTTATCGCTGTAGCGATGTTGGCACTGGTTGGCTTTACTCTCCTGAGTAATAAGGATCAAAATAGACCAACCAACCAAAATCCGACGGGCCCTAAACCCATCTCAGCCAGTCAAGCCCAATATGTAGAATATAGTGACGACGTCATTGCCCAAACCGCTGGAACTAAAATTCTGTTTTTTCATGCCTCATGGTGTCCGCAGTGTCGTCAACTGGAGCGCAGCATTTTATCCGGCACTATTCCAAACGGAGTAACGGTTATTAAAGTAGATTACGATTCAAACCAAGAACTGCGCCAAAAATACGGCGTGACCATTCAAACTACCTTAGTCAAAGTGGACGACAACGGCAATTTGGTCGAAAAATATGTGGCCTATGATGAACCAACGCTGGAAAATCTAAAACTTAATCTTCTTTAGAATCTATGAGCTTGATAATTTTGTCGTTTATAGCCGGAGGCTTTACGGTAGCTGCTCCCTGCATTTTGCCGCTTTTGCCGGTTATAGTCGGAGGCTCACTGTCGGGAGTCACCAATAGCGACAAATCTGCTCGAAGCTGGTTGCATCCAGTCGTCATTACGGCTAGCTTAGCCATATCAGTTATTGTTTTTGGCTTACTCCTAAAAGCCACTACTTTATTACTGGGGGTTTCTTCGGTGTTTTGGCAGGTAGTCTCTGGGACTATCATAATAATCCTAGGCTTAACTTATCTATGGCCACGACTATGGGGAAAGTTAGCGTTAAAATCCGGCTTGGCTGTGGGATCCAGCCAATTGTTAGCTTCTTCTTCGCAACGGCAGGGCTGGGGCCGCGACGTCTTGATAGGTTCGTCGCTAGGGCCAGTCTTTAATAGCTGCAGCCCTACCTACGCTTTGATAGTAGCGGCTATTTTGCCGGTATCCTTTTTTACGGGACTAAGTTATTTAGTAGCCTATGCCCTAGGGCTAGCGCTCATGCTTTTGATTATTGCTTTTGCCGGCCAGGCTTTTGTGCGGCGCTTAGGGTGGCTGAGCAACCCTCGTGGCAAGCTTCGACTAACTGCGGGGGTAATATTTATATTAGTCGGTTTGGTAATTCTTCTAGGGATTGATAAGAAAATTCAGACCTACGTGCTAGACAGTGGTTGGTATGCGCCTATTGGCAACTTAGAACAACGACTACGTTAACGGAAGAGCTCCAGTCTTAGACGGATGATACGGTCATCGTCAGAAATTATGTCCCCTCGACCATCAGTGTTGCTGGTACTGATGTAAAGGTTGTCATTTGGTCCGACAACCACAGCCCGCAGCCGTCCAAACTCACCCGAATAGTGACTTGAGATTGCAAGGCTGTTATCAGGATTTAGCTTAGCTTTGTATAGTGTTTTGCCGCGGAGCCCGCTAAAAAACAACGAGCCATCAGCAAAGGCCATTCCAGAGGGAGCCCAAGTCTCGTTCGGTCCAGAGTGAGCGATTGGCCCGGTCATGCCAGCTTGAGTTTCGTCGCCTTGAATAATCGGCCAGCCATAATTGCCACCTGGCTTAATAAGATTAACTTCGTCATAGGCGGATTGTCCGTGCTCTGTAGCCCAGAGTTGGCCTTTGTTATCCCAAGCTAATCCTTGGGGGTTTCGATGCCCTAAGCTATATACAGCACTACCAAGCGGGTTGCTTGCTGGCACACGTCCGTTGTCCGTTAATCTTAATATTTTTCCGGCTAAAGAATTCTTGTCTTGGGCTAGCTGTGGCTGGCCGGCATCGCCGGTGGTTATGTAAAGCATACCGTCTGGCCCAAAGGCTAATCGGCCACCGTCGTGATTAGCCGCTCCTGGTATATCGCTGATAATAACCGTTTTTTCGGTCAGTTGATCATCTGTTAGGCGGTAGCGCTCGGCGCGGTTTATTAAATCGTCACCAGAGCGAGTCGTCAGGTATAGGTAAAGCAGGCGGTTATCTTCGAAGTTAGGGTGCAGGGCCAGTCCAAGTAGCCCGCCCTCGCCAATATGCTCCACACCACTAACGTTATAAATTTGGGTACCTGTGCCGATACGCTTTAGAGTCCCTCGGCGTTCGGTGATTAACATATCGCCAGCTGGTAAAAAGGCAATTTCCCAGGGGACAGCTAGCTTCTTAGCTACGACTTCGGTAGTTATTTTTAGCTGCTTCTCTTTTGCGGTCTCTTTCTGGACATACCAAAAAGCCAAACTAACTGCGGTAATCACGCCCAACACTATGACTACACCGAGTAAGCCAAATCCACGGCTACGATTTTTGATAAACGCCATAAAGAAATTATAGCCTTATAGATACAGAGACTACAGTGTGCTTTTTACTAAACGCCGTTTACGAAAAGGATGCTTTATTAAGGACTATTGATTCAGGCAAACTGCGCATTATCTCTTTGCGTGTCTTAGGGCCTACAACAGCTACCTGGTTAAGCCCCAGACGCGCCAAGGTGATATGTGGAATCTTTTTCCTTATCCAGCTATATTCATACTCTACTTCAGCCATACCCTCTAAAGAATCAAGAATTTCCTTACGCTCAGCGACCAAAGCCTCTTCAGTGCCAGCATCAAAAACAACCGTCATTACTTGATTCCTGGATGCTGCTCTTCCAAGAAATAGGATTCGTGATGGTGCGGCCGGAATGTTCTGGCGGAGGCTGTAGACTTCGTCGTAGAGTTTATCGACCGCGTCTTGAACTGCAATATTGCCTATATTTTTTTGTCTTTTTACTTCGTTGGCCTCTAACAGATTTACGGCAGGAGGCTTCTCGAGACTCCTGCTTGTCTCTCTTATTAACGCTTCTGGAAACTGCTCTGCAAGAAGCTGGTGGGCATCTGCTAGGAGATTTACATCAAAACCTCTAGAAATAGAGAGTCCAGTAACCCCAAGCTGACTTACAGCAGGCCTAGCACCAATATAATCGCTATATTCCAGGTCAGCCCTATTAGTTCTACTCATTTTTAGTATTCTACACCATGCGAGGAACTAGCTAATTCGCTGACAGACAGTGAAATCATATTCGTAGGAGTTTTTCTCGTTGGAGGAATGCTTCTCACTAATTACTTGTTTCCAGTTGGCTGGATTGTACTTAAAAAATTTATCACCATCGATCGTAGCCTTAACCTTTGTTAAATAAAGACGTCCAGCTAGAGGCAAGGCCTCTTTATATACCGACTCGCCGCCAATAATAAATATCTCGTCAGAGCCCTCCGATTTTTTTGCTTTCTCGATTGCTTTCTCTAGCGAGTCGATCACTATACAGCCTTCTGCTTCGTAGGTTTTGTCGTGCGTTATGACAATGTTTGTTCGCCCAGGCAGTGCTCGCCCAATTGACTCGTAAGTCCTTCGGCCCATTATGATTGGATGACGCATAGTAGTTTTTTTAAAGTAGGCTAATTCTGCGGGCAAATACCACGGTAGCCCGCCAGATTTACCAATAACACCGTTTTCGGCCGTCGCTACTATTATAGAGATCATCACTAAACCGCTATGGGCGCCCAGATGGCTGGGTACGGGTCATAGTCCGTTAATTCAAAGTCCTCGAACTTAAAATCGTCGATATTCTTGACGCCCGGGTTTAATTTCATTGTTGGTAATTTTTTGGGTTTGCGAGACAACTGGAGTTTAACTTGTTCCAAGTGATTTAAGTAAATATGGGTATCGCCAAAAGTATGTACAAAATCTCCCGGTTCCAGATCAGTAATTTGGGCAATCATCATTGTAAGTAGCGCATAAGAAGCAATATTAAATGGCACTCCTAAGAAAGTATCGGCACTGCGCTGATAAAGCTGGCAGGATAGTTTGCCGTCATTTACATAAAATTGAAAGAATGTATGGCATGACGGCAGGCCAGCTTTGGCCATTTCGTCTATATCGGCCACGTTCCAGGCAGAAACTATAATTCGGCGGGAGTCTGGCTTGGTTTTGATTGTATCAATGGCAGCCTTAATTTGATCTATGTGTCTACCGTCTGGAGTAGGCCAGCTGCGCCACTGATATCCGTAGACTGGCCCAAGCTCGCCGTTTTCTTTGGCAAACTGAGCGTCAGATTTAATCATATTGGTAAACTCAGTTATACCTTTGTTCCATTCGTCACTCCCCGCCTCCGGTACTTTTTTGGCATTCTTAATTAGGTAGGCTTTATAAGGCCACTCGTCCCAAATATGCACGTCATTATCCACTAAATATTTAATGTTAGTAGAGCCTTGTAAAAACCAAATCAATTCGTGAATAATACCCCGCATAAACAGCTTTTTAGTCGTTACAGCCGGAAAGCCAGCCGACAGGTCGAAACGCATCTGCCTCCCAAAAACGCTTAGTGTTCCTACGCCGGTGCGATCACTTTTTTTTGTGCCGTTTTGTTTAATGTCAGCAAGAAGTTCCAGGTATTGTTTCACGTCTCAAATATAACAATTCGGGGACTTGGCGGCTACTTGCGCGGCACTTTTTACTACAGTAAGCTTAAGGGTAATGACAATAGATGTGTTTGCGGAGGCTCTAGCAAAAGCTGGCTTTGAGGGTGACATCGACTCTACCGAAGCTAGCCGTGACTTTTATAGCCACGACGCTTCACTTTTTGAGGTAGAACCTAAGCTAGTAGTCTTTCCCAAAAATAACGAAGACTTGAAGCGATTGGTTGGGGTGACTAATATTTGCAGGAGCAAGATTCCAGGTCTTTCTTTGACAGCTCGCGGCGGCGGAACCTGCATGTCCGGTGGCCCTATTAACGATTCCGTGATTGTTGATTTTAGCCGCTACTTTAATCAAATGGAGGGTGTAAGCATGACTTCTGCTATCGCCCAGTCCGGTGTATTTTATAGGAATTTCGAGAAAGAAAGCCTAAAGCACCAGGCGCTCTTGCCTTCCTTCCCTGCCAGCCGCGAAATAGCTACCATCGGTGGCATGGTAGCTAATAATGCTGGCGGCGAGAAATCTCTGGAATATGGCAAAACCGGGAATTTTGTGCGGCATTTAGATGTGGTGTTAGCCGATGGGCAACTTTACCGCCTCCAAGCCCTAAACCGTAAACAGCTGGCTGCTAAAAGAGTACTAAAGACATATGAAGGCCAGGTTTACCGGGAGACTTTTGAGCTCGTAGATAAAAACTACGAAGCTATTAAGGCCGCTAAACCAAAGGTTACTAAAAACTCCACGGGCTATAATCTTTGGGATGTCTGGAACCGTGAGACCGGAATATTTGATCTCACTAAGCTCTTTATAGGCGCCCAGGGTACATTAGGACTAATTTCCAGTGTTGGTTTTAAGTTAGTTAAAGACAAACCTCACTCTGGAGTGCTAGTAGTCTTTATGAAAGATTTTAATAGACTAGGCGAACTTATTAACACAGCTCTAGCCCAAAAGCCATCGAGTTTTGAATCATTCGACAATTACACATTAAGTTTGTCGATTAAGTTCTTCCCTTATTTCAGAAAGACCATTGGCTGGTGGAGATTGATCAAGCTGGGGATCCAGCTTTTGCCCGACGCATTTTTACTACTTAGCGGTATCCCTAAGCTAGTGTTGTTAATCGAATTTACAGGCCAGACTGGCGATGAGGTAGGTCGAAAAGTCCATAAAATGAGGCAGCTTCTGGAGCCATACAACCTAATGGCTCTGGAGGAAGATTCCACTGAAGCCAAAGCCTGGAAGTATAGAATTATGCGGCGCGAAAGCTTTAATTTACTGCGTAAGAAAGTAAAGGACAAGCATACGGCTCCATTTATAGACGATGTGGTGGTGCCTCCAGAACACCTCATCGATTTCTTGCCAAGGCTGCGCCAGATCATAAAGAAATACAAATTAATGGCTACTATCGCAGGTCATATGGGCGATGGCAATTTTCATGTCATTCCGCTTATGGAGTTAGATAAAGCTACGGAACGAGCTAAGCTGGAACCGGTAATGCGCGAGGTTAACGAGCTGGTGTTGTCCTATGGTGGCAGCTTGTCCGGCGAGCACAACGATGGATTGGTGCGCGGACCCTGGCTGGCTCAAATGTATGGCGAAGATACATTAAACCTGTTTCGGCAAACAAAACAGATTTTTGACCCAGCCGGTATCTTTAACCCTCACAAAAAAACCGATGCTAATTGGAGCTTCTCCATGTCTCACATTCGTCGAAAGTATGAATAGCTAGCTTTATTGTAAAAATCGGAGGCGTTGAACGATATCAAGCTTCAGCCAGTGTCTACGCAAGCTCCATTTCTGATGTTGAGCAGTCACGAATATGCCCGCCAAAACTAACGCATAGATGACATGCTCATCAATGACTGGATTATTACTAGGCCACAGCAGCGAGCTCCACATCAGAAGCATTAACATGATCCCAGCCACGGCGACTAGTCTAACAGCTATCCCTAACAGGAGTCCGGTGCCGATGCCAGCTAATCCGAGCATAAACAGCCAATCTACCCACGCGAGCCCGGCTAAACTCTGGTAGAAGTCAGCAAAGGGCCCCTTGGTAGCGAATTGTAAGAATCCTTCGGTAGGCGAGCCGCCATAAAGCCATGCCGCTGAACAGCCGACGCTGACTACGTCTGTCACTGCATCACGACATGTAGCGAAGCCCAGTCCAAATAATTTGTCTAAGAAAGCCCACAAAAATATAGCTCCTAAACCTATTCGCAACATCGCCCAGGTGTACAGACTGGTGTCGGTCAGATGTTTACTTAGCGCCATAATAAAATCCCCAATTATTAAATTCATCATACCCCTCATGCTTCAAGGTTTGCAATGGCAGTCTTTGTTACAATTGGATCGAATGAAAAAACCAAAGATTTCAGTAGGGCAATTGATCGGTTTACTGTTTACTGCCTCGCTGACAATTGTATTTGTTCGTAAACCTAGTTTCCCAACTCCTGATAAAATTATTATTTATCTTTTCTTTTTCTTTATGATTTTTCGCCAAGCGTTGTTTATGCTAAAACGATTGTTACCCTTTGTAATTATATTGCTGGTCTATGATTCTTTCAGGGGCGCTGTTGACCAACTAAATACCTACGTTAACTATTCTTTACCTCCGGCTTTTGACAATTGGCTGTTTGGCAGCTTGCCTACAGCCTCATTACAGAACCTATTATGGGACGGCCAAGTGAGGTGGTATGATTTTGTCTTTTATTTTCCGTATCTTTTGCATTTTGTTTTACCCATTGGTTTGGCTATTTTGATATGGAAGACTAAAGAGGCCTATTACTTTCGCTACATCGCCGCCTTTGTTTTGGTGACGTTTACCGCTTTCTTTACCTTCTTATTCTTCCCTGCGGCACCGCCTTGGCTGGCGGCCCAAACCGGGCATATAGAACCAATAACTCGCATTTCATCTGACGTTTGGTGGGCCTTTGGGTTAGAAGACTTTCCGTCGATCTATAACCACATTTCGCCCAACCCCGTAGCGGCTGTACCTTCACTGCATGCTGCTTGGGCTTTTTTAGTCTTTTTGTTCGTTTATAAATTTTACGGGCGAAAACTTGGCCTGGTAGCAGTAACTTATCCGGCGATACTATTTATTGGCATGGTCTATCAGGGTGAGCACTATGTTTTTGATGTAGCGCTTGGCGTCCTTTACGCATTAGCTGCTTATTTGGCGGCACCTTTCGTGGTTAGCTTTTTTAAAAAGCCGGCTACAGAAATTAGTTTAAGGCACCGCCAAGGGAAGCAAACAGCAGCCGACCGATTTAAGAACATAGACTAGCTGTCTTTCAACAGATTAGGATTCATGCTACACTGGCTGTTGAATTTCCTCACAAATCCTCGACTTATAAGGGAGAATCATTTTGGATTTAGGTTCATATTATAGCTACATCGACCCGGGTACAGGCAGCTTAGTTATACAGTCGCTTATTGGCCTAGTCGTTGGAATAGCCGTATTTGGGCGAAACTTATTCGGGGGCATTACCCAAAAGGCTCGCTCGCTTTTTACAAAGTCGACACCAAAGAAGAAGTAGCTACTTTAAGATAGAGTTCACCCTAGGCCCGGACGTTATATACTTAAGGGCAGTCAGATGCCTCTATTTTATCTATCCAATAAAATCAAAAAAATAATTTATCGGCTGGCTGATTCACCGCTACCAGCAGTATTATTTATAGCTACGCTACTTTTAGTCCGGTGGATTCAAAACTCCGACTTTCAATACCCTACCGAGATTGCTATACCGGTTCTTTTATTTAGCGTATTAGTTAGTGCAGTATTTTATGGTTATCGTGTAATTTTTGGACCGGGTCTAGCTACTCACGTGGCAACGCTAACGCTTAGCTTTGGATTTTATAATTACGCCCACTTAGCCGGCTGGAGCTTGAGTCAATTTATAAAAGAGCTTATTCCCAGCGGCTTATCAACGAATTTCACGGACAGCCTGGTGTTGGGGGTTACTGCGGCCCTGGCCGCTGGCTTGCTGGGATTTGTGCTAGCTCGATTGACCGTCAGATTAAGCTGGCTGCAGTCTTTGCAGCCGCTGAAGGTTATTTTGTTCACAACGGTGTTTATTTTTGGCTTGCAGCTTGCAAGAGGGGGCATTCGCCTGGTGACAATCGCTGATCAACTTAGCTACTCCTACCCTGCCATTAGTCTACCGCAGCCAAGTCAGACAACGGTAACCAAGCCGGACATCTATTATCTCAATATTGACCGTTATACCAGCGCCGAGGCCTTAAAGGAAGTTTACAAGTACGACAACTCCGCCTTCTTAAACTTTTTGCAAGCACAAGGCTTCGTTAATCGCCCGTCCGCATACGCAAATTATCCGTTTACTATGTCTTCGCTATCGTCAACACTAGCCATGAACTATTTTCCTGACCTGGAGGAAAAATTCGCTAAGTCCGGCTCTTGGCAGGCAGCCTTTCCTTACCGCAGCATTTTAAAAAACCCGCCTGTGGCGCAAGCCTTAAAACAAAACGGTTACAACTACATCCAAGTTAGCTCGTGGTCAGACTACACCCGCATAGGCATAAAAGCCGATCGTGATCCCGCCATATCTTTTCGGTTAAATCTTTTCGGTTGGCGAATTTTCTTAAGTGACCTAGAGAGGGACATTATCAACAAAAGTATTCTATCACCGTGGCTAAAGAAGGGACTAACGGTCGGAGATACGGCTGTTTTAAAATATGACCTTGACCGAAATCCTACAGAAAATTTCGAACGCCAAATGTCGGCCCTAAAGAGTTTAGGTGCCAAGGTTGACCAAAATATGCCCAAATTTGTTTTTGCCCATATCTTAGCCCCGCACGATCCATATATTTTTGACGCCGATGGGTCCAAGCCAAACTACGACCCTAACCGAACCGACATTGGAGTTGATGAAAAGATAAAATACACTAACGAAATTACTTACCTAAACAAAAGATTTACAGAGTTAATAAGCCATATTCGCACAAACTCGCCCGAAGCTGTAATTATTATCCAGCCAGACGAAGGCGCCTACCCCAAACAATTTCGCCACGCTCTTACTTCTAATAATTACTACGACATAGCTGACTTGCCTTTAGCCGAACTTAAACAAAAACAAGGTATTTTAGCTAGTTACTACATGCCAGGCTTGCCCCCGAATGAAGTAGCGAAGATGGATTCTTCGGTAAATGTCTTTAGGTTCGTATTAAACCGTTACCTTGGCTACGACTTAAGCATGTTGCCAGATTGCCACTTTTCAACTGGCAATAAGTTTATAATTTACGACTACCGCGATATTACCGAGCGGCTAAAGAATCAACCTAACCCAGACTGCAAGGATTATTTAGTAGACTAGACATGCCAAGGCGTATCAACAAAAATCTAGCCATTTTTATTATCATCTTAGTCATAGCCTTGTTAACCAGCCTTGGCTTGGGCTATGAGAAACTATCTGACTCCAAGATAGATCGGCCTATATCTTCGCCTAAGGAGTCTGGCAAGAAAATCAATCAATTTAATAAATCCCAGCATTCGCTTAATGAGGCTACTAGCCTTTGGGTAATTGTCAATAAAGGCCGTCAATTACCAAAAGATTACAGGCCAGGCAATTTAGGGGTACCAGCGGTTAGCTTAAGGGACTCGAGAAGCTCCGATAATATGCTTTTGAGAAGCGACGCCGCCTCTAAATTGGAAAATCTATTTGCCGACGCATCAAGCGCAGGCATCAAATTGATGTTAGTCAGTGGTTATCGGAGCTATGCTACTCAACAGGTTGTCTACACCAACTACGTTAAGGCTTACGGACAAGCCTATTCAGACGCCACCAGCGCTCGTGCTGGCCATAGCGAGCATCAAACGGGTCTTGCGGCCGACGTTGGAGCTGTGAGCCGTAGATGCGAGCTCCTAAAATGTTTTGCTGATCTGGAAGAGGGTGCATGGATTACCCAAAATGCTCACAGATTTGGTTATTTTGTTCGATATGAAAAAGATAAGCAGTCTCTAACCGGATATGATTTCGAACCCTGGCATTTACGGTATGTCGGTAAAGAATTAGCTACTCAGATTAAGGATAGCGGCCAAACATTAGAGCAGTTTTTTGGTCTACCAGCTTTCTCCGATTACCCTTCTAGTATTTATCGGCTACTGCCAGTTCGCTAGTTAATAGACTGATCAGTAAAAATTACTAACCGCTTAGCCTGTTTTAAGGCTTGAGCAGGCTGCTTTGCCAGGCTTTGGTTTTCTTTTAGACTCCTAATAGCCTGGTATTTCGCCTTCCCTAGCGCATAAACAATAGCTAAGTCCAAGCTAGCGATAGCCTGTGGTGTAATAGTTATCCTCGCAAAATCCGGGCCTTGGAAGCTAGCTACTAGCATCTTAGTCTTTAGAGCAACAGATTTCAGTAGAATTCCCGCTGTATGACCATCTTCACCAATACCAAATAATCCAATTTTATAATCGGCCTGGCGCAGTTCTTTTTCCAGCGTTCTTTCAAAATCTAAAACAGTTTGTGCCAGAGATTTGCCCTGCAATACAGGCTGCAAAGCAGCCCCATTTAGGCGGAAACCGGCTTCCCCCAGCTGTTCCCAATTTGAGTCGGTATGGGCGGGACGACCAAAGCGTTCGTCTGTTAAAGATACTGTTAGCTTTGCTTGCGGTACAGTCTTTAGCTTCTGACTCACCCTAACTGCTACAGTCGCTGCTGAGCCTCCAGGGACCAACCACAGCACACTTTGCCCACACCTTAAGCGTTCGGCTAACGTCTTAGCGACGAAATCCGCAGTCTTATTTACTGTGGCAGTTTGAGATTCTAAGATTTGCATAAAGTCGCTGTGTATAAGTTGTCAGAATTACACCTGTGAATACAAGTCGGTAGTTATTATACGTGATTGAGGATATGCGGAGCTTAATTTTGGGGAAATGTTAGATAGCATACAAGGTCGGTGATAAATGCCTGACAGCCCAGTGATCCAGGGCGGGCTATTATGTCCTTGCTAATAACTTAAAAGGAGGAGTTAGCATGGGGAGCTATCGCGCGTTCGCAGGTTCTATTACTCGGGACATAGGAAGTACCAAGTACATCCTAACACGACCGACTAAACTATCGGATCTAACGATAGACGACCTGGAGGACGAAACGGAGCACAGCTGGAGGCAAAAATCCAGACAACTCCAAGTACGCCGCTGGCGCAAGATCAAACACCAGTTAGTATAGGCCAGCACTTTCGACAATTTGTATCGAACCGCTCCAGCTTAAGTTAGAGGCGACTTAAACTGGAGGTCGGGTTGATAAATGTGGCGGTCCTTTGCCTGACACTGCGGCATACATTTGAGCCCAGTATAAGATAAGCTCAGGTAGAAAAGGGCCGCTGTTCTTTTATTTAATGTTTCTGCATATAAAGTATGCCTGGTGAACCCGATCCTGTATGCTCGGCCTACCATAAGGGTCGAGATTTATAACGCTAAAGGCTTCAAGCTCTGGGGCAATTTGATTTTCAAAGTAAGCCTCTACATCTCTAATTTTATTCTCGTCTATCGGTTGTCCTGTTGTAGAGTCAATCAAACTATCACTAAGACTAAGAAAAGCATCTCGGTACATGCTCAAACCTCTGCGATCTCCTGGGTTAATATCTAAAGGCACTAGAAGCTCGGAGTCTTGAGTATCTGAATATATATCTTCAAAGGGATAAAGTAGATTTTTTGTTGTTTCGATATCGCACTGCCTATAAAAAGGCTCGTGCTGCTTGGCTCCAATGGCACCTGCGGCCTCCCCTGCGTAATGCCATAGATTGAACAAGTTATCGGGGTCTCTGGTAGAGACCACAAATAGCCCGCCTGGCTTCACTACGCGGGAAATCTCAAGGATATGTTGAGCCGGGTAGGACAAGTGATAAATTAAAAACAAAGAGCTGGCGACATCATAATGGTTGTCAGGTATTTCAATCATGTTTTGTGCGTCAGTTCGAATAAAACCTACTCCTCTGCTAAGCTCACCCCTCTCTGCTCTTTCCTTTAGCTTTTGATGCGCTGGCTGAAACTGGTGAATGTAGAGATCGGCTCCAATTATCGCCCCTCTATGATTACTGGCCAGAAGCTCTTCAATAAATACTCCTGTACCTGTTCCAATATCTAAAATCGATTCGGTACCTTGAAGATCTCCCCTAAGTTTTAGTTCTGCAACTATTTCTTTCCATATATTGCGGCTTGGATAAGCAAACTTATATAATTCCCGGCGCCTGTCGGCATTTAAAGCGCTTAGGTACTGCAACGCAGCGTCGATATCCGGGGTTATCTCCAGTCGATCACCTTTTTTTTCGCGTCTTATCTCGCTCATCCCCAGTATAATGTCATAATTTTAGAGGATGTAAAATTGCTAATGCTTCTCCGTAACATTACATCAGTAAAATAGTTAAAATATTATATAATTTAGCTATGAACTCTGGTTTTGTTGGACCACTAGTTAATCTGCTGTTATCTGGTCGAAAATATAAATTAGTGAAGAAACAGATTGTCCAGACGACTGAGGATAGACCAATTATGAACCTAGTTCATTCCGGCTATGTTCGACGGTATTTAATTACACCGGAAGGCTCATTGGGAGTCCAAGTAGTCTATGGACCGGGGGATATATTCCCCGTTACTTTGGCCCTGAAAAACTTTTTCAATCAACCTATGACTAGAGATGGAGAAGTTTTCTACTACGAAGCTATGTGTGATTCAGAGGTTTTTACAATTGAAGTTGAGAAGCTGGTGGAAGCGGTTAAAACTCACCCGTTAATTTATCGAGACCTACTCAATGAGACTGGCAAACGACTGCATTCAACACTACAAGGCCTAGAGAATGTTACTTTACGCAGCTCATATAAAAGGTTAGCTCATCAATTGGCGTACTTTGCCGAACGATTTGGCGAAAATACTCCAGAAGGCACCAAAATTAAAATACCACTGACCCATCAGGAACTAGCTAATATTTTAAGCGTTACACGCGAGACTGTCTCTACTTCTATGATTGAGCTAAGGGAAAAGAGTCTAATAGTTAACAGTAAGCAACACTTGATTGTGCCTAACTTAAGCAAACTGCAAAAAGTCTATCTTTAGGCTGTAGCGGCAATCTGATCAAGTACTGCAGGCAGCTTAGTGACATTATTAATTATGTATTTAACTCCTAGCTCTTCAGCATTTTTAGGGCTTAAGTGACCAGTTAAAACTACCACTGGTTCGATTTTGGCATTTTGAGCCATCAAAACGTCGTTTTTGGCATCGCCTATCATTATGGTCTCCTTAGGCTTGGCTTTTTCTGCTTTCATAATAGCTCTTACGGCATAAGGATGAGGCTTGACTCTAGTCGGACTTTTAATGTCATAAGCCGTAATAATGTGCGAGAAAACATTCGGCACCTTAAATAGCGGCATAACTTTTTCTTTTAGAAGTTTAGGATGAGCGCCGCTTATAATTGCTAGCTTATAGTCACTAGACAGTCTGGTTAACAGCTTATTGCTGCCCGGTACTAAGCTTAAGCTTCCTAAAAACTTATGGCTAAAAAGTAATTTTTCATAAATTTCGCTGGCTTTTTTAATTAATTCGGGTCGTTCACGCAAAAGTTGGGCTAAGATTACATCGTGCGAGGCTCCCCAATATTCGATTAATCGGCTAAATTCCTCCTCACGCTTCAGCTCGGCCCCTACTTTTACTAATGCCTCGTGATAGCACTTGTAATAACCGCGACTCGAACCTCTAGTAAAGACATCATCCCAATCGAAGATAATGAGTTTGAGCATCAAAACAGCATATCAAAAGATCTCTAATTCTCTAGTTCGCTAGCATACAAACAGGAGACTTGTGGACTCACGTAGCGCTAGACTATAAAATGGATAAACGTCATTCCGGGATCGTCTAATGGTAGGACGCTGGGTTTTGGTCCCAGTAATCTTGGTTCGAATCCAAGTCCCGGAGCCATACATTGCCGCAGAAGATACTTCGTAAATTTTACAGAGGTAGGTATCTGTCGTATAATCTAGCTTAAGAATGCCTGAAAACACCAAAACGGTCGATAATTATATGTTGCCATTAGAAATAAATGGGCTATCGGGACGGATGATGCGTGTGACGCCTCCGGCCGGGAAAAGAACCGAGATTTTACTCATATATGGTCACCATACGAGCTTAGAGCGTATCTTTGGTGTAGCCGAGCTCTTAAACAAGTATAGCGGCATAACCGTGCCTGACCTGCCAGGCTTTGGAGGCATGGAAACTTTCTACAAGATTGGAAAACAGCCCACGCTAGATAATATGGCTGACTATTTAGCCGCCTTTATAAATAAATACCTAAAGAACAAACGTTTCGTTATTGCCGGCTATAGTCTAGGTTTTGTTGTAGTCACACGTTTGTTGCAAAGGCATCCAAACATAATTAAAAAAGTTGACATGGTTGTCTCGATTGCTGGCTTAGTCCACAAGGACGACTTTATCTTTAAAAGGCGCACCTTTTTGATTTTTCGCTACGGCACGAGCTTTTTTTCACACTATTTACCAGCAGCCTTCTTAAAATATATAGCCTTTAGAGGACCCTTTATTAGAACAGCCTATCGCTTAGTGGAAAATCGTCACTCAAAGCTAGTAGATGGAGACCGGACAGAGCGCGACAAAAGAATTGCCTTTGAAATTCACCTATGGCAATGCAACGACCCTCGGACATATATGTCCATGGGAAAAACCATGTTCACATTAGACCTAACGGATAGACAGATTGATTTGCCGGTCTATCATGTATCTTTAGACAACGACCGTTACTTTAATAACAAAAGCGTTGAGAAGCATATGCGCCAGATATATAGAGATTTTTATCAATTTAGGGCTGATGTGCCTGCTCACTCGCCATCGGTGATTGCATCGGCTGAGCAGGCATCTCCGTATATCCCTGAACAGCTCCGGCGGCTTCTGAAAGATATAGCCTAATCTAGGCTATAATTTTAGGATGCGAATTGGACTTGTTTGCCCCTACCATTTGTTTAGAGGCGGTGGCGTGCAAGAGTGCGTTAAGGCCTTAAGAGCCGAGCACGAAAAGCGCGGGCACTATGCCAAAATCATTACCCCTCATCCTCGCGACTACAAAGAGGCGATCCCAGAACACATTATTACTCTAGGAACCTCTATGAGTACTAAAGTTTTTGCCGGTACTGCCTGGCAGTGGTCAGTATCGGTCGATACTGATGCGATTGATGAAGTATTTGAACAGGAGCAATTTGACGTTTTACACTTTCATGAACCCTGGATACCGTTTTGGAGCCGCCAGCTGGTTGTCCGATCTAAGGCAGCCCATGTGGCTACCATGCACGGACGATTCTTAGACACCATGACGGCTAAAACTCTTACCACAGTTATAACTCCTTATACCAAGCCAATGATTAAATACTTTGACGTTTTTACAGCCGTATCTGAGCCAGCCACCGATTACTTTAAGACTCTTTCCCACCGTCCAGTCATAATCGTGCCCAATGCCATCGACATTGAAAAATATCAAAATTCGCCCGTCTCGGCTATTCACCACCCTAAAACTAAAACAATTTTATATATTGGTCGACTAGAAAACCGCAAGGGCCTAAAGTACCTGCTCCGCGCATTTGAGCTACTGGCTAAACGCCGAAAGGACGTGCAGCTTCTAATTGCCGGCAGTGGCCCGGATGAGAAAAGGCTAAGACAATACGTCCGTGATAACAAAATATCGCGCGTGACTTTTTTGGGATATATTTCTGAGGAAGATAAAATCTATCATTTACACAAGGCTGACTTATTTTGCTCCCCTGCGCATTACGGCGAAAGTTTTGGCATTGTGCTACTGGAAGCTATGGCGGCCGGTTGCCCCATAGTAGCCGGCGATAATGTTGGCTATCAAAGTGTTATGGCCGATACCGGGGCGATATCGTTGGTCAATCCGTTGGATACAGTCGATTTTGCCCGGCGTCTGGAGCTTATGGCCTTTAACCAGCCATTACGGGATCTATGGTTAACTTGGGCTAAGGATTACGTTACCCAATTTAACTACGGGCGAATCAGCCAACTATATGAAGATACCTATAAACTAGCAATAAATAATCATGAAAAAAGAATCCGCCCTAAGAATCGGTTTCGTCTTTGACGATAGCCTAGACAGCCCTGCAGGCGTAGCTACCTATGTCAAGACATTAGGCAGCTGGCTAAGCTCCCAGGGGCACGACGTACGCTATTTGGTTGGCCAAACACACTTGCCCGAACATGCCGGCGGCAAGGTCTATAGCCTAGCTAAAAACATAGTGGTTGATTTTAATGGGAATCGGCTTTCTGTCCCCCTGCCCGCTAGTCCCGCCCCAATCCTAAGGTCCTTAAGGGCCGAAGATTTTGATGTTTTACACGTTCAAATGCCGCATTCACCGTTTTTTGCCAATCGGGTAATCAAACTAGCCGGCCCGCATCCGGCTGTAATCGGTACTTTTCATATCTTCCCAGCCGGCCGGACTGTCTCTGCCGGTAGCCGTCTGCTTAAGCTCAGCTACGGTCGTAGCCTTCGGCGCTTTGATAAAATTATCAGCGTCAGCGAACCAGCGGCGGCTTTTGCCAAAAAAGCCTTTGGTCTAAAGAGCGAGGTTGTGCCCAACGTGATAGACCTAAGCCAGTTTAATAGACTGCCTAAATATTTTTCCAGGCCAAGGCGACAAGTAGTCTTTTTGGGACGCTTAGTTGAACGAAAAGGCTGCGGCTATTTGCTTAAAGCTTTTGCTAAAGTTCACAAGAAACTGCCCGATGCCCGCCTAATTATTGCCGGTGACGGGCCCGATAAAGCCAAGCTTGTTCGTAAGGCTAAACGGCTGGGTGTATCAAAAGCCGTTACTTTTAGGGGATTTGTCACCGAAGCCGAAAAGACCAAGCTTTTAGCTAACGCCGACATAGCTTGCTTCCCATCTACCGGCGGCGAAAGTTTTGGAATCGTGCTTTTAGAAGCTATGGCTGCTGGCTCCGGTGTTGTCCTAGCAGGGGGCAATCCCGGCTACCGTAGTGTCATGGGCCCCCAAAAAGACTTGCTTATCGAGCCAAAAGAAACCGCTGCCTTTGCCGCACAGTTATACAAACTGCTGTCCGATAACCTGCTGGCTCATCGACTGCATATTTGGCAGCGAGACGTTGTTAGGCAATATGATGTTGATGTCATCGGGCCACGAATTTTGCAGATTTACTCGAAGGCAATTGCCAAAAGGGCTAAAAGTCGACATAATCGAGGTAAACTATGAAGCCTAGCGGTAACGTAACCGTAAACATCAGTAACCGTACAATTGTGCGGGGTATCTTGTGGGTGGCGGCCGCAATACTGTTCTTTAAGTTCGTCAGTGAAGTTAGTACAGTCCTTACAATTATCTTCACTGCTATGTTTTTAACTCTAGCTCTTAATCCTATAGTCAGCTGGACCTCTCGACGGCTTAGAATTAAGTCGCGCGTTCGGGCGACTGCCGTGGCTTATTTGACGGTTATCCTGTTCCTGGCTGGCTTCTTGGCCTTAATCATTCCGCCGCTGATTAGCCAAACTCGAGAGTTTATTCAAGAGGTCCCCCAGACCGTAAGGACTTTTCAGGCTAGCGACACTAGCCTATCCAGGCTAATAGAAAGATACGATCTAGATGACCAATTAAGTGAGACTGCCAACAACTTATCGAATCGCTATAGTGATTTTGGCGGTGCGGCCTTAGATGCCGGTCGTAAGATACTTAGTGTCGTGGTATCGATTTTAGCCGTGGTAGCCTTAACCTTTATGATGTTGATTGAGGGTCCCAGATGGCTAAAACTATTTTGGAAGCTCTCGCCGGATAAAAACCGTCAACGTCATCAAAAAATTGCCCATAAGATTTATCGGTCAGTGACCGGATTTGTGAACGGCCAAGTGATAATGGCAGCCATTGGTGGAGCCATGACTTTTATATCTTTAACCTTGGCCAGCAGCATCCTTAACGTATCGCTTAACGCGCTGGCTCTGGCCGGTATTGTGGCTGTATTATCATTGATTCCGCTCTTTGGTACAGTGTTGTCGGCCGCAATTGTAGTTATCTTTAGCCTGCTTAACTCTATAACGCTCGGAATCGTGATGCTCATCTACTATATTGTTTATCAGCAAATCGAAAACCTGACGCTTCAGCCGTATGTTCAGTCCAAGGTTACCCAGCTGTCGCCCATGACTGTCTTTATGGCAGCTCTTATTGGGGTGGGCTTTGGCGGTTTACTGGGGGCCATAGTGGCAATTCCGGCGGCCGGTGCCATCAAAGTATTGCTAGAAGATTATTTCGAGCAGCGCTCGCAGAGTAAGCCTACCCCAAACGACATACCCTAAGGACGGTACCAAATTGAGCCCGCTGGGGTGTCGTTGATTTCAACTCCTTCGCTGGATAGCTTTTTTCTTAGCTCGTCGGCTTTTGACCAATCATTATTCTTTCGCGCATCTTCTCGTTCGTTCATAAATTGTTTTTGAGTTGACGAGATGTCTGGCCTATTTGATAAATCAAGACCGAGCAAGTCATCAATAGTTTTTAGGAATTTTTGAAAATATTTTTGATTATAGCCTGTTGATTCTACACGACTGATATAAGAATCTAGGAAAGCGAATAAGCTCGGAGTATCTAAATTTTCGCTGGCTTCCCTAACCAGACCGCTACTCATTCCTTCATATGTTTGCTCGAACCCTTCGTTCTTATTGGCACTAACTATATTTATTTCAAGCAGTGGCTGGTGTCTAATATCTGCAAAAGCTCGATATGATTTAAGACGGTTACTAGCTGCTTCCAGTGCTTCCCAATTAAAATTGCTAGGTTTTTGATAATGGCTTTGTAGAACCAATAGCCTAAAGGCTAAAGGATCAGTACCTTTTTTAGTAATATCAGCCAAATGGTAATAATTACCCAACGATTTACTCATCTTTTGTTCATTTACTAACATATGTTCGTTGTGGAAAAAGATGTTAGACAGGCGATCGCTCCCCAGTGCTGTGCTTTGGGCAATTTCGTTTTCATGGTGAGGAAATTTTAGATCAATACCGCCCGTATGAATATCAAAGGGTATGTGAAGATATTTCTCACTCATGGCCGAGCACTCTATGTGCCAACCTGGCCGACCTATAAGATTTTGGCCATCTGGTAGCTTAAAATCCCAAGCTGGCTCGTGGTCTTTCTGGGCTTTCCATAGGACAAAATCGCTTGCTTCATCTTTGTCGTACTCATCATTATTGATTCTGGCAATGTGGGTTTGGTCTACGCTCAGCTCTACGAGTTGCCCGTACTT
The DNA here is from genome assembly GCA_040900055.1 of Saccharimonadales bacterium (SeqCode). Taxonomy (GTDB): domain Bacteria; phylum Patescibacteriota; class Saccharimonadia; order Saccharimonadales; family UBA10212; genus JBBDZU01. The sequence continues at coordinate 128,193 of JBBDZU010000007.1, read as the reverse complement.
TTTATCGGCCTTTCTGTATTTATTAATTGAAAAATAAATTCCGTCGGCAGCCTGGTAGGCGAAACCTTTATCTAGCAGCTTTAAAATTAAAGTCTGCATAGATTCAATATTTTCAGTGGCCCTTACGAAACTAATTTTATCGGTATCAATTCCTACAGCCTCAAGATCGCTTAAGAATATTTTTTCATATTTCTTTGTCAGCTTTGATAAAGCCTCCGTCGGAGGCAGCTCAGGATAAATGGCTTTGCTGGCGGCAATTGTTTTATCATCGATGTCGGTAATATTCATGACATGCTTAACTTTATAACCAGAAGTTTCGAGTGTGCGTCTTAGAGTGTCTACATAAATAAAAGACGCCAAATTACCAATGTGGGCACGCTCATAAACTGTTGGACCGCAGCTATATAGCTTAACCTGACCGCTAATGATTGGCTTAAATGTCTCTATTTCTTTAGTTAGCGAGTTATAGATTTTTAGCATCAAGTCTTAGTCTTTTTCTAGGTCTTTTAGTAGCTTTGAGGTGATATCTATGGTTTCTTGTTTAATATCCTCCGGTGTTCGCCCATTAGTAATTTTAAACCCTGCAGCATAGGGGTGCCCGCCCCCTCTAAAGTGTTCGGCTAATTTATCGGCAATCCCCTTACCGTAGTTGCAGCGAATTTTGGCAGTAATCTTGCCGTCTTTGTAAAGCTTAAAGCAAATGGCTACGTCTGTGCCTTTGCCTAGCCGCATATCGTCAATAACCAGCATCGGTGGATTATAGGCAGGGCTATATGTTTCAATTTCGTCCCAAGGAATGGTAACCATGGCAATACGATTATCATCGTAAAATTCGACTCGCTGAAGCAACCGGCCTTTATAGTGAATTAACTCTGGTTCTCGGCGCATAGTTTCTCGCCGAGCACTTTCTAAAGCTGCTAAGCTAACACCGGTCTCTACTAATTCGGCCACAATGTGAATAGACCGCGGAGTAGTAGCCTCGCTTGTTAGTCCTAAGCTGTCACTTAATATGCCTATGGCTAAAAACTCGTTCGCCGGGGAATTTAGCTTCCAGTCCAAGTCTTTAGCTAGCTCATAAATAACTTCTGCTGAGGCTACTGCTGGGTGGCTGCAAATCACTGCCGCAAAACTAATGGTTGGCGCAGTTGCATGGTGATCAATGACAATCGACGGCTTGGCTGCCAGCCAGCTTTTGGAGCCTTGGTGATTAAGCTGCTCAAGCAAGCTGTCGCTGCTAGTATCTACGATAATACTCAAATCGAACTTTTTAGGCAGCTCATTAACAACCCGGTCAGCACCTGGCAAATAAGTTAGGTAGGAGGGCAAATTAACGCCGCAGTATAAGACCACGTCCTTTTTTAGGTCACCCAATATTTGCTCTAGAGCTAAGGCACTAGCCAAGGAGTCCCCGTCGGGATTATCTGCTTGAACGACGACAATTGCTTTAGCCGCATCTATAAGCTTACCGATTTCTTCGGCTTCTGGATAAGTGGTCACTTCAGCGCCAATTATAGCCTAGTTTCGGATGGGTCTAAAGTTTCTGGCGACCTTCTAGAGCTCTAGTTAAAGTGATCTGGTCGGCATATTCTAGGTCAACTCCAACCGGCAAGCCTCTGGCGATTCTAGTGATTTTTACTGGTCGTTTGCCGACTCTTTGCATTACCAAAAGTGCTGTTGTCTCGCCCTCAACGCTAGCATTAGTGGCTAAAATTAGCTCTTTTACTTTATCTTTGTCAACGCGAGTTAAAAGCTCTTCAATGCGAAGTTGTTCTGGCCCGACCCCATCTATAGGCGAAACTAGTCCTCCTAAAACGTGATAAGTACCACTGAAGCTACCAGTTCTTTCTAGGGCCACAATGTCGAACGGATCGGCCACTACTGCCACCGTCGTTTTATCCCGCTTGGGATCACTATAAAGGGGGCTGATTTTTTGGCCGGATTCAATTAGGGCAAAGGTCTTAGGACAATAAGTAAGCTTTTTGTGAAGATTTTCTAGTGCTGAAGAGATATCTGCAGAAAAAGCTGGGTCGGCTTTAAATAAAAAATAGGCATAGCGTTCGGCGCTTCTTGGGCCCACTCCCGGGAGCTTGGATAAGGCTTCGATTAGCTTACCTAGCGGTTTTGGTATAACAGTTGCCATAAATTTTTGTTTTTATAGCCCAAGGCTACCTAATTCTCCCATCATTGGCTGCATTTTCTCGGCGGCTAACTTTTGGCTACGAGAAATAGCTTCTTTAATAGCCTCCTCGAGCCAACCTTCCAGCTGGCCAATATCATCAAGAGCAATATATTCGGGATTGATATAGATTTTTTTTATCTTCTGCTCGCCGGTTATCTCAACTTTAACCGCTCCTTCACCAGCCTCGACTTCTATAACCTCGCGGGCTAGCTCCTTTTGAAGCTTGCGAGCGCGCATCAGTAATTTAGCTTGATCAAACTTACTCAATTAAAAAATACCTTTCTTTCGAAGTTCGAGGCTTATTGTAGCACGTACAGCTGGCGGGTTTCCATGCTACGCGGCCAAGCCACTAAGCCATATCTGACGCCAAAAAATAGGTGAGCGCCTATTAAAGACAACATTAAAAAAATGGCGAGCATGTGCGCCAAAGGATTTTTGGGAAATATAACCTTCCACTCTAAATACAGAAATCTTAGCCCGGCAGCGGCCAGTAAACTAACTACTGGCAAGACAAAGGCTAATATCGCTAAATTTTGGTTTAAGCCGGCGGCAATCACACCAAGCAATAAGACACTCATTAAGATATAAACTTTATTTTTAGCTTTAGCAAACATGGCATAAGCTCCAAAAATCGCCAAAGCAACTTGGGCCATAGCAAGTAAGGGCAGTTTGTTAATAATCAAAGGGTGGTGATACGGTGCCTGCCAAACTAGACCAACTGCCATACCTCCTATAGATTCTAGTGCTTCGGGGATTTGGGGCCATTTAGAGGGCACTAAAAGCAAGCTCTTCAAAACTAGAGGCTCCTTGGCAACCGCAGCCACCAGGGGCGCTAAAATAATCGCTAGTATTGCAAAACTACCTAAAAAAATTCCACGGCCTACTCTTCTTGCTCCGTTAGTCAACACTACTCTGGCAGCGATAGCCCCAAGTATGAGCCACCAAATTACACCGGGTGTGTATAAGGCAAGTCCGCTTACGACAAACAGCGTTAACCAGGCCGCATTGAGGTGTCTTTTTGTCCGGATCAGCCAGTAGTAGGCGCCCGCTGCGGCTAATGGCGATAGGTACATAATTTCTGGCGATCCTTGACGGGCCATAACGATTACCAAAGGTGTTGAAATAAAAAGTAACGTGCCGAAGATGCCAACGGTCTTACCAAACCAATGCCGAACCAGCAAGTAAAAACAGGCAGTAAATATTAAAGCCGCACCAACTGAGGCTAGCCTTAAAGCTATTGAATCAGGTAGTGGTATATGGCCAAAAAGCAACTGGGTAAGTTTATGGGGCGCGTTTATCGGTGAACCAGCAATTGCTCCAAGGCTACTGCTAGATACTCTGGCAGCGGCTTCGGCAGGCGATAAGCCAGGCGTTAAGGAAGATAGCCCCCAGCCAAATAAACCAAAGGCGGCAAAACCCAAAACCAAGGCCAAGAGTAAGGGTTTGCCCAACCGACCACGCTTTATGTTTATCACTTTTAGTCGGAGCTTCCTATTCAAAAGGTTCGTCGTGCTTAGTGTCCAGGTCTCGGAAACGCTGCTTATGCATATCAAAATAAAGTTCAATATGACCGACAGGCCCATTACGGTGCTTCTTTATATAAACGTCCGTGGCATTTTGCCTCTCAGTTTCCGGGTTGTAATATTCTTCGCGGTACAAAAAAGCCACAATGTCGGCATCTTGCTCAATGGATCCTGACTCTCTAAGGTCAGCTAGCTGAGGTATCTGCGGGCTGCGACTCTCTACCGATCGGCTTAGCTGACTTAAGGCCACTACCGGCACATTTAATTCCCGAGCTAGAATTTTTAAGGAGCGGCTTATTTCGGATATTTCCTGGACGCGGTTGGCCACTGTAGCAAAACGCGATCCACCGCTCATTAGTTGAAGGTAATCCACCATAATGGCAGCCAAAGGGTTTTGGTGGTGGAGGCGGCGGGCTTTTGTTCGTAAATCACTGACCGTTATGCCCGACGTATCATCAATAAAGATTGGCGCTTCGGCTAGCTCGCCCATACCAGCGCTCAAAGCTTCAAAATCTTGGTCGGTTAGACCGTCTCCCGTTCTAAGTTTCCAAGCGTCAACACCAGCTTCGGCGGCTAATAACCTATCGACAAGCTGTTCTTTGCTCATTTCTAGGCTAAAGATTAAAACAGAGCCCATGTTAGCCTTGGTGGCTATATCGAGGGCAATATTGAGCATCAAGGCAGTTTTACCCATAGAAGGTCGCGAAGCTATGACTACTAAATCAGACCGCTGAAGGCCCGCTAGTAGCTTATCTAAATCCCGCAGTCCAGTTGGAATTCCACGTAGTCCACCCTTGTGCCGGTGTAAGTCATCTAAGCGATCAAAACTATCACCTAAAATTGACTCCAAGCTAGTAATATCTTGTCTAACGTGGCGTTGGCTAACTTCAAAAATTCTGGTTTCGGCTTCTTCGATTAGTTCCGACAAACTTTTGTCTTCGTCAAAGCCAATGTCAGCAATGTCTTTGCTGGCGCTAATTAAGCGCCGCCTAATCGATTTGTCTGCTACAATTTCGGCATATTGCTCAAGGTGGGCGGCCGTCGGTACAGTATTTGTCAGCTCAGTGAGGTAACTAGCGCCGCCAACATTATCTAATTGCCCAGCTTTTTTTAACTGCTCACTCAAGGTCAATATATCTACCGGGCTTCGCCTGTCAAATAACTTGCGCATCGAGTTAAAAATTGTCCGATGGCGTTCATCAAAAAAATCATCCGGTTTTAACATATCTCCAATTTTAACAAAGGAATCGCTGTCGATTAGTAGGCTGCCCAGCAGGCTGGCTTCAATGTCTAGGTTTTGCGGCGGTGTATTAGTTTTAGCCATCTTTTGTTTTATGATTCTAACACCTCGGTATGACCGAAGATATTGCTAATGGTATTAAGCGACGCTTCATCATCTGGGACCAGCCCAGCCACATCTGCGTCTGATGGCGATTCGAATAAGTCCTTATCAATCGCACACTTAACCTCTAGCTTAACGCTATATTTTTCTTCAATAAGTCGTCCTATCAATTCTCGCTGCTTTAGCTGATTAGCCTTTTTTTGATGCAAAGGAAACTGGAAATAGAGGGTGAGAGTGTTAGCTTCCATTCTTGGAATAGCCAGGCGAAGAGCTCTATACAGAGCGGTCGCCTTAGTTTTTACCACCTCTAAAATCTCTCCCCAGTCATTCTCCGTAAAGCTGCCGGCTTTAGGGCTGGCTGGTTGCCGCGGCTTATCGACCTTGGCCGGCTTAGACAACTTTTCGTACTCGTCTACTGTAGCTAAGGAAACCGGGTCATTACTTGGGCTTTGCAGATTTTGACTGGCCGCTTCTAAAATAGCTATTTCTAGGTAGTCATAGGGCTTGGGATGAGCAGTTACTGCCAGTAGCTGCTTTAAAAAGGGCAAAATCCAAGCTTCTAAGGGGTGAGTTGTGGCTTGCTGTCTAAGTTTTGAACCAAGCATTTTAGAGATTGCGACAGCGTTAATGCCCTGTTCTTGCAACTGTGTAAGGGACGAGAGTGATCTTAGAGCATCACCATCGGTGATTAAGCTAATTAAGTTATTTATAGCTTCTTGCGGCGGAAGTCCTAGTGTTTGACGCGCTCCACTTTCAGAAATTTTGCTGTAAGCCGAACTTAATTGGTCTAATAAGCCGATGCTGTCACGAAAACTTCCCCCGCTATGTTCTGCCAGCAAAATTAAAGCTTCATCAGATATATCGATCTTCTCACGTTTAGCGATTTTTTTAAGATGAGCGGCAATTTGGTCAGCTGGAACCTGCTTAAATTCAAACCGCTGGGTTCGGCTGATAATAGTTTCGGGTAGTTTGTGGGCTTCGGTAGTAGCTAAAACGAATAAACAGTGGCTTGGTGGCTCCTCTAGAGTTTTTAAGAGGGCGTTAAAAGCCTCTTTAGTAAGCATATGGACTTCATCAATTATATAAACCTTATACCTACCGGTCGTTGGCGCCATGTGGACTTTTTCCCTAAGGTCTCTAATCTCATCAATCCGCCGGTTACTCGCAGCGTCAATTTCTATAATGTCTAAATGAACGGTCTCGTCCTTGTAGGGGAACTGGTTGGCCTCGTGGGCTAAAATCCTAGCAACTGAAGTTTTGCCCACCCCCCTGGGACCACTAAACAAGTAGGCGTGGCTGAGCTTACCTGCCGATAAGGCATTTTTTAGAGTTTCAGTAATGTGCTCTTGACCAACCACTTCATCAAAACTCTTTGAGCGGTATTTTCTATAAAGAGCCTGCCTCATATCAAAATCATTATACGCTTTTTAGCACCGATAAGTTGCCTCGTTTTAGGGTTAAAAGCGAATAAGAATCTAAAGAGCCGCCTCAAGCGCGGCCCATTCGGCGTCTACAGTTGTGTCTTCTGGCAGGTTAACACTAACCTGGTCGCCTGGTTTGGCTTTAAAATAAGTTACCGACGCCAACAAAACCCTGTATTCCTTGCCGTCTATATCAACAAAATAGTGACCATCTTTTTGCTTAAGCACTCCTACCACCTGGCGTCTAGGAATAGGGCCAATCTGCTTATACATAAAGGCTCCGTCGTCGGCGATGGTTAGCTTCAAAATATCACCCTGGACTAATTTGGACTTTGAAGCATAATTAGCGGGTACTGGATAGGTTTTTCCATCGCTGCCAACCATTGCTTGCCCGTCAAAAACACCTTCGATTACTTTGCCCAGTGACTTATCCTTAACTTTTTCGACTAATACCGAATCTTCTCCCACCAAGGATATAAGCAGCTCCTTAGTGGCTGCCAATGCTGTTTCAGCCTCAGCTATCAAAGTGCGCAGGCGCTTGATTTGTTTTTCGGGTATGTCTGCCATTTATTTTTAATTTCCCCAGCCTCATCTGGTATTTGTTTGTAGGTCTTTCATCCCAAAATTACCATAGTTTAAGTCGTGAGTCAAAACGCTCACCCCTAACTTGTGGATAAATATTTTACTCGCCAGCTACTGCACGCGTCTGGCTGTATAAATTATTGAGTTATTTAGCCAATAGAACTAAGGACCCTCAAGTCAATTCGACTATAGCGCCGGCAGCTTCTAATGCTTTTTTAGCCTCTTCTGCCTCATCTTTAGTAACTTTTTCTTTAATCACTTTTGGCGCTCCATCAACCAGAGCTTTAGCTTCACCTAAACCTAAGCCAGTCACTTCCTTGACGGCTTTAATAGCGGCTACTTTTTGGGATCCGGCATCTTTAAGTAGAACGTCAAATTGGCTCTTTTCCTCGGACGTGGGTGCTTGGTCTTCTGGTGTTTGAGCCGACGTTGACATTGCCATTGCCGGTGCGGCCGCTGAGACTCCCCAGTGCTCCTCTAATAACTTAACAAATTGACTGATTTGGAGGGCTGTCATTTTGTCTAGCTCGGCCACTAGCTTTTCGAACTCTTTAGGGACTTTGGTTTTCGTATCTTTGTTGTCTGCCATCTTATTCTCCTTAATTTAGCTTATTGCTTGGGATCTTGAACTTAACACACTAAGTAAGTTGCGCCCGCTTGAGCCCGCGACAACTGCCAAAGAGCGAAACGGAGCTTTTAGAGTTGAAGCTAGCTTAGCCCTCAGCTCCTGTTTGGTCGGTAGATTAGCTAAAACCGTAACATCGTCAACAGATAAAAAATAACCCTCGGCCGCTAAGGCGCCCGCAAATTTTAGCTGGGGCTGGCTTTTGGCGAAGCTAGCTAAAACTTTCGCTGGGGCTACTTCATCGTTACCAAAGGCATAAAGCAACTGCCCGCTAAGCACGTCTTTGTCTAAAGACTTAAAGTGGGGGTTGGTGTCCATAGCTCTTTTGAACAACCGATTTTTGACAACCCGAACGCTAACACCCTCATCTGCGGCACTCCGTCTAAGCTCGGCCAAGACCGAAACTGCTGTGCCTTGGTAATGAGCAAATACAGTCATTTTTGAAGAGTCTAGTCTCTCCTTAAGATCGGCTACAATTTGGACTTTCTTCTCTTTGGCTAGGGCCATTTTTTCTCCAAAAATGCCAAATAAAAAATCTTTGGCATATACCAAAGACTATTCAAGAGATTACCTCGGTAGCCTTAACTTTTCTAAATTAATCCGTCAACCGACGGAAGCTACTGTCTTTGGTTCACTCTATTAATCTAACATACCAAGACTACCCCTGGCAAGACTCCTAATTTAAGATGGTCGAACCCTTTTTTTGCTGCGAGTGCGGCGTGTCTTAGGTTTATCTAAAATGGGGGCGTTCTCCTTGCCTTTAGATAAGCTTGCCCAAATTATTGGGTGGGCAGAAGAGACTTTTTCCTGAATTTCTTCAAGCAGCTTAAGGTAAGTGTCTGGTTTAGGGCTACCACTGTGCAGTGCTTGACTTAAGTCGGCTGCTTTAAGATTAAACTGCATCCTAATTTTATGGCCGGTAAGCGTTGCGTAGCTGGCGTTTTCTTGGGAGCTTTTGGATTGAAGCGTGCTATATAGCTTTAGACTCTCATCAAAACACTCCATAAAGGTATCTTCTAGTCCGGCGTCTTCAATAATTTTAGGCATATCGTAACCGTACCGCGGTGTAGGCGGCTGAAGGCTAAAATCATAACCGATACTGCTTGAGCGCATAGTTTGAAATGACAAAAAGTCACAAATAGCGTCGAGTCTATAGCAAATCTCTCGTGACAGCGTCGGTTTGGCTACTATCGCCGATAGGGCTTGCGATTTTTGTTCGTAGCTCCAGCTATCGAGCTCATTTTCGATATCGCTCTTAGATAGATTACTAAATGGGTAGATGCCGTCGGCTAAAATCTCAAATTCATTACGAGGTAAAGCCTGAAGCAGTCTGACTGGCTCTGAAGCGCCGTCGATTTTTTGCGGTAAGTGATTTTTAGAAATTTCGGCAATAATCTTGCGGACAGCCTCTGGCGGAGTATGGCCTCGTAGTGCCTGAGTGGCTGGCCACATATTTTTAGCTGCCGCTGCCAGTTGATCACCTAGCCATCTAGCCTCTTTAAGGCTGCTTAGTGCTAATTCGTCAATTAAGTCCCCGGCCGCTTGATGGGTCGCTAAAATACGGATGTTATAAAGTGACGCCAAGGGCCTAATAGAAGCAACTGCGGCTAGTATTTGTTCGTTTGGAGTATTGTCATGTTTGTGCAGGCCAGCCCTTAGCTGATTTTGGAGCTTGGAAAGATGCTCCAGACTCTCTTTGTAGAATTTTTGGAGATTTGCAGGTAGTGAGCTGGGTGTAAAGTAATCCTTTGATGGCGTCATTTCAAGCTTAACGGGGTTAGCAATGACGGAAGCTAAAGCCAGCAGACTGACATTTCTTGACTCAAAAATTAGAACCTTGTCGCCCTTTGTTGTTAGCCCGTCACGTTTTGCAGTTTTCTTGGCATGAATCGCTGGCATTACCGGCTCATTAATATTAACTGTTAGGCTTTTTGGTCGATGGGGGCGGCTGGCTGGGAGCAACGGCTTAACAACTTCCCAAATCCGGTCATTAATCTCGGCTATGCCAAGTATTTTTTGATTATCTGTACAGTCGATAGCAATATAGTCTTTAGGGAATAGCTGACAAAGTAGATCATAAGTTTTTACGGTTTTTTGTAGATGGTTTAAGTCAGCTTCGTGGCCATCACGAACTTTATCGGTGTAGCTCCGAACGGCCCTTTTGGCCATTAAGTCATAGGAGATGTCTGCGGGCACCCTCAGGTAAATACTAATAGTTGGACGTGGTATGCCCAGTAATCTGTACTCCAAATTGTCGTTCCAGACAAAATAGCCTCTAAGTTGGGCTGCGGCGTCGATTTTTGAACCTTGATGGGCCATATTCGATCCAACATAGCGATCCGATAAGACAATTTTTCCGGCAGACAGAGTTTTTCTGATATCAGCTGCAGCCTCGAATCTGTCAAGCGCATAAAAAAGTGAGGCACTATAAGGGCTAACATCGGCAGGCCGTCCGTAATCACCATTTAAGTATTTGCGGATAAAGTGACTGGAATCTTGGTCATAACGGGGAAAATCAAAAACCTCGACATCGTACCCCAGGGCCCTTAACCGCGCTTGGAGCAGCCTAAATTGAGTGGTCTTGCCTGAGCCGTCAGAGCCCTCTAGGACTATGAAAGTTCCGGTCATGAGCCACCCAAACCATCAATTTTTATGGGTTTAGTTCTAGCGTCTTTATAAGCTTTTGGCAGCATTTGGACCGGTTCCCACTTTTTGACGAGGGACTTTAGATCAGCGCTAGTCGCTTGCTGGTATTTGCCACTAAGCCCTACATATTCACCGTCGACTGGTCCGGTTTCGTAAAAAACCATTTGGGCAATGCGTTCGCCAACGGGAAGGACCACACTTTCGTGTTGATTCATATTGTAGATTTCTAGTGTCCAGCGGTTGATGTAGCCAGGGTCGCCCCAGCCGGCGTCTATACAAACCGCTACGCCATTTCGCCCCCACGTACTTCGAGCCTGCAGAGTACTGGTGCCGGGAGCCTTAATCCCTATAAATTCATGAGTATGACCGAGTAACCTCTCTCCCGGCCTAACCACAATTATCGGCTGGTTAGCTGGGATACCTTCAAAAAGGGTTCGGCCATTAGCTTTGGACCATACCCTATGAGTTTCTGCTTTATATGGCCCCGCGAAGTAACGATTAACGTCTTGCTTATCAAAAGGATTATAAAAACCACTTAGCCCCGTGCGCTCAGTGCGGTAGAACCACTCTCCTAGGGTAACGTCAAGACTACTACCGGCCACGTTAGCAGGATTAAAAGGATGGCAAATAATATGACCTGCGCTAATCGCCTCTCTGATTTGCTTGTTGCTATAAACTCCCATATGTACTTTAGTTTACACCTAGACCGTAATTTTGATTGATGGTCCCATCGAGGTGCTAATATAGGCCGATTTGACGTATGGGCCTTTAAGACTAGCCGGCTTGGACGTACGAATCGCAGAGATAGCAACCTCGACGTTGCTAAGCAGTTTGTCTTGGCCAAAACTTACCTTACCGACCGCCATATGGATTATGCCGCTTGGGTCAATACGGTATTCTATTCTTCCAGCTTTAGCTTCTGAAACAGCCTTTTTGACATCCGAAGTTACGGTTCCGCTTTTGGGATTGGGCATGAGTCCTTTTGGGCCCAGTAACCTGGCATATTTGGAAAGTACGCTCATAAGTTCGGGGGTAGATATCAAAATATCGAAACTAAGCTCCTTATTATCTAGCTTGGCCAAGATCTCGGATACACCAGCTAAATCAGCGCCGGCCTTTTTAAGCTCGGCAGCGTCTTCGTCGTTAACAAAAACAGCCACAACCACTTTTTTACCGCTGCCAGCCGGGAGGTTCAGGCTGCCACGGATATTGTGGTCGGCTTGCGTGGGATCGACGTTTAAGTTGATATGTATTTCTACTGAAGCGTCAAACTTGACAGGATTCGTTTTAGTAGCCAAATCCACGGCTTCCGCCAGGCTGTAGACTTTAGTTTTATCAACTTGCTTAGCCACCTCGCGATATTTTTTACCGGTCCGTTCTTGCCGGCTACGGGGAGGTTTGTGTGCGGTTTTTGCTTTAGCATCTGACTCGCCGGCGTGAGCTTTTTTAGCATTTTTAGCCAATTTTTCCGAAGTCTCCCTCACGGCCTTAGGGCTTCTTTTGCCGGCTTTAGCGGCGGAGTCAACTTTCTTTGCAGCCGGCGCAACTTTGTCGGTAATCTCAGCCTGCTTAAGCGCCTGGTCTTCAGCTTTTTTAGGTGTGGGCATTATCACTTTCTCCCGTCTTATCTATTTCTACACCCATGCTGCGGGCTGTACCGGCTACCATTTTTTTCACAGATTCGATATCCGTTGTGTTCATATCGCTGGCCTTACTTTCCGCGATTTCGCTCAGCTGGGAACTAGACAACTTCTCATCTAGCTTTGTCTTGTTTGGTTCTGCTGACCCTTTCTCTACTTTAAGAGCGGATAAAATCAGTTCGTCAGTAGGGGTGCCGACTACCCGCCAGACCATGGTCCTGTCATCGTATATGGTTACATGGACAGTAACCATCTGTCCCATGCGGTCTTTGGTCTGTTCGTTAAAGGGATTAATAAAGTCCATCATATTGACACCGTATTGGCCGAGTATGGAGCCCACTGGCGGCGCTGGACTGGCCTGCCCAGCCCGGATTTTCATCTTGATATTGGCTTTAACTTCCTTGGCCATGTTAAACCCTCTTTACCTGTAGGCCATCAAGCTCAACCGGCGTTTCGCGGCCAAACATATTAACCAGCACTTTAAGCTTTCCTTTCTGGGCGTCTATCTCGTTAATGGCTCCATCAAAACCTTTAAACGGTCCATCAATTATATTAACGACCTCACCAACCCGATAATCGAACTTGTGCTTAGGCTCGTCGCGGCCCATTCGCTTCATAATTTTAGCAATTTCATCGGGTTCAACCGGCGTGGGGTCAGTGCCGGTGCCTACAAAGCCAGTTACATTGGGGGTGTTTCGCACGATGTACCAAGCATCTTCAGATAATTTCATTTCTACCAACACATAACCTTGAAAGATGCGTTTTTCGACTACGCGACGCTTACCGTTTTTAATCTCAATCATTTTTTCTTTAGGAACCAAGACCTGAAAAATCTTATCGCCCATATCTAACGATTCGGCCCTCTGGCGAATAGATTCCGCTACTTTTTCTTCGTAGCCGCTATAAGTATGGATGGCATACCATTGTTTAGAGGAGTCATAGCGTTTGTTCATAAAAGTTCCTTATTCTAATACTAGGTCTCTAAAAAGTATGTCTAAGCCCTTATCGACGCCGAAGGCTAAAGCCCCAAAGATTACAGCAAAGATGAATACCGCCAGTGTTAGCCGCCAGGTTTCTTTACGATTTGGCCAACTAACTTTTCTGACTTCACGCCAAGACCTAATAAAATAGCTGGGAATTAGCTTATTTAGGACTCGCTTAACGCTTACAGGCAGCATAACTTGAGGTAAAACCCCCTGCAAACGGCTGTTTGCTTGCCTTTCGTGTTTAGATTTACCCTCATCTGGTGAAGGTGCGGTTTTTCGAATGCGTTTTTTAGCACTCGACGAATTAGTCGCCATTATTCCTCACTTAAAAAACCTACTTGTTAAAGTAGGCTTCGACATGTCAATAGTAGCGTACGAATTCGGTTTTTGCAACGGTTTTTAAGTAGTTAGCGGCGCTAGTCGCGGCCTAAAATTCCGGATGTGCTTTCTACTTTGGTTTGCTTGGGGATAGATGCTTTGGAAAAGCTGCCAAAAGTCCGGACCATGGTTTAAGTGCTTGGTGTGTACTAACTCATGCAAGATAACGTAATCACGAAGATCGGGAGATAACTGCAATAAGTAATAGCTTAAGGTAATTTTTTTATCTTTTGAACAGCTTCCCCATCTAGCTGTCAGTTTGCGGATTTTAACATCTTGGCACTTAAAGCCATACTGCCTAGATAATTGTTCTAGGCGTTTAGGCAATATAACTTTGGCTTCGGCCCTAAGGGCTTTTTCGCAGCTTTGATAAGCTTTATTTTGAACACTAGGGTGGTCATACGCTAGGCTGCTTGATATAACAATACTTCTAGGGCCTAACGTGGCGGTGATTCTTTGAGCCCCTAGGGTGTAGTTAAATTTTAGATGGTACTTACCATAAAATTGGTCACCGTTTTTTAGGACGGGCCTTTGAAAGTAAGGGCGATGGCTTATTATCCAGCGCTTATGAGCTTTGGCAAAGGCTAAGCCAGCAGCATATGACGACCAGGCGGGCAAGTTCACTCGCACGCGGCCGTCGGCCCTGATACTTAATCGGGCATTTTTGGAACCTTTGCGTTTGGTAAGTAATATATCCCCAACTCCGTCCACATAGACCGCTCTAGTTGACATACTATTCGACTGAGATGCTACGGCGGCTTAGGTCCACTTGGTCAAGTTGCGGGTTAGGTATAAGGTTAACCAGTCCAGGTTTTGCGACATTATGCTGTACGGTCTCGCTAGGGATAAAGCCCATCTTATAAAGTCTGTCGATGATCGCATTTTTTTGAGTTACGAAGGCATGCTTACCGCTGATGACCAGATAATCTTCGTCTTTAGGATTTTGCATTAAACTAAGCTGTTTATCAAAGGTTAGGCGGGTTTGAGGCTCGGCATGTTTATCGTCGGCGGTACGTCTGTCACGTTTTTGAGTACGAGTAAAGGCGCTCTCAACGTCGATTTGCAGCCAAACTAGCAGGTAGTCTGCACGGTGATTCTTGGCCAGTTCCCTCAACCTGTGCCTTTGGGCTACTCTTACTGCATTAGCGTCATAAACTACGCCGACACCAGCATTTAAAAATTCCTCAGTCATATAGTTCATTAGGTGAGTAACAATGGCGTTTTCTTGATCGTCGTAGCGAGGTTGCCTAAATAACTCGCTTCTTACCCTGTCGGCACTAACGAGCGCTATTTCTAAGGTTGAAGCTAGGTTTCTAGCTACAAAACTCTTGCCCGAACCAGGAAAACCATAAAGACAGAGTAAAATTGGTTTAGCTAGGGCAATTTTGGTGGTCATTACAATTGATACTACCACCGGAAGTTCAGTTCATAAAGGTCTGGCAGGAGTGGAGGGACTCGAACCCACGACCTTCGGTTTTGGAGACCGACGCTCTAGCCAGCTGAGCTACACTCCTACGTCGGAGTCGACGTGCCGGCTTCCGTAAGTAGGTTTGATACTTAATTAACCAACTACTTCCAGCCTTAAGTCGTCTCCTCCTCTCAATTTTGCGAAAACCTGCTTTAGTGCGTGTTATTACAAAATTGTAAGCTACAAGAGCAATTATACCTTAAGCTAGCGGCGCGGCTTTACGACGTTTTTACCAAGATTTTTCTTAGTTTCGACTTGTTTAGCCATTATGCGCTTAACAGGGCAGTACTTCTTTAGTTCCACTCTGTCAGGGGTGTTCATAGTATTTTTAGTGCTGTAATAGTGGCGCTGGCCGCAAGCCTCGCAGCTTAGACCGATGATTTTTCGTTTGTCGCTTTTCTTGGCCATAGTTAATAATTATGAGCAGCTTTCAACTTTAACAGATTGCTATAACTTATTCAACAGATTGGAGCCGCGAACGGGATTCGAACCCGTGACCTCATCCTTACCATGGATGCGCTCTACCAGCTGAGCTATCGCGGCAATCTTCAAGTTGTTATTTTAGCAAAGATAGGACTGTTTTGAGCGCTGCTTCGATGTTGTCTGCGGTAATTCTTGCGCCAGCCGCGGCTTTATGTCCGCCACCACCAAGCTGATTGGCAATTTTCGATACATCCTTGGCGTTGCTAACCGATCTAAAGGACGCTCCATGCGTCTTTGGTTCACCCGAAGAAATATCGCGATAAACTGCAAAGCCCCATTTATTACCCTCAAAATTTTTCAGATAGCGGTTCGTGAATTCTTCAAAGCCAGACTTAAATTCATTAATTGGTCGACCAGCCGACAGCCAGGCATCTGTAAAAGTATCGTCAACATAACTATAGGTAAAACCTCTTGCATCGCTACTGATGTTCTTGATTAAGCTATCTAACACTTCCAGCTGGCCATGCGTTAGATTATCAATTCTATTCTCCAGTTTCTCAATGCTCGCCCCCGCATCAATCAGGTCGCTGACAATCTTAAATGTCTGCCGGTGCTTAGGATTGTCATACTTATGACGGGCTGTATCAGAGATAATGCCCAGCAGAGTAGTTTCGGCGTACCCATTAGGTTTTTTCAACCCTAGTTCCTCAAACAGTAACTCGTAAAGTTCCTGGGCAGTGGCGGGGTTCGTTTTATTAATGTAGGCATCGGCAGCTGGCTCGATGTCAATCTGTTGGTGGTGGTCGATGATGGCCAGCTTAACGTCTTTTGTTTCTATATAATCTCTAATGGCTGTACTATCTAGCCGGGAGATACGTTCAAAGTTCATAGCATCAACAATGATCACTAGATTGGGGCTGAACTTCTTTAATTCATCGGTGATAGGCCCAAATTGAACATCATCATATCCAGTCAGAAAAGCGAGGTCTTTTGACGGGTTTTCTTCCAAAACCATATGGACTTTTTTTCCCGGGAAATTGACTTTCAGGGTTGTGCCGAGTAGTAATACCGAGCAGACTGCGTCAGGATCTGGCGAAATATGTGAAGTGGCCAAAATCCGCTCAGATTGCTCGATTAACGCCTCGAACTTAGTTGGTTCAGTCATCACGAACCTCAACCTTAATATTCTTGTCCCGAAGAAATTTCAGAATCTCAGTCTTTTTAAGTCCGTAATTCTTGCCCTGTTCAAAAATAATAGTTCTATCATGCTCTGGAAAATGTAAAACACCGAGGTACTTATATTCAGCGATATCCGGGATGCTTAACTGTATCTTTCTTTCAGGGTAGTAAATAGCGGACTTATGCCGATGCCCCTTGAGGGCGTCATCTAAAAACTCAATCTGCCTTACGCTCCATAAGTCGTTATTGGAATATTTCATAGGTTTAGGAAGCGTGATAAACGTAGATGCTATTTTCTATGAATACGGAAGCCATATGCATTGTACATCCCCCTTCTAGTTCTGAGTCTTCGCTGCAGCTCCGCTGTGTCGGGGTCGTTTTCTGGTGTTTTATAATTGACTGGCCCGGGTGGAGGCCATGGAGGGCCATAGCCGCCTATTCTGTCACTGAAGATCCGTCTAAGGCCGTCGCTAATCATGACGAGCAAAGGATTTGGCATGGGTTCAGCTTCTCTTGCTATCTCTGGCCCATGACTCATGAACCTACTATAGCACGCTTGAAATTGAATCTTATCTGTTATTTTGCTAAGCTTGAGGACGATTGCCGGCATAGCTCAGTGGCCAGAGCGGCTGTTTTGTAAACAGCGGGTCGTGGGTTCGAATCCCTCTGCCGGCTCCACGTCAAGATGTTGGAGTTTTGAGCGGTGTTACAATTTACTTTGCGCAGGGATACTCAAGCGGCCAACGAGGGCTGACTGTAAATCAGCTGGCATTCGCCTACGGGGGTTCGAATCCCTCTCCCTGCACCATGAATTCGACTAGCTCTTAGATAACTACACGTCGGGGCCGAAGCACTCGCTTTAGGCGTCCTGCGGGCAAGGCTAGTTTACCGGCTTTTCTTTGAGCTTCCCTTGCCTCTTCAACCATACCGTTGACCTCGTAGGCTTTTATTAGCAAATTATAGGATTCCGGATTAGGCTCTAGCCCGACGGCCTTTTGTAGCTGCGCTAAGGCTAGCTTTTCGTTGCCTAACTTCTCTTGGACTTTAGCGTAGGCAATATGCCGGGCGGCTAGAGTGTCTTCTAGCTTGAGAGCCTGTTCGAAAGCTGCGGCTGATTTTTCGTAGTTTTCTGTTTCGTAATAAATAAGCCCGAGGTTATGCAAAGACGAAGCCGTAGGCTCGATACTGCTGGCGATTTCAAAACAATCGATAGCATCCTTATATTCGCGTTGTTTAGCGTACAAGATGCCCAGACGGTTATAGGCAGCGGCGTTTTTCTCGTCAATCTTTAAGATAGTCAGTAAGGCTTTCTCGGCTCTAAGTAGCCTATTTTCGCGCATGCCGTAGTGTGCGATTTCCCAAAGTTTAGTTAGCCTTGCACCAAGCCGCCGGGGGATAACGATCATCTCGTGCTCAGAAGGACGAGCGTGCCTATAAACAAAATATGCTAACAATACTAATAGCGCTAAGGCGTACATACGAAGGTTATTATAGCAAACCTACACCTTGAGGTGAGTTGCTAAATATAGGCCAACCAGCTTAGGGTTAACGTTTACGTCTAGTGCGCTTCCGGCTTCGTCAACTAGTTTACGCGAATGCAGCAGCGCAGTGGCTGGTTTAGAGCCTCCTTTTGCAATATAGCTATGATGAAGTGCGGCCAAGACCTTACTGAGGCCTTCTATAAAATAAGCGAGCTCTATTTTATTGCTGGCTAATTTATCAAAAAATAATAGCCTCTCGTATCTTGACTGACCAAGCCAAGATTTAGCTAAGTCAACAGCTTTTTTTAGAGGATGCTCGGATTGGTTTTCTAATAAAGCGTCTAGCAGGCCAGCTTGCCCACCGCTGAGCCTCCAAGAGCTTTCAACGGACGCTTTGGAGTGTCTAGCGTCGTAATGCTTAAGGGATTGGGCAAGAGAGACGGGATGGACAATTAATTTCTGAGCTCTGGAAGCGGTAGTAGGTAAGACGTAAGTTTCAGAGGGCGAAGTTAGAAGGAAGACTGTCTGTAAATCTGGCTCTTCTAGGATTTTGAGTAGAGCGTTTTGGGCAGGCAGACTAAGAAAATTAGCGTCCTCTACCAAAACAACTCGCCTAACATCTGCGTCGCCCGGGGCTTTTAACCTAAGTGTACGAATTAGCCTTCTAACTTCGTCGATAGCAATTTCCTGCTTATCGTCCGGCTTTGTCAAATGAATAACGGATGGGTGGCTTAGAACTTTCTGAGGCGACACTTTAAGAAGCTGGGCGCTAATCAGCTTGGCAAGATAAGCTTTACCGGCTCCAGCTGGTCCACAAATTAGCAAGGCATGCGAGGGCGCGCTAAGGTAATTCTTAACGGCTAAGGCGGTTTGTGGATTGAGCAACATATCCTTAGGCATGTGCGTTTATGAACTCTTTAAATTGTTTCGGGATGGCAGCAGTGAAGCGTTTACGTTCTTTGCTTGGCAAAGTAATTTCAAGCGAAGCAGCGTGTAATAGTAGGTGCTCGCCGACAGATCCGTAGACATTATCTCCTACTATTGGGTGCTTTAGATAGGCCAAATGCACCCGGATTTGATGAGTCCGCCCTGTAATTGGAGAAACCTCCAAATAGGTGTAGGAACCCAAAGGGCCGTCAAATGTTTTTATAGTCTTATAACGTGTTTGAGCCTGACGCCCTTTAGCACCGACTTTAAACGACCTGGGGTTTTTTGGGTTACGCTCTATGGGGACGTCGATTATGGCTACAGGCGGTGAGACCCTGCCTTCAACAATAGCCAAGTAGGTTTTCTTGGTTTTTCTTTTAGCAAATTGCCTTTGAAGCAGCGTTAACGACTTTAAGTTCTTGGCGCAGATAATCACACCGCTTGTGGCTCTATCTAAACGATGCACAATACCTGCCCGGTTGCCAGTCATCGCCTTATCGTTAATTTTGGATGCGATAAAGCTAGCCACCGTAGCTTCAAAGTTTATGGCGCCTTTAGAATGAGTTAAAATGCCAGCCGGCTTATTAACTACAATTACGTCATTATCTTCATAGATAATCGGCAATTTTATCGGCAGTGGTTTTATGCGTAGGTAACTTTCGTCGATTATTAACTTATCGCCAGCGGCAATCTTCTTGGATGGTTTTATGGGCAGGTTGCCAAGACGGACCATTTTTTTATCGAACAAAGTCTCTAAGGATGACCGGGTAAATTCCGGGTACTTGGTAGCGACTACTACATCGGCTCTTTGGCCGTTGTCGGCTTTGGATGCCAAGAACTCCTGCATCAGTGCTTTATGGCTTTTGGCCTTAGACCTACGGCTTGTTGGACTTTGAGCAATTTGGCACTAGCCAGTTGGCTCATGGTTTCTTCGTCTTTTTCTAATTTCTTTATAAGCTTAGCTTCGTCAATTTGGGCTAGCTTGCTTTGCAGTCCACGCATGAAGTCATTGACGGCTGAGGCTACTTCGGTCTTGAGGTCGCCGTAGCTAGTTTTGCCTTCCCACTTTTTAGCAATGCCCGCTGAATTATTTAACAAGTCAAGTATCTGCATAAGGTTTGTTATACCGGGCTGCTTTTCCCAGTCGTAATGTACGACTCCTACCGAGTCGGTAGTTGCTTCCATTACCTTCTTGGAGGCAGCCTCGGGTGTATCGGATAGTAATATCGTACCGGCTGGGTCCTCTATCGACTTACTCATTTTCTTGTCTGGGTTTCGTAGCGACCGAATTCGCACCGACTCGGTTCTGTTGGAAAATTTTTGTTGCTTGGGGCTATCTTCTGGGACTACAAACAGCTTTCCGAACTTGTTGTTCATGCGAATAGCTAGGTTTCGCGTAAACTCTAGGTGTTGGCGCTGGTCGTCGCCAACTGGTATCCATTTGGCGTCGTAAAGCAAGATATCAGCCGCCATCAACACAGGATAAGTAAACAGGCCAGCAGAAATATTCTCGCTATCTGACTTAGATGACTTATCTTTGAACTCAGTCATTCTAGACAGCTCGCCGAAGTATGAAAAACAGTTCAAAATCCAGGTCATTTCGGAATGGGCCGGGATGTAGCTTTGCCGATATATAAGGGTATTTGGATTATTAATGTCGAGCCCAGCAGCTACGAAGACCTTTAAATTATCGATGGTTTGGGCAAATAGTTTGCTGTGATCAATCGGTGTAGTAAAACTGTGAAGATCCGGAATGAACATGTGAAGCTGATATTCCCCGGCATGCTTTTTCTGAAGCTCAACCATCGGCAGGATGGCTCCCAAATAATTGCCCAGGTGAAACTCATCATTAGAGCGTAATCCTGTTAAAACAACTTCCTTGCTCATTAACAACAATTATAGCCCAAAGAGGCTTATCGACTATCTTAGATTAGCGTTTGGTGAACTGGCGTTTTTTACGGGCTCCACGAAGCCCAAATTTTTTACGCTCTTTCTTTCTGGGATCACGGCCGAGCAGCTCGGCCTTTCTAAGGGTAGGCCGAAAGTCTTCGTTTATCTCTACCAGGGCTTTGGCAACGCCTAAGCTAATGGCATCCACTTGGCTGGACTGTCCACCACCGCTGGTTTTAACGCTGACTGTGTAATTGTCGGGGTCTAGTTCTAAAACATTAAATGGCTTAAAGAGTTTGGTCTGTAAATACTTGCTGCCGGCTAAATAATTGTTAACTGGCTTATCGTTAATTAAAAAGGAACCCTTAGAAGCAGTTACCCGGACCCTGGCGGTAGCTCGCTTGCGCCGGCCTAAGGCGTAAAAGTAGCTTTGAGCTGACACTACTTAGCCTCCTGCGGAAGTGATATCTCTTTAGGATTCTGGCCGCGGTGAGGGTGTTCGGCCTCAGGATAGATCTTCAAGCGTTTTAAGCGCTCGGTTCGTAATTTGTTGGGCGGCAGCATGCCGCGAATAGCATGACGTAATGCGTAGGTTGGATCCTGGGCCATTGCTTCATTAAGTGTTTTTTGTTTTAGACCACCGGGGAAACCACTATGGCGGTAATATATTTTCTTCTCACCTTTATTTCCAGTGAACTTTGTATCTTTGGCGTTAATTATTACTACAAAGTCGCCACTATCCATATGTGGCGATTGGTTGGGCTTATCTTTGCCTAGCAACAGCCTAGCGGCAAAGGAGGCCACCCGCCCCATAGAAGCTTGGGCGGCATCTAACAAATACCATTGGCGTTTTATATCGGTGGGTTTTAAGCTGTAGGTCTTCATGGCTATTTCTTGGTTGTTTTTGTCGATCTTGCAGGTGTCTTTGTCGCCACCTTGGGCTTTTTAACAGCTATGGCCGGCTTTTTAGGTGCTTTTTCGGTATTAGTTTGAACAATTTTTTTCAAATCATCCACGAAACTAACTCTTGCCAACTGGGTGTCGTCTCCTCTTCGAATACCCGTCCGCTTAACCCTTAGGTGCCCGCTACTTCTACCGCCAAGCTTAGGGGCCAGTTCGTCTATCAATTTTCCAGCAGCCTCCAGCGTGTTAAGACTTTTAACTATTTGACGTCTACTGCTTAGGTCGCCTTTTTTGGCTTTAGTAATAAGTCTCTCGGTATAGCGAGCTACGGCTTTAGCTTTGGGGAGAGTAGTCTCAATTGACTCATTAATAACCAATGAATCAGCCAGACCCTTTATTAGAGCCCTTCGCTGGTCTTTTTGACGATTAAACTTTCTGTCCTTCATATTTAAAGCTCGAGTTCGGCCATTTTTTCTTTAACTTCGTCTAATGCTTTGTTGCCAAAGCCCTTAAGGTCTCGAAGCTCCGCTTCGCCCAACGAGATCAGGTCTTTAATGGTATGGATGTCGTTGTTCACCAGCGCGTTGGTAGTGCGAGCAGTTAAGTTAAGGTCCTCAATTGGTGTCATTAGCTCAGCTGGTTCGTCGGCCTCCCCAGTCTCGGACGCCTCGTCGTCTGCAGTAAGTGGCGAGCCGACTTCAACTTTAGTTTGACCAGCTAAAGCTGTGTATTGGTTGACCAAGATGGCTGCAGCCTCTTCAAATGCTTCCCTGGGAGTTATCGACCCATCAGTATCGATAGTGATAAGCAGCTTATCAAGATCCGTCATTTGGCCAACACGGGTGTTCTCGACTTTGTAGCGGACTCTAAGCACTGGAGTAAAAAGGGCATCAAGCATTATCATGTCGCTAACCTTTCGGCCAGTACTTTGCTCGTCTAGAGGCCTATAACCGCGGCCGGTTTCAATAGTCAGCTCCATATTAACCGAGGCTTTTTCGTCATCAACGGTGCAGATTACATGGCTAGGATTGACGATTTCCACGTCGGCGTTAAGTTTTATATCTTTGGCTTTAACCTGTCCTTTGCCTTTTTTGCTTAAAGTAAGGGTTTGGCCTTCATCGCTAAAGATCTTAAATCTAATGCCTTTAAGGTTTAGCATTATGGCAATAGCGTCCTCTTTAACACCCTTTATGGTTGTAAATTCGTGACTGGTGCCGTCTATCCTAAAGCCGGTAACAGCTGCCCCGGCGATTGACGAAAGTAACACTCTTCGCAAGCTGTTACCTAAAGTCATTCCGTAGCCTGGATGAAGCGGCTCTATTACAAACGTAGCACTTAAGTCACTGTGATCAATGACTTCCGACAACATTGGTGTATGAATTAGTTTGCTCATAGTTTTTTACGTCGCCTCCTTAGCGAGAATAATATTCAACGATTAATTGCTCTTTAATATCGGGTTCGGCATCTTCGCGAGTTGGATCGGCGCTAACTGAAACTGTCAGTTTCTTACGGTTGACATTTAGCCAAGCTGGAGCCGCTGACGAGGGACTGATGCTATCTAGATTCTTGAAGTATTCATTCTTAGCGCTAGCAGGAAGTATGCTGATTTCATCGCCACTTTTGGCTCTAATCGAAGGAATATCAACTCGGCGGCCGTTGAGTTGAAAATGTCCATGACTGACCAGCTGCCTGGCAGCCGGTCTAGATGGGGCAAAGCCGGCCCTATAAATAACGTTATCTAAGCGCCGTTCTAGAAATTCTAGTAGCTGGGAGCCGGAATGGCCACGGGATCTTGCGGCTTCTGTCATAAGTTTGGCAAATTGGCGCTCTAATAGTCCGTAGAGTCTTTTTACTTTTTGCTTCTCGCGTAGCTGCAAAGCGTACTGCGAAGACTTAGAACGACCCATTCTACCGCCCGATACGCCCCCAGGCGGCGTGCTGCGCTTAACTAAGGCCTTATGGGCCTTAGGGTGAAGGGCATAACCCTCACGACGTGAACGCTTTACGATTGACTCAGTATCTCTCGCCATACTAGTTCCTCTTGGCCCTTCTTTTTCGAACTCCGCCGTGGGCAATGGCAGTTACGTCTTTTAGACTTTCTATTTCGACCTTTTGGTTAGTTAGGGTCCTTACAGCCGCGTCTCTGCCCATGCCAATGCCTTTAACAAAAACGTCTGCTTTGACTAGGCCATATGTTTGTTTAGCATCGGCAATGGCTTTTTCGGCAGCAATTTGAGCAGCATAGGCTGTACCTTTCTTGGATCCTCTAAAGCCTAAAGAACCGGCACTGGCGTTTGTTAAGGCATTACCCGCTGGATCAGTCACCGTGATGATAGTGTTATTGAACGTTGCCAAAACATGGATGTTCCCATGGGTTACAGTCCGCTTAGCCTTCTTCTTTTTTGCTTTAGGCTTAACCTCTGGCGTAGTTTCTTGTGCAATAGGTTCGGTAGGTGTCTGTTCAACCATAATATTCCTGCTTCTTCTTAAGTCTTAGTTGGGGCTTTTTTAGCAGTACCCCCAACAGTTACTTTCTTGCCTCGACGCGTCCGGGCGTTTGTGCGAGTCCGCTGACCGCGCACCGGCAAATTAGCCTTATGCCGCAGGCCCCTATAGGCACCGATGTCTTTTAATCGTTTAATGTTGCCCGTGACCACTCTTTGTAGTTCGCCCTCAATAGTAAAATCGGCAGTAAGAGTATCTTGTATCCTAGATATCTCTGAGTCGGTTAGGTCTTTTACTCGTACGGTTTCATCGATTTTGGCACTAGAGAGAATATCACGGCTAACTTTTGGCCCAACTCCATAAATATAGGTTAGAGCCACATGGACCTGTTTGTTGTCTGGGATTGTTATGCCAGCAATTCTAGCCATCTTTATCCTTGCCTTTGCTTGTGTTTAGGCTTG
The DNA here is from genome assembly GCA_040900055.1 of Saccharimonadales bacterium (SeqCode). Lineage (GTDB taxonomy): Bacteria > Patescibacteriota > Saccharimonadia > Saccharimonadales > UBA10212 > JBBDZU01. The sequence goes on along the minus strand of JBBDZU010000007.1, from coordinate 103,694 downwards.
TTTTTGTTAATAACATAAACTCGTCCTTTACGACGGACGATTTTGTCATCTGGACTGATTTTCTTGACACTGGCACGCACTTTCATCCCGAAAAATACCTTTCCATGGGAGTCCCGTTCACATTCTGCACTTATCTTACATAAGAAGGAATTTCTAGCGGGATTCATGCGGACCCCTCACCACTTACCTGGAAAGGCTAAGTGGTGAGGGGCACACTGCTTCTTAGATTATTAATTTTCGCGGTAGGTTATCCGACCCTTCGTAAGATCGTAAGGTGTCAATTCAACCTTAACGCGGTCCCCAGGTACCAGTCGGATATAGTGCTTGCGCATCCGGCCGGCGACGTGGGCTATGATTTGATGGCCATTTTCAAGCTCGACTCGGAACTGGGTGGCTGGTAGGGCTTCGACTACCGTGCCGGCCAGCTCGATGACTTGTTTTTCATGTGCCATAAAATATAACCCGAAAAGTATATCAGATAGGCTAAGGTGTGTAAAGCCTTAGCGCCGCCACCTTGTTAGTCTTGGTCTGCGCAAAGACAGTCTGGAAGATTTTTGACTCCCTGGCGGCTCGTGAAAATAGTCCGGCTGCTCATACTGGTCATAGGTTATCATCAGTGCTCGTGATTCAACCTTACGCAAAGTTTCTAAAGATACTGACACTAAAATTAAGATGCTAGTACCTCCTATAGCAATGTTTTGACTTATGTAGACCTGGCCAATGATTGGCATTACCGCAAGTAACCCTAGAGCTACAGCCCCAAATAACGTCAGCCGGTTCACAATTGCTCTAAGATACGTCTCGGTTTGCTTGCCAGAGCGCACACCAGCAATAAAACCTCCTTGTCTTTGAAGATTTTCGGCTATTTCTTTAGAGTTAAAGGTCACGGAAGTGTAAAAATAGGTAAAAATAAACACTAGGCCAAAGTAAGTCAACGGGTACACCCATGGCTGCCAGCCGCCAGCTGCAAAAGTCTGGGGACTGGGGTTTTGAAACAGATGGGTAAGTGTAACTCCAATTTTTTCCCATTGGCTTTGGGCAACAAGCGCAAGGCCTTGGCCGTGAGTCAAAAGTTGGCCGACAAAGCTCGGGACACTAAGAAAAGCGATAGCAAAAATGATGGGAATAACCCCGGCAGTAATCAATTTAACCGGCAAGGTAGTGGTGACGCCGCCATAAATCCGGTTACCCTGGACCCTTTTGGCATAATTAACCGTTAGCTTCCTAGAAGCTTCGTTAAGCTTAACAACTGCCCAAGTCACAAAGGCGGTCGCTGCTGATATTGAGCCGAGTATAATCAGCCCACGTCGGCTTAGCTCCTGGCCGGCTAAGCTAATTTTGTCAGCTATATTAGTGCCCGACCAAAAAATACCATTCCATAACTGGGACACCAGGCCCGGCAGGCTACTTACGATACCGACTGTAATAAGCAGCGAAATACCGTTTCCGATGGAACGTTCGGTGATCAGTTCACCCAGCCACATTAAGACCATAGCTCCGCCAGTTAAGGCGGCAATCATCAAAACCCATTGGGATAACGTAGCGCCGGCGGTGATATCGCCAGATCCGCCTAGGCTTTGGGCGGTTTGCTTAAGCAGGTAAACGGTTCCAACGGACTGAACAATAGCCAGCGGAAAAGTTAACATCCTTGTATATTGGTTGATTTTTTTACGGCCAAACTCGCCCTCTTTGTTCATGGCTTCTAGCTTAGGAATGGCCTTAGTTAGAAGCTGCATAATGATGGAGGCGTTAATATAAGGTCCCAACCCCACCAACATAATAGAGAAATTAGCTAGAGCTCCGCCGGACAGCACATTTAAAAAGCCCAGTAGGTTAGACGATGAGCTGGTTTGGTCAAAGATACTTTCAAGCAGCTGTTTTAAAGAAGCTGGATCGGAAATAGGAACCGGAATATGGGCTAAGATCCTGAAAACCAGCAGCATTCCCAATACCGCCAAGATACGGGTACGCATCTCTTTGTGCCCCAAAGAGGCCAAAATTACTTTCCAGTTCACTCCCAAATCCTAACTATACTCGTCCTAGTATATCATCGGTGACTTATGAGTATTTTAAGATTTGTCAGATAGTTTTTTAGGCCTTGGGACTCGGTTAGTTTTTTCAAAACTGCCACCGGATTTTTTTATAGCTTCGATAGCTGTTTGACTAGCCGAAGGCAGCTTTACGGTTTTTTTTGATTTTAGCTCGCCTTTTTTAATCAGTTTAACCTTAAGGTAGGGATTGCTAATTAAACCGGCCTCGGCCAAAGCGTAGGCATCGATATTGCCGTGTGTTATTTTATCGAGCTGACCGGTGTAAACATTCTCGGTTGGCTCGGCACGGCTCTTAAACCCTCGTAGTTTGGGTAAGCGCATGTGCAAGGGCGTTTGGCCTCCTTCAAAGCCTAGGCGTTGTGGGCTTTTTCTAGCTCCTTGGCCTTTAGTTCCACGACCAGCGGTTTTGCCGCGACCAGCACTTATACCACGACCAACCTGGTGAGCCTTTTTTTGGCGCGTTATAGATAGCTCGTTATACTTCATTTTTTAGCTACTAGTTTCTTTAATTCTGACTTAGTACCTTGCCTCATCTTGGTAGTAACCCAGTTTTTAGCGGGCTCCATCTTGGCTAGTGCGGAAAGTGTAGCGTAGGCAGTATTAATACGGTTTGACGAGCCCAGTGACTTAGACAGGGCATTTTCGATTCCTGCTACTTCGAGCACAGTTCGGACCACTCCGCCAGCTATTAATCCGGTGCCGGGCGCAGCTGGGCGAACTATGATCTTAGAGCCGCCGACTTGCCCCTCTACCTCATGGGTTAGCGTGGAATTATATAGATGAATGGAAGTAAGGTTCTTTTTGGCCACATTAGTAGCTTTATTAACAGCCGCAGCCACATCAGCACCTTTAGAGACCCCAACACCTACCTGGCCTTTGTGGTCTCCCGCCACTACCAAAGCCTGAAAACGGAAGCGGCGCCCACCTTTAACCACACGGGCTACTCTGTTAACGTAAACTACTCTCACGTCATAAGGGCTATCTTCGGAGTCTTTTGAAGGTCGCCGGTGAGAATATGCCTGCCTAGCCATGCTAAAACTCCAAACCTCCGGCGCGAGAGGCATCTGCCAAAGTTTTTAAGCGACCGTGGTAGCGCCGATTGCCTCTATCGAACACTACTTTGTGTATTTTTACTTTTTTGGCCTTGGCAGCTATTTGGGTACCGACCCAAGCTACTTTGTCAGAAAGCGTACCGCTTACGTCCCTGCCGGCAGTGGTCACGTAGGCCAAAGTTGCACCCCGGCTGTCGTCAATAATTTGAGCAGTTACATGTTGATGGCTAATAAAGACAGCTAGCCGGGGCCGCGCTGTTGATCCCGAGACTACTGACCTAACACGCGAAGTTCGGCGTTTGGCCATCTGTCTGCTATGAGCTAATGAATCCATAACCTAGGTTGCTTCCTTGCCGCTTTTACCGCTTTTTCGAAGTATTCTCTCATCTATATATTTAATACCTTTGCCCTTATAAGGTTCTGGCTTTTTTAGAGCTCTAATCTCGGCAGCTACCTGGCCAACCTTTTGCTTATCAATGCCGCTAACGGTAATTTGATTACTATCAATTGTCACGTTAACGCCAGCTGGTACTTTATACACCACCTCATGAGAAAATCCTAGATTAAATTTAAGTTGATCACCTTGTGCCTGGACCCTATAGCCTACGCCGTTGATTTCTAGTTTCTTTTCAAAACCTTCAGAAACGCCTATAACCATGTTATCAATCAGCGAACGCATCAAACCATGACGAGCGCGGGAAGTTGGCTCATCATCTGTGCGGTTAACGGTCACTTGGCCTTCTTTCTTATCAATATTAAGTCCTGGCAGCAAAGGCTGCTCTAAGACGCCTTTAGTGCCGCTAACTTTAACCGAGCCTTGATCAACCTGTACGCTGACTCCACTTGGTAGAGTGATTGGATTTTTACCTATGCGACTCATCTAATACACCTGCAGAATTAATTCTCCGCCAAGGCCTTTAGCTTTGGCTGACTCTCCGGTCATTATCCCATGGGAGGTAGAGATAATTACTACTCCACGACCGCGCCTAACCACTGGTATAGCCGAGGCTTTAACGTACATACGCCGACCGGGTGTAGAAAGCCTTGTTAGCTCGGTAATCGGTGACGTGCCGTGTTCGTCGCTCAAAACAACCTCCAGATGCTTGCGGTCATCGTCTTGATCTACCATAACACCACGAACGTAGCCGTTATCGGCCAGAGCTTTAGCCACCGTCTCGCAAACATTAGAATGCGGCAAGCTTACTTTGGTTTTGCCCACAGCCAAGCCATTTCTTATCCGGGTTAGCATATCGGCTATTGGATCTGTAGAGATAACAACTGCTTTTTTCATATTATTACCAGCTACTCTTAGTTACGCCAGGTATCTCACCCTTAGAGGCATGTTCTCTAAAGGCAATACGCGACAGCCCAAATTGACGCATATAACCCCTAGAACGGCCAGATTCAATGCAGCGGTTAGTTAACCTTGTGGGGCTAGAATTACGGGGCAGCTTAGCCAAACCTTCATAATCGCCAAGTTTCTTTAACTCTGCTCGTTTTTTGGCATACTTGGCAAACATTGCTTGACGTTTGGCGTCCCGAGCTAAAATCGATTTTTTAGCCATATCAAATTTCTCCTTCATAAGTTGTCTTTGTAACCGACTTTTTTTCAAAGGGCAGGCCAAATTTTTCTAGCAGTGCCTTAGAATGCGCCGGCTGCTTAGACCAAACAACAAGTATCACCTGAAGGCCGTGGGCCGTAGCTGTGTCTTCATAAGAAAGTTCGGGGAAGACCGATTGGTCACTTAAGCCAATGCTGTAGTTACCGTCTTTATCAAAAGACGAGGCACTCACCCCGTGAAAATCACGAAGCCTAGGTAAAACTATGTTAATGAACCTATCAACGAACTCATGCATACGGTCACCCCTTAGCGTAACTTTAAGCCCGATAGGGTTACCTTCTCGCAGTTTAAAGGCCGCAATCGAGCGCTTGGCGGTAGTGACGATTGGCTTTTGCCCGGTAATTTTAGCTAAGGTATTAGTGGCGGCTTCAATCAGCTTTTTATCATCTTTAGCCCTGCCAAGGCCGCAATTTATCACGACCTTTTCCAGTTTTGGAACCTCGTGAATATTGTTCAAGCCGAGTTCATCTTTTAATTCGCCGGCAATTTTGGCGGAATATAAGTTCTTGAGCCTTGGCTGGCTTCTAGTCTGGATGGCCGCCATTACTTTATCTCCTTACCGGAGGTTTTAAGGATTCGTGTCTTTGAACCGTCCTTATTTAACTTATAGCCTAACCGTGAAGGTCTATTTTTAGTGCCATCCAAAATCCCCACTTTGGCCAACCATATAGGTTTGGTTATTTCAACTATGCCGCCTTGAGGATGGGCCGATGTCGGCTTTTTGTGGCGTTTGACGATATTTATCCCCTCGACCGTCACTTTATTAAGCTTAGGATGAGTTTGTAGAATTTTGCCGGTTTGGCCTTTGTATTTGCCGGAGCGGACCATCACTGTGTCGCCTTTTTTTAAGCGTATCTTGTATGGTTTGGTGGTTTTACTCATAGGACCTCCGGTGCTAATGAAATAATTCTGGGATAACCTTCCCGTAATTCTCTAGGCACTGGGCCAAAAATACGGCTGCCCCTTGGAGTTTTATTGTCTTCAGACAAAACCACGGCGGCATTATCGTCAAAGCGCAGGCTCGAGCCGTCACCTCGATGTATCGGGCTTTTAGTTCGAACCACTACGGCTTTAACTACCGATTTGCGCTTTACGGCACCGGTTGGATTGGCGGTCTTGACGCTCGCCACAATTACATCGCCAACTCTGGCGTAACGCTTGCGGCTTCCACCCAAAACCCTAATGCAAAGCAGTGTTCGGGCGCCGCTGTTGTCTGTGGCCAGTAGTTTTGATTCTTGGGCTATCATGAGCTTTCCTTGCTGGCGTTTTCTGTATTAATGCTTTTAGCCGCAGCCTTTTTTGCGGGCGGAGCTTTATCTGTCACTTCCTCCTTTGGAATATCGGCGACTGCGTCGGCCTCTTTAAAGGCGACAGCGGCACGAGCGATGACTTTATCTAAAACAAAGTGTTTTTTATTACTTAGCGGCCGACTTGGAGAAATAGCTACTTTGTCACCTAGCTTAGCCTCATTTTTTTCGTCATGGGCCATGTACTTAGTGCTTCTTGTGTAACCCTTTTTGTAAAGAGGGTGAGTTTTACGTAAATTAACACTAATCGTAACAGTTTTATTGCTTTTGTTGCCGGTTACTATACCAAGTATCGGGCGAGCCATCTAAATGCTCTCCTTATCCAGCTGTTCACCTAAGACTGTTAAAACTCTGGCTAGATCTTTGCGTTTACTACGAATAACACGGACGTTTTGAATCTCACCGCTATAAAGCCTTCGGCGCAATCCGGCAATTTCATCACGGAGTTTTACGGACTCTGATGCGAGTTCGTCTGTCTTTAGTTTGCGGATTTCGGCAATTTTCATTGCTCTTCCTTGCTCAAAAACTGAGTTTTAACTGGCAGCTTGTGGGCAGCCAGTCGCATGGCCTCCCGTGCGGTTTCTTCTGATACACCGTCCATCTCGAACATTACCGTCCCAGGCTTAACTTTAGCTACAAAAAATTCGGGGCTTCCTTTGCCAGAACCCATTTTTACGTCGGTTGGTTTTAAGGTCACGGGAGTATGGGGGAATATACGGATCCAGATTTGGCCACCACGCTTAATGTGTCTTGTCATAGCCTGGCGGGCAGCCTCAATTTGGCGGCTAGAAATACGATCGCTGCTTAAGCTGACTAGACCGAACCGCCCGTAAACCACCTTATTTAAGCTGGTAGCCGTGGCGCCGTGTATTTTGCCTTTACGGACTTTGCGATATTTTGTTCTAGATGGCATCAACATTTTTTTATCCTTACTGCTTTTCGCCCCGGTAAATCCAAGCTTTTACGCCAATAATCCCAGCCCCTGGATACTTGGCGGTAGCTGCACCGTAGTCAATGTCTGCCCGCAGGGTGTGCAGTGGTACGCTACCTTGAACCTCTTTCTCACGGCGGCTCATTTCCATACCACCCAAACGGCCGGCAACTTCTATACGAATACCCTTGGCACCAGCCCGCATGCTAGCAGCAGCTGTCGACTTAATAGCTCGTCTATAAGCAATCCGCCGCTCTAGCTGATGGGCAATGTTTTCGGCTACAAGTTTAGCCTGTAGTTCCGGACGTTTTACTTCTTCAATGTTGACTCTAACAGGCACCCCATAAATCTTTTCGATTGCGCCCTTTAGCTCAGTAGCTCCTGTGCCGCCTCGCCCAATGACTACGCCCGCCTTGGCTGTTTGGATGGTAACTGTTACCAGATTAGGCGAACGCTCGATGTCCACTTTAGAAATTGCTGCTCGACTACCCAAGCTATCTTTTATCAGACGCCGGGCTGCTAAATCCTGCTTTAAATAACCAGCGTAGTCTTTTTTGCCAGCAAACCACTTAGAACGCCAATCTTTGTCCACTTGAAGGCGCATAGAAATAGGGTTAACTTTTTGCCCCATTAGGCGACCTCCTTTTTATCTGGGCTTTTCGCAGCTTTTTTAATAACTCGCTTTTCTCCATCCACTACCACTTTGATGTGGCTGGTTTTGCGAGCAAAAGGCAAGGCTCGACCGCGGGCTGCGGGACGCCAGCGTTTCAGCCGCGGACCAGCTGTTACCAAAATCTCGGAGATATACAAGGTATCTGGTTTAAAGTTGTGGTTGTGCTCGGCATTTGCACCGGCACTTTTTATAGCGTCTTTAATAGCCTTAGCCGACCTACGCGGCGTGTGGTCTAAAATCGTTATCGCGTCTTTAAGTCTGCGACCTCGAACCAAAGCGGCTACTATGCCTACCTTACGGGGGCTCATTCTCACGCCTTTGCTTACCGCTATAGCTGTCATTTTGTTCCTGTCTCTTGGCTTTTTGCTAGTTTTCCGCCGTGGCCGCGAAATTTGCGGGTCGGCGAAAATTCTCCCAACTTATGGCCAACCATGTTCTCGGTGATAAACACCGGTACGTGTACCTTCCCGTTATGGACAGCAATGGTCTTGCCAACAAATTCTGGTGGAATCGACGAGGACCGGGCCCAAGTTCTAACTACACTGCGGTCATCGGCTGGCAAACCAGCGATTTTTTTAGCTAGTTTTGAATCCACATAGGGGCCTTTCTTTAAGGATCTGCTCATTGTCCGCCCCTCTTAGATTTATGTCGGCTTCGGACGATGAATTTAGAAGGGTTCTTACGGCTTCTAGTTTTATAGCCAAGAGTTTTTTGACCCCAGGGTGTAGTTGGCGGTCTGCCCATTTTGTGCTTACCACCGTCCCCTCCGCCGTGCGGGTGGTCGGCTGCGGCCATAACTACTCCACGGACAGTCGGGCGAATGCCCATTCGTCTTTTTCGGCCAGCTTTACCAATCTTGATATTTTGGTGCTGTTCATTTCCCACACTGCCAACCGTCGCCATGCAGTTAATATTAACTAGCCTTACTTCGCCGCTGGGCAATAACACGTGGACGTAGGAGTCTTCTTTAGCTTGCAGCTTAGCGCTGGCGCCGGCACTACGGACTAATTGTGCTCCGCGTCCGGGTTGAAGCTCAATGGCAAATATGGCGGTGCCTGTAGGGATGTTAGCAAGCGGCAAGCGGTTACCCCGGGTAATGGGTGCCTCCTCGCCCACTTTAAATTTTTTGCCCGGTTTCATGCCGCGGGCCGCTAAAACGTAGTGATAGCCGCCATCTTGATCCTTCACGCGGGCAATTCTAGCACTTCGGCCAGGGTCGTACTCAATCTCCTCTACGCTGTAGGTTGAGCCGGCGGGTAGCTTAAAGTTAAGCAAACGCAAGTAGCGCCTGGCGCCGCCGCCACGGTGCCGGGTAGTGATTCGGCCCTGGTTGTTTCTGCCGGTGTGGCCTTTTTTAATGCGGGTTAAGCTTTTTAAGGGCTTTTTAGTCGTTATAGTCTCAAAGTCCTGAGTGCTCATGCCGCGCAGGCCGGGGGTAACCGGACGATATTCGGTAATGGCCATTTTACTTCTTCTCCACGGCGGGTTTTTTAGGCTTATCGGCATCAGTAGCTGCAAAAATAGGTAGTTTGTCACCTTTGGCTAAGGTTATATAGGCTTTTCGGATATCGGCGCGCTGGCTATTTATAAATTTTCGGCCTCTTTTGCGGTAGTTACGGGTAGATTTGCCAGGAACGCTAGCAAATCGAACACCTAAGACTTTAACCGAATACAAGCTAGCAACCTGTCTAGCGACGCTATGCTTGTTAGCTTTTGATGACACTTCAAAGGTATAGGTATTAAGCCTATCGCCAAGGCCATAAGTTTTTTCACTGAGGCGTGGTTTTAAGTCTAGGTCAATCATTTGCTGTCCTTATCTGTATGGCTTCTCTTAACTGGTACCGCCAACCACTTGTCTAAGATATCTAAAGACTTCCTTGAAATAACAAGTGTATCGGCGTTCAAGATATCAAATGCGTTCAAATAGCTTGCCTGGACTAACTTAAGGTTCTTTAGGTTATTGGTCGCCCTTACTGTCATAGAGTCTTTGTCTTCGGTAACTACTAGGACTTGACCGCCAGTGTCTAATTTACTTAACAAGTTAAGTATTGCTTTCACCTTACCGTCCGTACTGGCAAAAGACTCAATGATTTTAATGCGGTCCTCGGTAGCCGCCAAGCTTAAAGCCTGGCGAACAGCTTGGCGCTTAGCATTTTGGCTTAGTTTTTTGACATAGTTTTCTATACCTGTAGGGCCGAAGGCTACGCCGCCACCCGTCCATATCGGGTTACGCGACGAACCAAAACGAGCTCGTCCGGTGCCTTTTTGGCGCCACGGCTTGCGTCCGCCGCCTCGTACCTCTCCTCGGCTCTTAGTCTTAGCCAAGTTTAACCTGCCGGCCGCTAGGTAGTTTAAGTAGGCGTCTTTTAGGAGCTGGTGATTCTTAACCTCGACCCCAAATATCTGCTTATTTAGCTTAGTAGCTGCAGTCGATTTAGTTCCGCCTTTAGTGTATGTTGGAGTTGCCATTATTTTGCCTCTTTCACAAAGACTAAGCCTTTTTTAGGACCTGGCACGGCACCAGTAACGCCAATAACATTTAATTCTGGGTCTATTAGGGCGATCTTTAGTCGTTTGACGGTTACTTGTTCGTTGCCCATATGGCCGGCCATCTTTTTGCCTGGAAAAATCCGTTGCGGATACATAGAGCCAATAGAGCCTGGCCGACGATAGCTGCGACCACCGTGGGTTTTTCGTCCCAATTTAAACCGATGTCTTTTGATAACTCCTGCAAAACCTTTACCCTTACTTATGCCGGTAACATCAACCGTGTCGCCAATATCAAAAACGTCGGGACCTACTTTATCCCCGACTGCTAAGCCCTCGGGAAGCTCCCTAACTCTAAATTCTCTTAGTTTTCTGGGTGATGTTTTGGCTGCTTTAGCATGACCGGTCTGGGGTTTTGATAATTTCTTCGTGCTCTTCGTCCCCAATTGGACGGCTTGGTAGCCATCGGTTTCGGATGATTTTACTTGAGTTACAACGTTAGGTTCGGCCGAAAGTAAGGTTATAGCAATAGCTGCACCATCTTCGGCGATGGCGCTGGACATACCCAGCTTGCGAGCTATTAATGCTTTCACCTAACCCTTTCAATGATTTGTGATGATTCATATTGTATTTTGAGTATAGACACTAAAACGCTTGGCATCGGCAGTATCTACCTCTGTAAGCTGTAGACTTACCTAATTTACCAAGCCTTTACCTTGTACTATACTTACGACAGATTAACACGCTACTCGCACCTCTGTCAATCTGTAGATTATTTTACAACCACTGAGCCGCACCTGCTTAGACGGCTTACTTTAGGATTCGTCGTCTAGTTGGCCTGGAGCCTTAGTTGAGTAATAACATCGCTCACGGAGTTCTCCCCTTTATCTGAGCCGCATATCTTTACTGCTCACACTACAAGGTACTGCGTCCTCCTCAAAAACCAGCCTGACTCCCCGACAGTTTGTATCGCGTAGTCTGTCAAATTCAGATTCAGCTTCTTGCTGGGTCCACCCTAATTCTTGAGCCGTATCGATCACGACTGAGGCTAAGCCTCTCAATCTTGTGCAACAATCTGGACTAATTCTTTCGAGTAACGGCTCGACATGAAGTTGTTCCATTATCGTCTAGGCCTTACTACATTTTGATTTCAGCGTCACAGCCAGCCGGCAGAGATAGGTTCATTAACGAATCGACAGTTTTTGGGGTGGGATCGGATATATCGATTAGGCGCTTATGAACGCGCATTTCGAACTGTTCGCGGCTTTTTTTGTAAACATGCGGACTTTTAATGACGGTGAAGGTGCTGCGTCGGGTTGGCAGCGGTATAGGTCCAGAAATTTTAGCTCCAGTGCGAAGGGCCGTATCAACTATTTGCTTAGCTGATTGGTCAATGACTTTATGGTCGTAGGCCTTCAAGCGTATTCGTATTCGTTGCTTAACTTCGGCTTCGGTATTTTTTTTAGCTTCTGTCATCTTAGGCTGCCTCCGTGTCAACTGACTGCTCATGCCTTCTAATTAGCTTTCGAATTGCCCCGCACTGCCTTATTTTAGCAATTACGAGTTGCTTGCGAACAACTTCCGGTCCGACGCAAGCGTCAGTGATGTCCCAGTCCAGTTCTTCTGCAAAGCCTAAAGGGACTTTTTCAACAAAAAGCTTGTTTGTATCGGGGCTTTTAACAGACAGCATGCTCCTATCCGCCCACTCCGAACCCCAATGTTCCCCCATAGGACTTACTAAGACCTCGTAAAGATCGTCTTCTTGATCGCCTGCTTTTTTTAATATAGGGCAGTTGTCGCAAAGCTCTAGTCTTGTAAGTTGGGCTTCCTGACGAGGCATGAATTGCTATTTGGTTACTTTAGTGACTACTCCGGCGCCAACTGTACGGCCGCCTTCGCGGATAGCAAAGCGCAGACCCTGCTCCATGGCAATCGGGGCCATTAGCTTAACTTTAAAGCTTACAGTGTCCCCGGGCATTACCATTTCTTTGTCAGCTGGCAGTTCTACCTCACCAGTAACATCTGTGGTTCTAAAGTAAAACTGTGGTTTGTAGCCCTTAAAGAATGGGGTGTGGCGCCCGCCTTCTTCTTTAGTCAAGATGTAAACTTCGGAGTCAAATTCGGTGTGAGGAGTTATAGAGCCTGGCTTGGCCAGAACTTGGCCCCTTTCTATGTCGTCTCGCTCCACACCACGCAGCAGAATACCAACGTTGTCACCAGCTTGACCTTGGTCAAGGTTTTTCTTGAACATCTCTACGCCGGTTACAACGGTCTTTTTGGTAGGACGAATGCCTACGATTTCTACTTCTTCGTTAACTTTGACTACGCCAGTTTCAACTCGGCCGGTAGCCACAGTACCACGACCTTTAATAGAGAAGACGTCTTCAATAGCCATCATGAAAGGTTTGTCTAGGTCACGCTTTGGCTCTGGGATGTAGTCATCCATGGCCTTTATCAACTCCATAATAGAATCTTCGGCTTCTTTGTCGCCCTCTAAGGCCTTGGTGGCCGAGCCCTTAATTATTGGGGCTTCGCGGTCAAACTCATACTTGGCAAGAAGATCTCGCACGTCTTCTTCCACAAGCTCGGTTAACTCCGGATCGGCTAGGTCCATCTTGTTTAGGTAAACCAAAATTGAAGGCACTCCAACCTGGCGAGCCAACAGTACGTGCTCACGGGTTTGAGGCATTGGGCCATCGGCTGCCGAAACAACCAAGATAGCACCGTCAATCTGAGCAGCACCGGTAATCATGTTTTTTATATAGTCAGCGTGGCCGGGCATATCTACGTGGGCATAATGTCGCTTCTCACTCTCGTATTCCTGGTGAGAAGTAGCAATGGTGATTCCTCGGGCCTTTTCCTCTGGAGCATTATCGATTTGGTCATAGCTGACAGGTTTATTAATTGGGCTAGCCAAGCGCTTTGCCAAAACTGCTGTCATAGCGGCTGTTAGAGTTGTTTTGCCATGGTCAACATGGCCCATAGTGCCAACGTTTAAGTGCGGCTTGGAACGGTCAAAATTTTCTGCCATTTAATATCCTACTTTCTGCTTAACTTTTGCGTGCGCTAGCAATAGCCCACTCATACTTCTTCTTTAGGGTGATTATAGATAAACTTAGCCTGTTTGTAAAGGGTAGACATGTTAGGTCTCTTCCGTCCAAAATGGTCGATGCAGAAATTCTGCCTCTAGCTCTTGGATTTGTTTGGGAGTTTTGGGGGTATGGATACTATCATCAAGCTCTATCTCTTCTATAAAGCTACGGTCATTATTGGCGTGGACCTTTCCTGAGAGCCTTAGGACTTTTTCGTGGCCATCCTTGACTAAGTCTATAAAGAAGCCTTGGGAGGCCTCCCAGTAGGAAACGTGACGGGTTCTACCTCGCTCGTAGATGGTCTTAGCTGCTAAAGTACCTAGCGCTGGCGCCACCAAGTATTTAGCGATAGCTTTAAGTCTGTCAGACTGCTCGGGACTAAGGGGCATATAGTATTATTATACCACGTTGTTAAATGTTAGTCAACATTTAGCCAGTGTTGGCGCATGACTTTGTCATAGACTCTTAGGTAGCCTCTAGTCATATTCATATAATTAAACTTACTCCGGCTACGTTTAGCTATGTAGCTTCTGTCCATGGAAAAACATTGCTCAATCTGATGGTAGCCTTCTACATAGTCCTCAACCAACATGCCCGTCAAGCCTTCTTTTATCAGCTCCGGCATAGAGCCTCGGGCAATTGCTAAGGTTGGAGTGCCGCAGTAGGCCGCCTCCATAACTGTTAGACCAAACGGTTCTCTAAAACCAGTAGGGTGCAGGTTGCATTTGGCCTTGCTTAGGAGATCTATTTTTTCCTCAAAACCGATCTCGCCCAGATATTCCACCAAAGGATTTTTAAGATAAGGCTTAATCTCTTGCTCAAAGTATTCATAGCCTAAAAAATCTGTCTTACCGGCAAGTTTAATCTTAATACCTAGATTTATAGCTAAAGCAATAGCCAAATGGGGAGTTTTTTCTCTGTCAAAACGACCTATAAAGCAAACATAGTCATCTGGGTCGGTAATTATGGGGAAAAGCGTTGGGTCCTCACCGTTATAGACGGCAGCCATCCAATTTAGTTCAGGGAGGGCCTCTTGCTGGTTTTTAGATATAGAAACAAAGTTTAAATCCTTGCGCTCTAGGTAGTAGCCTAATTCTGGGAATGTAATCGGGCCATGCAAGGTAGTTAAGCTTGGAAATTTCCTGAAATCCAGTAGATCAAACCCCATAGAGTGAATAATATCCACCTTTGGCGCAATAGCTTTGAGCTTATCTTTGGTTTGGGCTTCGATTTTAGCTAATCTTTTATTAAATACTCCTAGTTCGCTGGGATCTTCCGGAAAGAATATTGATTTTGAGACTGTTGATATTAGCTGGCAATCTACTGTCGAGTCGCCTGGACCAAGTAGTATAACGTCGTGTCCTTCTTCCTTAAGACCTTTTATAAGATAGTAAATAACTAACTCAGTGCCACCGTATTTTTTAGGAGGTACCGGAATATACGGTCCCCCGACTATAGCTATTTTCATGTACTAAAACTCCAAGACGGAAACTATAATCTTAACATAACAGGGGTAGAAAGTCAATTAAATGCGGTCCTGTAAGTCCAGCTCGTAGGGGTAGGCTGGATAACGGGCCTGCAGTTCGCGAGCGAAACGCAACTTTGGCACATGGGGAATATGGCGCAAAACTTCCTTCTCTAACTTAATTTGCCAAAGTTTTTGATGGACCCTGGCTACAGACCGTCGACGGCGAAAGCTATTAATGGCTAAAACAGCCGAAATTGTCCAAGCCTGAATTTTCTCCGGCTGGTGCTTGCTGTCCACTAATACTAGTTCGCCGTGAGTTTTGGCCGAAGTTGGCGCTCCCAGAACTCGCCCGCGAAAGTCAACGTAGATAAACTCCGGATATGTCCGGGTAGCTTTGATTACATTAAGCAAGCGATTTTCTAATTCACGCGCTAGGGCCGGAAAGCCTTGGCGCCTTAAGCCTTTGGCTATGTCGTAAGTTTCTTTGGGCCAGCTAACGTAACTGCCATGGTAGTCCCAAAATTTAATAACGCCGGCTTCCGACAGGGCGCGGCTACGGATACCGGCGTCGGTTAAAAAGTCAGTGCCCATAATGTTCTGGACGATGCCGGTAATATAGCGCTGTTTGTCTTTTAGCGGCAGATTGTCGAGAAACAAGCTATCTAGTATCTCGGCTGGGTTGGCGG
Organism: Saccharimonadales bacterium (SeqCode); assembly: GCA_040900055.1. Lineage (GTDB taxonomy): Bacteria > Patescibacteriota > Saccharimonadia > Saccharimonadales > UBA10212 > JBBDZU01. The sequence goes on along the minus strand of JBBDZU010000007.1, from coordinate 88,325 downwards.
TAATAGTTTTAATTACCCGGAGTTTGTTCTTAGCCTCAAAGTCTGTACCTAGAGCAAAATAGTCTCTGTTCGGTAGCCAAAGCAGTTCAATGACTCGCTTTTGCAATTGGTCAGCCAGCTCGGTTAGCTGGGCTTTTCGTGACGGCAAAATTTCTGCAGCTAAAATAAGGGCATCATAGGTTAGGGACTGGACCTCTATAGATGAGATTGGGCGGCTATGACTGGCCAAGTGACCGTCTTTATGGACATAAAATTCTCGGGAATCTTTCCAAACTTGATTTTCAATGCCGTGGGGATTACGACGTTGGTATTCTATTAGGCCACTTTTAGATTTTTTAGCGTGCTTGGCTAACCAGTTGATGGCGTTATCAAGAGCCTCAAGCACCGATTGTTTTTGGCCGCTGCGCAGTTTGACCTGTCGAGTCAGGATTTCCAGGCCGTAGGCTTGGCAATAAGTGGCTAAAGCTCTTATAAAGTGTGGCGTAGAATCTACTGAGCCATAGTAGGCTAAAACTGTATCACTGCCGCCCCACTGCCGAGCAAGGCTGTTAAAAATATCCTGGCTAACTTTGTCTAACGGTTTGCCGTCGACTACCGTTTTACGGTATTCATGGATGATTTTGCCGGGCTCTTCTTCATTTAGATAATCATCGGCTTCGCCTTGCAATGACGCCATCGTTAGCAAAATTTTTTCGACTAGCTTTGGTTTTATGTGCATTAAATCTTCGGCGACTTCCAGCGAGTCGCGCCCAAAAACTGCCCCCTTAAAAAGGCGGTCCGAGCTGGCGTAAACGCCAAGGCCGTTCTTGGAAGTCAGCGTATAGAGGGCTTGGGCGGGCGTAAGACGGACTTTAGGCAAAGGCAGCACCGGCGGCATAGGCAGGTGTTTGACATTAATCATCATAACTTGCTTTTAGCTTATAGCCTTCCGCATTTTTGAGCTACGGTTTTAAGTTTATTTATTTTGTAGATTTAGCAACGATAGCTTCGGTAATGTTGGGGGGCACGTCGGCGTAATGGTCTAGCTCCACGGAAGAACTGGCCCGCCCTTGGGTCATGCTCCTAAGGTTAGTTGTGTAGCCAAACAACTCGCCAAGTGGCGCATAGGCAGTCACTTCTTTAATTCCGGCGGACAAATCCTCCATTGATTCTATACGCCCGCGCTTGGAGTTAAGGTCACCAATTACATCGCCCATAAAGCTTTCTGGTGTGACGACTACTACTTTCATAATAGGCTCAAGTAATACTGGCGCCGATTTTTTAAAGCCGTCTTGAAAGGCCATAGAGCCGGCAATTTTAAAGGCCATTTCAGAGCTGTCCACATCGTGATAAGAGCCGTCATATAATTCTGCCTTAATATCAACAACCGGATAACCCGCAATTACACCATTAGACATAGCCTCCTCGATGCCGGCTCTAACTGCCGGAATAAATTCCGATGGAATTGAGGCGCCTTTAATAGAGTTAATAAAGTCAAAGCCTTTGCCTGGCTCGTTTTGGAAAAGTCTAAGCAGTACGTGTCCGTATTGGCCGCGCCCCCCGCTTTGGCGAATATACTTGCCTTCGGCTTCAACGCCGTCTTTACGAATCGTTTCGCGGTAAGCAACTTGGGGCTGGCCAACATTGGCCTCGACACTGAACTCCCGTTTCATTCTGTCGACAATAATTTCTAGGTGCAGTTCGCCCATGCCAGAAATGATTGTTTGCCCGGTCTCTTGGTCAGATTTAATTCTAAAGGTAGGATCTTCTTCGGCTAGACGAGAAAGCGCCAGGCTCATTTTCTCTTGGTCGGCTTTGGTCTTAGGCTCGATGGCTATAGAAACTGGGGGTTCCGGAAACGTAATGCTCTCTAGTACTACCGCGTTTGCGGCGTCAGACAGGGTGTTGCCGGTGGTAGTATTTTTTAAACCCACAATAGCGGCAATGTCGCCGGCTTCGACTGACAAGATATCTTCTCTTTTGTCAGCATGCATGCGAACAATCCGCCCCACCCGCTCTTTTTCTCCAGTCGAGCTATTTTGAATATAGCTACCGGCTCTCACTACTCCGGAATAGCATCTTATGAAGGCCAGCTTACCGACAAATGGATCAGTGGCGATTTTAAAAGCTAAAGCGGCAAATGGGGCGCCAGCGTCCGGCTTACGTTCAACTTCTTCGCCATTTTTTGGATTGACACCCCAGCTACTGCCGCGATCTAGCGGGCTGGGTAGAAAATCTACTACCGCATCTAGCAGTTTTTCGACTATTACTCCGCGGCCATCACCGCCACTAACTGCAAAAAAATGGCCAGTAAGTACGGCTTTTCGGACAGCTTGGTTGATTTCAGCTTCGGTTAAGCTATCCTCTCCCTCTTCTAGATACTTTTCTAGGGCATGGTCGTCGGCCTCAACTGCCGCTTCGATTAGCAAACTGCGATACCGCTGGGCCTTTTCTCGCATGTCTTCTGGGATTTCGCCTTCGGTTAGATTTTTGTCGGTAAAATCTTTGTAGGTGTAGCTCTTCATACTAATTAGGTCAATAACGCCGGAAGTTGCTTGCTCAAAACCAATTGGCAAATGAATCGGTAGGGCCCGGCGGCTCAAGCGATGATGAATGCTGTCTAGACTTTTATAAAAATCTCCGCCAGTTTGATTTATTTTGTTGATAAAACAAAGACGTGGGACATTATATCTGTCGGCTTGGCGCCAAACAGTTTCGGATTGTGACTCTACTCCCATTTTTCCATCAAAAACAACCACGGCCCCGTCGAGGACCCTAAGTGAACGCTCCACCTCTACCGTGAAATCAATGTGGCCGGGCGTGTCAATTATGTTGATTTTGTGATCTTTCCAAAAACAAGTTACGGCGGCGGCTGTTATGGTAATGCCGCGTTCTTTTTCCTGGGCCATCCAGTCGGTTGTGGTTTCGCCTTCATGGACTGCGCCGATTTTATGTTTTAGACCGGTTCGATACAAGATACCTTCAGTTGCAGTAGTTTTACCTGCGTCAATATGGGCAATTATTCCAATATTGCGCATTTTTTCTAAAGGGTATTTTTTGTCGGCCATCTTATTTAACTTTTCGCCAGCAGTTAGGCTTATGCTTAATATACGGGCAGAGCCCATTGGCGGCCTGGAGTCCTCGAACACTTATTTCTTTCATCACTATCTGCCGACCACCTTCACGTAGACCTAGGTCTTCTGCTGTTTGATCAATCGGTAAAGATTTGTCACCGGCTATAGTTTTTGGACTTAAAAATTCGCAGTCGATAGCTAGACATTGCTCGGGAGCGGCGACGATGAAGCCAGTTTCTTGTCGCGTCTCCAATTCTTCGAAATAAATAACTTCACGGTCTACTCTTTGATGCATCTTAGCTCCTGCCAAAGTGGGCAAAAGCGCGGTTGGCTTCAGCCATACGGTGGGTGTCTTCTTTTTTCTTTACTGCCGAGCCGGCATTGTTATAGGCATCAACTAATTCTGCAAAGATTCGATCTTCCATACCCATACCCGATCGAGCTCTTGCCGCTTCCACAAACCACATGGTTGTTAAATGCTGTTGGCGCTGGCCACGAACCTCGAATGGAATTTGGTAGTTGGCTCCACCTACCCGTCTGGACCGAGTTTCCATATGAGGGCTGATGTTTTTCATGGCTTGTTCAAAAACTTCTAGTGGGTTTTGGACCTTTAGCTTATCAGCAGCCTTTTGCATACCCCCATAAACCTGTTTTTCAGCCAGTTGTTTTTTACCATGTAGCATTACACGGTTGATTAGCTTAGCTATGTGCGTACTGCTATATAAACGATCTGGGGCTACCGTCCGAACTAGCGATTTAGTGACTTTACGTGGCATGCTTATTTAGCTTTCTTGGCGCCGTATTTTGAACGGCCCTGTCTGCGGTTTTGTACGCCCTGCAAATCCAGACTGCCGCGGACAATATGATATCTAACACCCGGCAAGTCTTTCACCCGACCACCACGTACTAAAACTACGGCGTGTTCCTGCAGATTATGTCCCTCTCCACCAATGTAAGCCCAAACTTCCTGGCCGTTAGTTAAGCGTACACGGGCAACCTTGCGCAAAGCTGAGTTTGGTTTTTTGGGTGTTTTAGTGGTGACCCTAACACAAACGCCTCGCTTAAAAGGCGAGGGTTTTTCATAGTTTCTGGTCTTTAAATTGTTGGTCATGCGCAGCAAGGCCGGCGACTTGGTCTTGCCAGTTACTTTCTTGCGCGGTTTTCTAACCAATTGGCTAACTGTGGGCATTTAGATGATTCTCTCGTATTTACTCTTTAAAATCAACGTTGTCACGGCGTTCGGCGCTTTGACTATCTAATCTAGCTAGGTCTTCTGGGCCTTCCAGCTCAGCCAATTCTTCGGCCTTCAAAGCGCCTGTGCCCACTGGAATCCGCCGACCTAAAATAACGTTTTCCTTCAAACCGTAAAGATTATCTACTTTTCCGGAGGTGGCAGCGGCAATCAGGACGCGGGTGGTGTCTTGGAAAGAGGCGGCACTTAGGAAAGAATCGGTGCTTAAAGATGCTTTGGTAATGCCAAGTAGCAACTGGCTATATTTAACCGGATTTTGGTTAGCTTTAAGCGATTCATTAACCTCGATAACGGCCTGTTTGCTAACTATGTCACCTGTAATGAACTGGCTGTCACCGGCATCTTCAATCTGGACTCTTGAAAACATTTGGCGGATAACCACTTCAAGGTGTTTGTCGGCCACGTTTTGGCCCTGGCTGGCGAAAATATAGAGGATTTCATTCATGATGTAGCGCTGCGCCTCTTCTACTCCGGAAAGTCGCATTAACTCATGCAGGTTTATAGAACCATTAGTTAGCCGCTGGCCGGCTTCTACCTCGTCACCATCCTTGACTAAAAGTTGCCTAAAGCCAGGTATCTCATAGCGTACGACGGTTTTGGCGGTTGGCGTAATAGTTATGGAGGTGTCGTTGATGCTGACCTTGCCTACCATAGGTGAGGTCAACTTCTCGGTACCATCGGAGTTGGCGGCCACTACGTCACCGGCGGCTATCTCGTCGCCATCATTTACTTTGGGCTGGCGGCTAACTAGGGGGAGTTTTATAGCTTTTTGCTCTTTGGCAGTAGCTTGAACGATGTACTGGTCGTCTTCTTCCCAGGCATTTACTACACCTTTAATGTCGCTTAGGTAAGCCTGTCCCTTGGGTGTTCTAACTTCTAACAGTTCTTCTACGCGTGTTAAACCTTGGGTTACATCGTCGCCAGCGGTAACTGCCCCGGCTCGGTGCTTAGAGTCTAACGACAGCTGGGTACCTGGCTCACCAATCGACTGGGCAGCAATAACTCCAATAGGATAATCATTGGCTACAAGGTTGCCGGTAGCCATATCGATGCCATAAGATCTTTGGCTAACGCCGCGGGCACTGCTGCAAGATAACGGACTCATTATGCGAACGGCGGAAATTGTATGGACAGCGGCAATAGCTTGAGCGATTTCGGCTGTAATTAGCTCGCCGGCTTTGACATGCTTTTTAATAGTCTCGGCACTATAACGGCCTTTTAAGCGGGAGCCAAAGTCAATGCCGATAGTTTCCGAGTCGGACCTATAAAGAGGAAAGCCAGGGTCATCAGCCTCGGCCGCAATGGTAAAGACATCTTGGGCTACATCTACCAGGCGGCGGGTTAGGTAGCCCGAATCGGCTGTTCGAAGAGCAATATCAATCAATGACTTTCTAGTGCCACGAGTAGCCGTAAAGTATTCTAGCGGCGTTAAGCCATACTTATAGTTATTTCTAATTGGTAACTCCATGGCTCGGCCAGTGGCGTCGGCCCGAATACCAATCATGCCAACACTATCCTTCATCTGGCTTAAGTTGCCCCGGGCGCCAGAAGCCACCGCAATCGACATAGTGTTATCTTCTGTGGCAAATTGCTCGGCCAAAGATTTTTCAACTAAAGAATCCACGTCTGTCCAGGTTTCGATGGTAAGCCGATAGCGTTCCTCGTCGGTAATAAAGCCTTCACCAAACTGTTTAGAGATTTCTGTTGCACGTTTATCGCCGTCATCGACGATTTTAGGCAAGCTAACAAGATCGGAAAAGTCATCCATGCCTATGGATAGACCAGAATAAGTAGCGTAACCAAAGCCCAAGTCTTTTAGGTCGTCGGCTATAGCGGCTGTCTTTTCCTGCCCGTATTTTTGGTAGGTAGCCGACATAACGGAGTCTAACTTCTTGCTCGTCATAGCCTCGTTTTGGAAAGCGAAGTCATCTGGGAATATCTCGTTAAATAGCAGCCGGCCGGCTGTAGTGTCTCGCTCAGCACCGCGGAACATTACTTTTACCCGGCTTTGCAGGTCAATTTTTCGGCGGTCAAGAGCCAAAACAACTTCCTCGATACTGCCCAATGCTTTAGGTTCCTCGGCTTCGTTGCCTGGTCGCTCATATGTTAAGTAGTAACACCCTAAAACAATGTCTTGTTCCACGTGCAGGATTGGTGAGCCGTCGGCTGGCTTAAGCAAGTTTTTGTTGGCGGCCATAATTTCTCTAGCTTCGGCCTGGGCAATAGTACCAAGTGGCAGATGGACCGCCATTTGGTCGCCATCAAAGTCGGCATTAAAACCTTTACAAACTAGCGGATGAAGCTGAATAGCCTTGCCCTCGATTAAAACCGGCTGGAAAGCCTGGACGCTTAAACGGTGCAAGCTGGGGGCACGGTTAAGTAGTACGTATTTGCCTTTTATAACTTCGTCTAGGGCGTCCCAAACAGCTGCTTCATTTAGTTCTATCATCCGAGTGGCACTTCTAATATTGTGGGCCAGTTCCTGGTCAATTAGCCGGCCAATTACAAAAGGTTTAAAGAGCTCCAGGGCCATAGTTTTTGGTAGGCCGCATTGGTACATTTTTAGCTCCGGCCCAGAAACAATTACGCTGCGTCCGGAATAGTCGACTCGCTTGCCCAATAAATTCTGGCGGAAACGGCCTTGTTTACCCCTTAGCATGTCAGAAAGGGACTTCAGGCGCCGACGCTGGCCAGTGGCAGCTACTGCTCGGCCAGACCTGGCACTGTTATTGTCTATTAAGGCATCGACAGCTTCTTGGAGCATGCGCTGCTCGTTTCGGCGAATAACTTCGGGGGCGTTAAGGTCCACTAATTTTTTTAGTCGGTTGTTACGGTTAATTACCCGCCGGTAAAGATCGTTTAAGTCAGAAGTAGCAAAACGCCCACCGGTTAACTGCACCATCGGCCGAAGATCCGGCGGTATTACCGGTATAACACTAATGCAAAGGCTGCTTGGCTTTATACCGGCCCTCTCCATACTCTCAATCAGTCTAAGCCGCTTCATAATCTTTTTCTTGCGCTGGCCTTTGGTCTCTTCGGCTTCGGCTGACAGATCTTTTATCAGTTTTTTTAAATCGACTTCTTCGAGCAGCTCTTTTAGGGCTGAGCCGCCCATTCCAACCTTAATTAGCGAACGCAAATTATCGGGTAAGTTGCGGTAATCGGTCTCGGAGATTAGCCTTAGCCGATCTAACCCATCGACTTGAGCCTTGGAAGCTTCGGCCTCAGCGGTGAGTTCTTCTAGCTCTTTAGTCCTTAATTCGGCCAAATCACGAACATCGGCGTCTTTTTTTAAGCTAGCTTTTTCGTAACGTTTATTAATGGCCGCCTCGGCTGCCGTAAACTCGGCTTCCTTATCGGCTTTTATCTTGTCGCGGGCGGCTACGTCTACGCTTTTAATTATGTAGCTGGCAAAATAAGCTATCCGCTCTAAGTTCTTGACGGTCAAGCCAAGTATTAGTCCCGTGGCACTTGGTGTGCCGCGTAAAAACCAAACATGAGCTACAGGCGAAGCCAAGGAAATATGACCCATTCGCTCCCGGCGCACTATGGACCGGGTGACAATCTCGCCTCGCTTATCGACCGCCATGTCCCGGCTGCGAATACCTTTATATTTAGCGTCGTGAGGGTTGATGTCTTTAACAGGCCCAAAGATTCGTTCATCAAACAAGCCGTCACGCTCCGGTTTTTGGGTGCGGTAGTTAATGGTCTCGGGCTTAGTTACTTCGCCGTAGCTCCAGTCAAGAATATTCTCTGGGTTGGCAATGGCCAGCCTTACGGCGTCAAAATCGGCAATGTTAGTTCCGTGGCTATATTGGCGCATGCTTAAACAGCCTCCTTACCTTTACTGCCGCCCTCGGAAATTGTCACTGATGCGCCGTCGCCCATCATTCGTATTTCTTCAGCCAAGGCAGCTTCGTTAACCACGACTGTAGGTTCAGCGTCAGATGGGCTCTTTAGCGACGGGGCAGCTTTGGCCACGTCTTTGATGTTACTGGCTAAAATTTCTTCGGCATCAATAACTTTATTTTTCGCCAGCAAATCGACCTTTAGCCCAAGGCCCTGGAGTTCCTTAACTAACACATTAAAACTTTCTGGTACTTTAGGGCCTTGGATTGGTGTGCCCTTAATGATGCTTTCATAAGCTTTGGCCCGGCCATAAACATCGTCAGATTTAATAGTTAGCATCTCTTGCAGACAATAAGCCGCACCGTAAGCCTCTAGTGCCCAGACCTCCATCTCACCAAAGCGCTGGCCGCCGTTTTGGGCTTTACCGCCTAACGGCTGCTGAGTCACCATAGTGTAAGGGCCGGTGGAACGGGCGTGTATTTTATCGCTGACCATGTGGTTAAGCTTAATAATGTACATGCTGCCAACAGTAGTCCTCTCGGCAAACGACTCACCGTTTCGTCCGTCATATAGCTGCTGTTTACCGTCTTTGGGCAGGCCGGCTTGGCCTAGCAATTCTTGAATTTTATCTATTCTTACGCCGTTAAAGGCCGGGCTAATGACTTTGATACCTAAAGCGCGAGCTGCCATACCAAGATGGGTCTCAAATAGCTGGCCAATGTTCATCCTGGAAGGCACACCTAGCGGATTTAAAATAATGTCAACTGGCACACCGTCATCATTAAAAGGCATATCTTCTATTGGCAAAATCCTGGCGATTACCCCTTTATTACCATGGCGCCCGCCTAATTTATCGCCTACGGCAATTTTTCGCATTTGAGCTACAAAAACTTGGATCTGCATAATGACGCCGGCTTTTAGTTCGTGGCCTAAAGCTCTGGAGAAGACTTTTACGCCAACCACTTTGCCATGGCGTCCGGTACTCATACGCTGGGAAGTGTCACGGACTTCTTTAGCTTTTTCGCCAAAGATGGCTCTAAGCAAGCGCTCCTCAGATGATAATTCTTGCTCGCCTTTAGGGGTAATCTTGCCTACTAAAATGTCGCCCGGGTGGACTTCGGCACCAATGCGCACGATGCCGTCTTCGTCTAGGTGTCTAAGCGACTCTTCGCTAACGTTTGGAATATCACGCGTGACTATCTCTGGCCCCAGTTTGGTCTCACGCACTTCTGTCATGTAGTCGACGATGTGAATAGAAGTTAGGCTGTCATCTTCAACCAAGCGGCGGGAAATAATAATGGCGTCTTCAAAGTTGTAGCCGGCCCAAGGCATAAAAGCTACTAGTAAGTCTTTGCCTAAGGCCAATTCTCCGTCGGCAATACTCATGCCTTCTATCAGCGGCTGGCCAGCTTTGACTTTTTCGCCGCTATCCACCGCCACGACTTGGTTTATGGAGCTGCCTTCGTTACTACGGACAAAGTGCACTGGCTCGTAAGTTTTGGTTTTGCCGTTTTTATATTTAACGGCTACCTCGTCGGCTGTGGCCCTTAGAACTTGGCCATCATCTTCGGCGACAATTAGCTGTCCGGTGTTATGGGCCACAACAGTTTCTAAGCCAGTGCCAACAATTGGGCTTTCAGGCTTAATTAGCGGCACAGCCTGACGCTGCTGGTTGGAGCCCATCAGTGAACGTAAAACGTAATTTTTCTCAACAAAGGGGATTAAGCCAGCACTGCTACCAATAGTCTGGGCCCGGCTAGAGTCCATATGGGTAACTTCATTAGCGTCGACTTCGCCCGGCTCTAAGTGGTGGCGAGCACTAACACGTGGTTCGATAAAATAGCCGTTATCGTCAATTTCGTTGCCGGCGCCGGCAACTACGGCTTGTTCTTCTTCGGCAGCATCTAAGAATACAATCTTAGAGGTAGTCTTAGCTTTTACTGGCCAGGTAGCGCGCCCTTTAACTCCAGCTAATCTTTTGGCAGCGGCGGCGGTGATAGTTACCCCTGCTTTGACAATGACCTTACCGCCTGAGTCTTCTAGATCGGCGGAGGCAATATGTCCAGCGGCTTCGCGGGCACTCACAGCATTAATTACCTTACGGTAAGGAGTTTCAATAAAGCCATATTCATTAATGCGGGCAAAGGAAGCCAAATTCAGCACCAGGCCAATGTTGGCACCTTCCGGAGTCTCGACTGGGCAAATGCGGCCATAGTGGGTGGCGTGGGCGTCACGGACCTCAAAACCGGCGCGCTCGCGGCTTAGGCCACCAGGACCCATTGAACTTAAGCGCCGCTTATGGGCAAGTTCCGAAAGAGGATTAATCTGGTCCATAAACTGGCTAAGCTGGCTAGAGGCAAAAAACTCTCGTACGGCGGCTACAACCGGTCTGGCATTAATTAGTTGGGCAGGAGTAACGGTTTCTATCTCAGACATACTCATACGGTCTTTGGCGTTACGCTCCATACGAAGTAATCCTATGCGGAATTGACGTTGGACCAACTCGCCAACTAGTTTGACTCGGCGGTTAGCCAGTGAGTCAATCTCGTCACCCGGCTCTTGGGTGTTATTTAGACGGATTATTTCGGCAATAATAGCTGTTAGATCGTCTATGCGCATAACCCGGTTTTCTGTGGTGTTAGGCACGTTAAGATCAAGGCGCTTATTAATCTTGTAGCGTCCTACTTTGCCAAAATCAAAGCGCTTAAAATTATAAAACATATTTTCTAGCAGCGAGCGGGCATTCTCAACGGTGGCTAAGTCTCCCGGCCGCAGACGCCTATAAACTTCAATTAAAGCCTCGTTTAGTGAGTGGCTGGGGTCTTTTTCTAAGGTTGCGCTAATTTGGCTAGCTGCCCCTGTGTCTACGTGAGCAAAAGCTGCTCGAATCTGCTCGGGGTTCATGCCTAGGGCTTTTAATAATGTAGTGACGGCAATTTTCCGCTTACGGTCAATTTTTACATACAGCACACCGGCTGCAGAAGTTTCAAACTCTAGCCAAGCACCCCGTACAGGGATAACTTTGGCGCCGTATAAGTTTGTGGCGCCATGTGGCTCGGCCGTAAAAAACACTCCGGAAGATCTAATCAGCTGGCTAACAACTACCCGTTCAGCACCGTTAATTACAAAAGTCCCTCTAGAGGTCATCCAAGGGTAATCACCCAAATATATTTCTTGTTTTTTTACTTCACCCGTAACTTTATTGGTCAACTCGACCGTAGCTTTTAGAGGCGCTTCAAAGCTGACATTATTTTCGCGGGCCTCGTTCTCGGTTAATTTAGTTTTTTCGAAGTGATAATCTAAAAATTTAATGCTCAATTTAGTACCGGTGTAGTCATCTATAGGGCTAACCTCGACCAGTAACTCGCCTAATCCCTCCCTAACAAACCAGTCGAACGAATCGCTCTGGTGGCTTACCAGATTTGGCGGATTTATAATTTCGTCTGACTTGGTAAAGTACGTGCGTCTTTCAAACGTGCCAGTGTTTTTGGCCATCAAATAGAAATGCTCCCTAATTAGTCTTTATAGTTTGTCGCTTTTGGCGAAGCCCACTACATCCAGCGGTTTTGAACTGTTACCAAACACAGCACCGCCAAAGTACACTACTTCTTAACATTTATATTACCTAAACGCTAACAGATAATCAACCCCTAACTGAACTGGGCACTACGCTTGTTTTTGGACTGTGGCAGCGATCTTCCGGCTGTCAATAACTTTATCCACTAGCCCATAGGCCTCGGCTTCTTCGGCGCTCATCCAGTAGTTGCGGTCAACGTCTTTTTCGATTTTGGCCAACTTCTGGCCAGTATTTTTGGCTAAAATCTCGTTAAGCAAGTGCTTTAGCCTAATGCCTTCTTTAAGGTCGATTTCTAAGTCACTTATTGAGGAGCGCTGGGACGCGCTAGAAGGTTGGTGGATCATCACAGTTGCGTGGGGTAAAAGTAGCCGCTTGCCTTTGGTGCCTGCGCTTAGCAGAAAAGCTGCAGCCGAAGCCTGTACGCCGATGCCTACTGTTTGAATATCGTTTTTAACAAATTGCATAGTGTCATAAATGGCAAAGGCATCGTAAACACTGCCACCAGGGCTGTTGATATAAAACAAGATGTCTTTGTCTGGGCTTTCGTTCTCCAAAAATAGCATCTGGGCGACGATTAGGTTGGAGGTGTGTTGATTAACTTCATCGCCCAAAAAGATAATGCGGTCCTTAAGCAGGCGGCTGTAGATGTCGTAGGCTCGCTCTATCCGGCCCTCTTGCTCTATAACTGTGGGCACCAAAATCTGGTTGCTGGGTTTGTCCATACGCAATTATTATATTCCGATAAATTAGCACTCGTCAAGCAAGAGTGCTAGCTTATTTGGCTATGCTCGACCAGTCTGGCAATGACTTTTTCGGTTAGTAAGCGGGCGGCAATGTCTTGGCGGTTTTCGGGCTTATCTAGCTCGGCTTGCATAGCGGCATCTTTATATTGGCCCTTAAGCAGCTCAATTCGGCTGGCGACTTCCTCTGGCGTAACATTGATATTTTCTGCTTCGGCTATTTCCGATAAAACTAGGCCGGCTTTAACTTTTTCGGCGGCATCTGGCCTATGGCGCTGGCGATGCTGCTCCTCGGTGACTCCCTCATCGGCTAAATGCTCCTGCCAGGTTTGACCGCGAGCAATCAAATTGCGCCTCTCGGTTTCCTCTGATTGCTTTACTTGCTCGTCAATTAAACTATCCGGAACTTCAACGCTAGATCCAGTAACAATTTGTTTAATTAACTCAGTTTCAAAATCTCGGTCAGCTTGCCTATTCTTTTCTATACCCATTTGTTTTTTAATGTCGGCTTTTAGCTCCACCACAGTCTTAAAAGGCCCAGCTTTAGCTGCTAAAGCATCATCAACTTTAGGCTCTACCAACTGGTGGACTTTTCTAACACTAACGCCAAAGTCCACTTTAACCCCAGCTAAAGCCTTCGCCCCGTAATCTTTCGGAAAGGTTAGGGAGAACTCTTTGGTTTGGCCGGCTTTTAAGCCAACAATCTGGTCTTCAAACCCTGGAATAAAGCTATTGCCGCCAAGTAACAGCGGGTAATCTTTACCCGTACCGCCACTTACCGGCTTGCCGTCTTGGTGATTGCCAGTAAAGTCGATAACTACTTCGTCGCCAGTTTTGGCTGGTCTATCTACTTCTTTACGCTCGGCTAGTTGTTTTTGCAGCGAGGAAATCACATTGTTAACTTCCTCTGCCGAGACAGTCGCTTTTGGTTTAGCTAATTTAATTTTTTTATAGTCTGGCAGCTTTATGTTGCCCACAACATCAACTTCTATCTCGAACGTCAGGTCGCTATATGGTACAAATTTCTTGACCTCGACTTTGGGCGGCAGTACAGGTCTTAGTTTCTCGGACTCTACAGCTCGTCTATAAAGGCTGTTAACAGCATGCTCCATGAATTCATCAAGTAATGCGCGCTGATCTACGTGCTTTTCCAGTAAGTAGGTCGGGACCTTGCCGGCCCTAAATCCAGGCACGTTTACAGACCCGGCAAAATGCCCTAGTACATGAGTTTTAATAGGCAACAGCTCAGGCTCACCGGTTTCAACCGTCAGTCGCACCATTGTTGGGCTAATATCCGTTCGGCTTACCTGCATCAGCTTTGAAGAGCCTTGACCAATTCTTCTGCGCTCAGCTGCCTCTCATCCCCGGTCTGTAAATTTTTAAGTTTTAGCTTTTTGGATTTTAGTTCGGCTTCGCCAATAAAAATTACGTGCTTGACGCCAGACTTATCAGCACTTTTAAGCTGAGCATCTAGTTTACGGCCGCTGCTGTCTACGGCCAGTTTTAAGCCGGACTCACGCAGCTGCGCCAGCAGGCTTTGGGCAGATTCGTACAAATCGCCAATTAATACCACAATGGCATCGGTTTCGACTTGTAGCTTCGGCAAAAGTTTATGCGCCTCTAAAAAGTTTTGCAGCGTTACGTCACCCATACCAAAACCTACGGTTGGTAGCGGCTCTACCCCAAACAGCCCCACCAACCCGTCGTAGCGCCCGCCACCGAACAACGCCCTAGCATTCTCGGGGTTAGTGTCGAACACCTCAAAAACAATGTCGGTGTAATATTCAAGCCCACGAACTACACTCGGCTCGTAAGTAGCGCTTGTTACGCCAACACTTTTTAGTAGGGATAGTAACCTGTCGACCTTTTCCGGCGGTTGATTATTATCTAGATATTTCAGCAGCTTAGTGGCTTTTTCCGCGGACAAATTTTCTGACAATACTTTTTTAAAATCTTCGTCAGTCAGTTTTGGCATTTTATCGACCAGTTTGTATACGGCTTTCAGCTCAGTTCCCTCTAGACCAAACTCTTTCATTGCTTGAATCATAGCTACCCGACTGTTGATGTTGATTCTATACATCTCGGCCTTAGCTCCTAGTGATTTGAGGATAGAATCAGCCACTTGGATGATTTCGGCGTCAGCCGCAACCCCTTCCACTCCAAAAATATCGGCGTTTAGTTGGTAGTGTTCGCGCAAGCGACCGCGCTGTGGTCGTTCATAACGCCAAAAATTGGCAATGCTATACCAGCGCAATGGATAGGCCAGTTCTTGACGTCGGCCGGCAACCATACGGCTAACAGATGGAGTCATCTCCGGCCTAATGGCCACCCGCCGCCCACCGCGGTCTACAAAAGAGTAGAGTTGCTCGTTAACAATTTCTTCGCCGGTCTTGGCTAAATAAATATCCAGCGGCTCTAAAATAGGGGCGTCGTATTCCTGGTAGCCAAAACTCTCTACCACTTGCCGCAGCTTGTCAAAAATGTATTTTTGTAGGCGTTTATCTTCCGGATAAAAATCACGGGCGCCCTTATACGGTTGGGTAGACAGAGACATTACCGTAATTATACTTTAAAAATATTCTGCTAGAAATCACCGCGAAATAGTGGCACAATTATGTCGAGAGAAAGCAAAATGTCAGCAGCCAAATCCACCCAGACTCAAACAACCAGCGCCTTTGACCTTTTTGGTAAAAGCTACCAAATTATTAGGCGCAACTTCGAGGTTTTTATGGTGCTTTTCTCCATTAGCGGACTTTTTGCCCTATGGGAAACCTTGGCCCGAATATCTGATGACGGTGAAAAGGCGCGCGGTTGGGGCAGCATTTTTGTGAACGGCATCTTTGGTCCGAATGTAGACACCGGCTCTTATGCTACCGGCAGCGCTTTATTCTTTAGCTTCATTGGCATTTTGTATTTTGTCCTTTTCCTTTTAGTAACAATTGCTGTGGTGCGGGGAGCTCAGGGGAATAGCCTAAAGTTGTCAGGAATATGGGCAGAATTTGTAAGCAAATGGCTGTGGCTTAAGTTGATCGGCACCTACATCTTGCTTATTCTGGCGATTTTTATAGGTTTTCTAATGCTTATTTTGCCAGGTGTTATCCTGCTTTGGCGGCTGTTCTTAGTACCTTACATTATGGTTGAACAAAAAGGTTCTATTGCCAGCGCCTTTCGCGGTAGTTGGAACATGACCCGCGGGCACGCCTGGGCCATCTATAGTGTTATTTTAGTTTCGATTTTGCTAGGCATTACCAACTTCTTCCCCATAATTGGGCCGCTGGTGGCCTTCGCACTGAGTTCAATTTATATGGTTGCACCGGCCCTGCGCTACGAAGAACTCAAAAAACAATCAAGTTAGCTTCTGTACAGAAAAGTATCTTGGCTTAGGGCCAGAGATCTATAGCCTTCGCTGTGAAACTCATCATTTAATGCATCGTGTTCACTTGGAGTCATCATTAGGTTCTCATAAAGAATCATGCCTGGCCGAACCTGCGTTCCCAGTAGGTCCTTGAGTATGACCAAATCACTTCCTTCGGCATCTACAATTAGAAAACCAAAAATATCTAAATTATGCTCACTTATTAAGGTAGGTAGTCGGACCGCTGGCACCTGTATGGTCTCTGAAAGTGCTGCGCCGTTTTTAAGTCCAAGTAGCTTGGCTGACTTTGCGAATGCTGCTGGGTCAACCGATGCTGATTCAATCCCGGCGTTATCTGGACCAGCGCTTTGAAATCTTAGGAGGTCGACCTGGCCATCCCTATCAGTTACGGCAGCTTGTACAAATACTAGGCCCTCCGAGCCCGCGTAGTTTTGCTTTAGCTCTTCAAAAGATTGAGGTTCAGGCTCTACTAAAACGCCGTGCCAGTTTTTTGTAACTATTCTTTAGTGGACGGGATCACTTCTGACTCCATCGTTTGCTCCTATTTGAAGAAAGGTTAGACCAGGATGAGCGTCACTATACTCGTCAATAATCTCGTAGACTTGTCGCCAGCGTGATATATCTTTAATTCTCTCCGGAGCCCTAAGCAGGAAGCCAGGGTTCCGTATAATCTTCCTTATAAGCTCGACTGGTTTTGTTCGTAGTCCTATCTCGCTCGCAGCAGGAGAAACTAATTCCATAGTTATATTATACCACTAAAGTATATTTTAATCAATAAATGGTGGGGATGATAGGACTCGAACCTACACGCCCGAAGGCACTAGTTCCTAAAACTAGCGTGTATACCAATTTCACCACATCCCCATCCTCATCAATTATAGTGACTTCAGAAACTCCTTGCCAGCACCTGACTTCAGTTACTTCTCTCTAGCACGAGCCTCTAGCCTATTATTATAGCTTTCGGTAGAAGGCTAGCTGGGCGTCGCCATAATTTTTATCTGCCACGATCGATAGCCCTGCAAGCGCCGGAGCTTCAATATGTGGAACTTGTAGAAGATTCTTCATTTGTTATGACAATTTACCATTTATTTGTCAATAAAGTTCTGTAGGGCTTCGGCGGATACTTTTAGGCGATCCTTAAAGCTTTTGTCATTAATTTCAATACTTACTTCATGACCATATTTTTCTAGGAATCTCTCGTGCTGCCCGAAGTACTTATCCAGTTTGGGGATAAAGGCTGCTCGATTGGTTGCCGAAAATAAGTTTTCCAAAAATTCGCGAGAAAGGTTAATGCTTATCATGAACCAGCTATATTGATGTTTAAGCAGCTGCTCCCTAGCTTCAGCCCAGCGGCGATCAATGCTGCCGTCGAAGATAATCGGCCGGCCAGTACCCAAAAGCTCTTCACGCCTTTGCGAAAGGCGTTTTTCATATTCGGCTAAAGCTTTTGGAGCGTTTATGCCTTCGGCTAGTAAGTCTTCCTTGAGAATCAAGTTATTTATGAGTAAATCTTCCTTGACTTCGTACCGAAGCCCATCATTAGAGAAAATCGGTATGCCAAATTTACCCGACAGGTAATAGGCAATTATGCTTTTGGAGCTGCCAGGCACTCCGGCGAAAACTATCGCAAAAGGCTTTGACATATCTAAATTATACCTTTCGACAAAAAACGAGCTGGGAGTCACCGTAGTTTTTATTGGCGATGATTTTAAAATTTTCAAATTCTGGGGCTGTCGATTTTCCGGGGTACGAAAGTACCAAAATGCCGCCTGATTTAACATGTCTTTCAGCGAATGTTTTTAGGAGCGGTAGCTGAAGCTGGTCATAGGGCGGATCTAAAAACATTAAATCAAACTTTTTATCTTGATTATTCTGGCTCCAACCAGAGCTGTTAGCACGAATTATTTTTATGCGATCGCTAACTCCAAGCTCTTTGACGTTTTGCTCTAGAATTTTGTGAGCCGGGCTATCTTTATCGATAGCTACAACTTCTTTTGCGCCGCGGCTAACGGCTTCTAGGCTTAGGGCGCCGCTGCCAGCAAAGGCATCCAAAAGGATGAGGCCTCCAATATCGCCCAAAATGTTAAATAGCGCGCCCCGTACCTTGTCGCTCATAGGATGCGTTCGATGACTATGTGGAGTTCTAAATTCCCGTCCCTTTAAATATCCAGTAATTATCCTCACAAGAACAGTTTACAGTTTGTAGTTGGTAGTTTGTAGATCTAAAAACTACCAACAATAAACTACCAACTAATTCAGGTTGGTTACGGCGCGAAGGGCACTGACTCGTGCACTTAGGTGAGGGTATTTGGATAAGCTCTCTTTTTTGTCGATAAATTGTTTGGCCGCTCCTCTGGCCGCAGAAATAAGTTTTACATCTGTTAAATTAGCCACCCTAAGATCTAAGGCACCGTGCTGAGATGTGCCGTAAATGGCGCCTGGGCCGCGTAAGCGCAAATCAAGCTCAGCTAGTTTAAAGCCGTCGCTCATAGTCTCTAGCGCATTTAGACGTTGGCTAGGTGCTTGGCTGTCACTAAGCATTAGGTAACAAAAACTTTGATGCGCCCCGCGTCCGACACGCCCACGCAGCTGGTGGATTTGGGCCAGGCCAAACCGCTCGGCGCCCTCTACTAACATTATTGAAGCATTAGGCACATCTACTCCTACCTCTATGACTGTGGTGCTAACTAAAATATCGTAGTCCCTATTCAAAAACTTCTGCATGACAGATTCCTTCTCGTCTGCCTTCATCTTTCCATGTAGCAAGCCCACCCTCCTATTTTTAAAGTCTCGCTTGCTTAGCCGTTCATAAACTTCTTCAACACTTAACCCCCCACTAAGTTCGGTATCTGTAATTAGAGGGCAGACTATAAACATCTGACGCCCTTCATCCAGCTCTCTATTCATGTCGGCATATAAAGTCATACGAGAATTTGGCGAGCAAATTTTAGTGATTATAGACTGCCGACCTTCCGGCATTTGGTCCAATATGGAAATATCCAACTCGCCGTAAAGTGTTAGCGCTAAACTTCGTGGTATTGGGGTGGCCGATATATGCAATACGTGCGGCATGTGGCCAGCCTTGGCTTGAAGCTTCTTGCGCTGGGCCACGCCAAAACGGTGCTGCTCATCGATGATAATCAGCCCAAGGCGATGCATGTCAACTTTCTCGGCAATTAAAGCGTGGGTGCCAACAATAAAGCCAATTTCACCTTTGGCGATAGCTTTTTGCATAGCTTGTTTGTCGGTTGGCTTTAAACTGCCTATTAGCAGACCAAGCTTGTCCTGATAGCCAACACTGGCCAGTAGTTGGCCTAGGGTTTGGGCGTGTTGACGAGCCAAAATTTCAGTCGGGGCCATCAAGGCAACTTGAAAGCCTTCGGCTATAGCCATCAGTGCCGCCATGACTGCCACTACGGTTTTACCCGAACCTACATCGCCCTCCACCAGCCGGTTCATTGGCTGGGTTTTGCTAAGGTCTTGGTAAATTTGCCAAATTGCCTTGCGCTGGGCGTCCGTAAGCTTAAAAGGCAATTTGGCTACAAAATCTTGGGCCAGTTTTTGCTTAAACGAGATCGCCAGGCCTTTTTCCTTGGTTAATTCCGCTTTGTTTAATAAGGCCGCCAAGCTTAACTCGAATACTTCTTCAAATCCAAGTCGGTTTTTGGCTTTAGCCAAGGCAGTAACAGAAGACGGAAAGTGCATTTCTAAATTAGCTTTTTGATAATCTATCAGCTTGTGCTCTTTAATTAGCCACTCCGGCAGGTGCTCCGGCCACAGGCTGACCTCGTTAATTGCCTGGCGGATTAGTTTTCTAATAGTTGCCGATTTTAGGCCCTTGGTCTCTCGGTAAATTGGAATAATCCTGGCCGTACTAATCGGAAAGTTGCTAACTAGCTCAACCGAAGGATTAAGTATAGAAAAGCGGCTGCGCCTAAGCGCATATTCGCCGGCTATAAAGTATTCGGTGTTGGGCTTAATGGCTCCGGCTCGATAAGGCTGGTTAAACCATATCAGGCGGACGCTTCCGGTGGAGTCTGTAGCAATAGCCTCGGTAATGTGTAACCCCCTACGTACATAACGGCCGCTTGTGCTGCCGATTTTGGCTTTTAGAGTCACAGGGCCAGGTTTTAGCTCGGCGACCGGCATGACATTGGAGTAATCCTCGTAACGTCTGGGGTAATGTTCGATTAGGTCGCCAATAGTCTTTACGCCAAGGACGCCAAGCTTTTTAGCTACCTCATCTCCCACACCCTTAAGTTCTGTAATTTGTTTTCTTAGTTGCACAGTAAAAGTATATGTTGCGTTATGTTAAAAAGATAACTATTATTACAACATGGAAGAGAGACCAGTATACGTACGTGTAAAGGAATACACGCTGGATGAAGGTCAACGGCAAGCAGAAGTATCTATCCGTTCAATCGCCGATGACGGGGTCGTAAATAGTACGGTAGTTGAACGGGAGATCTTCCGAACGGAACGAGGCTATAAGAAAGCCATAAGAAAAGAAACTGAAAGTGCGCTACGCTTCATGGGTAGCATACCTATGCATGAAGCTATTTCTTTGTAAGTTTTAGCCAGATACTCGGACCAAAATAGATGGGGGCCAGCAGCGGCTGGAGGATTTTTTCCAGCACCAGCAAGGGGCGCTTGCCGACTACCCGCTTGAGCAGCGGCGAGCGTAAGTTAGAGCCGGATAGCACTGCCTCAACTTCAAAACCGGCGTCTTGAAGCATTTTAATAATGGTTTTTGGGTGGTGGTTCACAAAAGCAATTTCGCCCTTACCCTGCGAGCTGCTGATGTCTACCGGTTTTTGCGGAACTCGTTTACCACGGACGCCGTAGCGGATACGATTAAGAAAATGGGCGTCGTTGGCAAATTCTAAAATAAATGTGCCGCCCGGTTTTAAAACTCTGGCAATTTCTTTGAGTTCGGTCATAGGATCGGGCAGATGGTGTAATACCCTAACAACCACCGCTAGATCAATTGCACCATCCTTAAATTGCAGGTCGGCGGCCTGTAGCCGCCTCATTTCAACTTTTTTATTACCTTTTAGGTAGATTTTAGCGATGTCCAGCTGCTGTTGGCTGGGTTCGGCCAAAGTTACTTTCTCAGCAAATTTGGTAAGAAAAACGCTTAGGCGTCCATAGCCGCCGCCAACGTCCACCGCATTTTTAAAGCGCTTACCCCGCAGCAACCGTTTAATCGCCAGCTCTTCAGCGGCGTGCTCGTATTCTCGGCCTGCCCAATAATCTTGATAGTTATATCTTGGGTCATCGTACTGGTTAGCTTTTCGAACCCTTTTTTTAACACCGACTTTAGCCATCTATTCTAACTCTATCAAGGCAGAATCTTTGTAAGCTTTACCGCGACGAATTAGCAGCCGCCCATTGATAAAATCTGATTTTTTAAAACTCTGTACACGGGGGGGTACTTTAATACCATTGATTGATATCGCGTTACTAGCCATCAATCTATTTGCTTCTGTTTTGGATGCAGCCAGCTTCACTTCAACGATCTTTTCCTGTATTGAGTCTCCTATTTTGGCTTTCGTGTATGCAATCTCATTTCTTATGTCAGAGACATCTTCCTCTTTTATATCTAGCAGGTTTGAGTCTCGGCCCCTTATCAAATCTGTCACTCTTTCTGCACGGTCTAGGGCTTCTTCTCCATGAACAGTTCTTGTGACTTCGTAGGCTAGCTGCTGTTGGGCGTATCTGTGTTCAGGAGCAGATTTATGTTTCATTACATAGTGCTCAATTTTATCTTTGGGTAGCAGTGTAAATATCTTGAGGTAATCTTCCACATCTGCATCGTCGGTATTTACCCAGAATTGGTAAAACTGAGTACTCGTAGTTTTTTGCGGATCCAGCCAAATTGCCCCAGCCTCTGTTTTTCCGAATTTTTGGCCGGTGGCTTTATCTACAATTAAAGGCATGCTCAGAGCATGTGCTTCTTTGTTATGTCCTTCTTTGTTGTCGATTTTCCGGATCAAAGCCACCCCCAGCAACATATTGCTCCATTGATCAGAGCCGCCTACCTGCAGAACAGCATCTTGACCATCCTTATCTCCTCTTTTCAGGCTTAACCTATAATAATCGTATGCCTGCACAAGCCCGTAGCTAAACTCTGCATAACTAATTCCCGAAGCCCCTCCACCCATGCGTTCAGTTACAAATTCCCTCTGCATGAGCTCGGTCATAGAAAACTTTTTGCCATATTCTCTCAGGAAATCGAGATATAGCATCCCTTCGTTTGTCGCTGACTTACTCCACCAATCATAATTATCTACTAGTGTAAAATCTTGACCATCAAAGAGCTGATTAATTTGGTTCCTAATTGCATTGGAGTTGCGTTTAATTTCGTCACGCGATATAAGTTCACGTTCCGCGATCTTTCCACCTGGATCGCCTATTAAGCTAGTCGCGCCTCCTATCAAGATAACCGCTTTCCATCCCCGTTCAATAAGACGCCGTGCCAGCATTAACACTGCCAAATTACCTACAGTTAAGCTGTCAGCAGTGGCGTCAACGCCGTGATAAAAGGTTTTTGGTTCGTCCAACCAGCTAACATCCTGGAATGTTTTATCTTTTATTAACCCGCGCCAAGCTAATTCTTCACTTAATTTCATAAACGGTATCTCTCTGGTAACAGTATAGCTTAATGTTGCACTGCTGCCACCGTTGCTAAACAAAGTGCTTTGCTATAATAGTTTTTGAACAATGAAAGAGGGATATGATATTTAAACGCTCGGCAAGACGCTTAAGAAGTGCTGGTCGCCGGTCATCTTCGCTGCGCGCCCACCGCACACTTGGTGGTCGTTGGACTGCTAGTCAAGCAGCCAAAGGCCGCAAGCTGGAGCGTATGAAGTCTTTGCCTAAATCTCGCCTAAAACGCTGGGCCTGGCGTTTTAATTTAGGACATATGAAGGAATATTGGTTTAGCCGTGAGGGCGGTATTATGGCCCTTAAAGTCGCTGGGGTTTCTATATTTGTCTTTTTTGTTCTAACCTTGGCGGTTTTTGCTTACTTTAGAAAATTTTTGCCCAACCTGCACGATATCTCCGGCGACCGGCTAGGCGGCAGCATTAGTTATTACGACCGTACTGGAGAAACTCTGCTCTGGCAAGACTACAACACTATTAAGCGCGTGCCGGTAGAGGGCGACCAAATATCCCAATACATTAAAGATGCCACCGTAGCCGTAGAAGACCGCGACTTTTTTAAGCATCGCGGCTTTGACGCCAAGGCTATTATGCGGGCGGCTTTTCAGAACATTTTTGGCGGCGGTGGAACCCAAGGAGGCTCAACCATCACCCAACAGCTAGTTAAGCTTAACCAGGATTTTGGCCAAAAGCGCAACATAATCTTAAAAGTTAAAGAGCTGATACTGGCCATTGAGCTAGAGCGTACTTATACCAAGGAAGAGATTTTAACCGGCTATCTTAATACTGCCCCTTACGGCGGCTTAGACTACGGCGTGCAAGTAGCTGCTTCTGATTATTTCCATACTTCTGCTAAAGACCTAACCTTAGCCCAGTCGGCTATGCTGGCAGCCATTCCTAGGGCGCCATCTTTTTATTCGCCCTATAACCAAGAGTTTTTTAATGAAGAAGCTCTAATAGGCAGAATGCACTACATTTTGGACGTTATGGCCGATACGAAAAAAATCACCAAAGAAGAGGCCGAGGCCGCCAAAAAAGTCGATATTTTAGCCCAGGTACAGCCTCAACAGACCCAATTTGCTGGCATTAAGCACCCTTACTTTGTCTTGGCCGCCAAAAATGAGCTAACCAAGAAAATCGAGGAAGAAAAAACTGCCGAGGTCGGTGCCTGGAAGGTGATAACCACCCTAGATGCTAAATTGCAAGATTTAGCTGAAGAGCAAGTCAATAAAGGCCTTCGCCAAGTTAGAAACCAGGGCGGCGACGTAGCGGCTTTTGTCGCCCAAGATATTAAAACCGGTCAAATGGTAGCCCTAGTCGGTGGATCAGATTTTACTAACCCGGAATATGGCCAAATAAACTATGCCAGACAACCCTTACCGCCAGGCTCTAGCTTTAAGCCCTACGATTACGTATCACTAATAGAAAATAGCACCAACGCCGGTGCCGGATCGGTGCTTTACGATGTTAAGCAGCCTCTTCCGGGCTATCCTTGCACTAACCCAGCGCGGCCAAAAGATGGCGGAAACTGCTTGGCCGATTATGACTTTCGCTTCCCTGGCCCCCTTCCGCTTCGTTACGCCTTAGGCGGCTCTAGAAACGTCCCGGCCGTTAAAGCCATTCTTATAAACGGCGTCGAAAAAACCATCAGTACTGCTGAAGCTATGGGACTAAGGAGCGGCTACAAATGCTACGCGGCCGGTACGGACGTGGCAAACGCTACCGCCTCAGATGAAGAGCCATGTTACGCCTCGGCCGGTATTGGTGACGGCGCTTATCTACGGCTAGACGAGCATGTTAATGGCTTTGCTACTATCTCGCGGCTGGGCACTTACTTAAAACAGACTTACATCTTGGAAATTAAAGAGAGCAACGGCAAAAGCCGTTACAAATGGCGACAGCCAGAAAAAGAACCAGAAAAAAAGCAGGTAGTCCGACCAGATAGCGCCTACATAGTAGCCGACATGATGAGCGACCCCCGGGCTAGTTATATGTCCATTAAGCCCCACCGCTATAGTGGTTGGAATTTTGGCGTAAAAACCGGAACCACCGCCGAGGGTAAAGACGGTTGGATGATGGGCTTTTCAACTAAATATGCCGCTGGTGTTTGGGTTGGCTACCATAGCAGGCAAAAGGTCTTAAGCGGCTTTATGGAAAACATGACCAGGCCAATTTGGCAGGGCTGGATGAATGGTGCACATAGCGGCGAAAAAGCCGTCAACTGGACAAGACCGTCTAGTGTGCAGGTTCTGCCGGCTTACGTGGTTAGGAGCCATGTTGGTACATCTACTATCGAGCCTAGCCCGGCCAATGACTTATACCCTGCCTGGTATAAGCCTAAAACCGGGGCGGTAGCTAAATCGTCAACTATAGACAAGGTTTCCGGCAAGCTAGCTACCAGCTGTACGCCAAGCTTAGCCCGCCAGACTGCCGCTGGCAGCAGCGCCGCCGAGAACTTCTCGATTGACACTTTCTTCGGTACGGCCGGAGGCGCCCAAAATAGCGCTACGGCCTCGTCTACGGACGATGTCCATAAATGTAGTGACTCAAGGCCGGTCATAACCTTGACGGTCTCGGACAATGGCAACGGCACCTACACGGTTACCGGCACGGCTTCGGCTGGCACCCATCCCTTATCGCCCGGCAGTATTAAGCTCTCTGTAGGCGGTACAGAAATCAAAACCTGTTCTACGTCAGGCTCTGCTACTTCATGCACACACAACTATAGCCCGTCTGCAAGTGGGTCCCAAACTGTTAGCGCCCAGGTTATTGATAGCGTTTTATATGATTCAACCGACAGTAAAACCGTAAATTTTACGACGGCGGCGAGCCCGCCAAGCAACCTCCAGGCCAGCAGCGCAGGCGGAACAACTAACTTTAGCTGGTTAGGCGGCTCCGGCACAGTCACGATATACAATAAGACTAGTTCGGCGGTAATTTGCTCGGGCAGTGGCAGTTGTTCAGTGCCAAATGCTAACGCTCCGCCCGGAACAGTGGTATATGCCCAAGATGGTTCTGGGCAAAAATCTAACGACGCTGTAGTTAGTTAGCCGGCTGGGTGGTCAGCCTAGTATCTATGGCGTTGTATAAGTTTTGCAGTTCTCCGGCAACTCTGCGGTAGGCGGCTAGCAGGTCGTTATAAGCCTTAACGTTGGCATTATAGTCCCTTGCGCCTGAGTTATAGCTTCGCACCATCGAGTTAAAGCCAGGTACGGCAGCGTTATATTCTTCGGTCTGGCCGGAGTCTTTTAAGTAGTCCAGGCGATTTCTCTCGGCCTCCAGGTCTGACAATTGATTCCTTAAACTACGTTCATCGGCTAAAATCCTAGCCCTTAGGTCGTCCAGTTGGTTCTCATAATCCTTTATTTGGGTTTGCCTACTCTCGAACTCCTTCTCATAGCTAGCCGCTAACATAGCCACCAGGCTTCTGTCCGTAAAATAGCGTTTGTAGTAATCTTCTAGCTCTGTAGGCAGGCTTAATATTTCTGTGCCAAAGATGGAATGCATCTCGTTCACTACATCATTCGGCTCGATCTGCTTGTAAAGGTCGATTGTGTCTAGAATTCGCTCGTTGTTTAAGCTGTTTTTGTAGTAATCGTTTAGAAGACTATTTACACGGCTACGCTCATCATCACTTAGGCGGTCGTAGGCAGCGTGCAGCATCTCGTGGGCAGCTGTAACTTCCGGCGCGTTAGCTAGACGCTCATCTTTTACTTCGTAAACCGTAATGCCGTTTTGGCCTGAGAGATAACAGCCCAGTACGATGGTTTGTTCGCTTTGCGGGCAGCTTTCGCGAAAACTTTTAACGTCGTCGACTAAACTAGGGTGATTAACGTAAAAAACTCGCCGCGCGAAGTCGGTCATTTTGGTATCGGTGGCTAAAGCTACAACTTCCTGCGACGGCGTATAGTCGCGAAGCCGCCACCAATCTTCTATGGCTTGGGCATTTTGCCAAGCCAGAATAGGTAAGACAATAATGGCTGCAAGTCCAGCCGAGCTTATTAGCTTTCTAACGGACAACATTGTTCCTTAAGTATAACGTTTGTAGTTTGTGGTTTGTAGTTTGTAAGGTTCGGACTTGAGAAAACAGATGGAGTTATTGGGGGGGTCCGGGCATGCGTAGTGAGCCTGAGGCAGATGTAGTAAAACAGTCTGGGCTTTGAGCTTTCTCGACTGTTTGACGAAGTTAATATGCCGGTGGCATATGACGAGGAGTTGTCGAGGCAAAGACTGCTTTTACTAAAGATGCCTCAAGCAAGCGAAGCCGCCCGGCGGTTTGCCACACTTTGCCGTCCAAAGTGTGAAAATTGTATTTTTGGCGCCACCTTGTCGGCACAAGGTGGAAGATTTATTCTGGGGTAGCCGCGTAAACTAGTTGCGGCTCTTCGGCTTTGGCAGATTTTTTAGTCTTCACTTGCACAACGTCGCCTTTGTTGTAGGCGTCCTCCAACAGGCCGCCAGCGATAGCGTCTTCCAATGTTTCCTGCAGCAAGCGCCGCATCGGCCGCGCACCATTTTGGGCATCATAACCCTTACTCAGCAGATAGTCTTTAGCTGTTTTACTTACTTCTAGACCAATACCTTTTTTGATTAGCCGAGTTCGAAGGTCATCAAGCTGGATGTCTAAAATCTTTAGAGCATCTTTTTTAGTTAAAGCCCTAAAGACAACTATTTTATCGATCCGGTTTAGCAGCTCCGGTCGCATAGTCTTTTTAAGGTCTTCGAGCACTTTGCTCTTATTGGCGGCGTGCAGCTCGTCTAGGTTCTCCAAATCGGCCGGGTTGGCGGCACGAAAGCCAAAGCTGGCCTCTTTTTGCAGTTTCTCGGCACCAATATTGCTGGTCATAATGATAATAGTGTTGGTAAAGTCAATTTTCCGGCCTTTGGCGTCGGATAATGTACCGTCTTCTAGTATTTGCAGCAGCATATTGAAAACATCGGGGTGGGCTTTTTCGATTTCGTCAAATAACACCACGCTATAGGGTTGTCGGCGAATGCGGTCGGTTAACTGGCCGCCGTCGTCATAGCCAACGTAGCCAGCCGGGGCACCAATTAGGCGGGCTACAGTGTGATGTTCGCCAAATTCGCTCATGTCAATTTTGACTAAGGCGTCGTCGCTACCAAAGAATTCGCGGGCCAAAACTCTGCCAAGTTCTGTTTTACCAACACCTGTTGGTCCTAAGAATATAAACGAGCCAATCGGCCGCTTTTCGCTAGAGATACCGGAGCGCGAGCGCCGCACGGCGCCGGCTACAGTTTTTACAGCCTCTTCCTGGCCAATAATGTATTTGCCAAGGTTTTTTTCTAGATTTACTAAGTATTTAGCTTCGCTACGGATAACTTTACGGGTAGGCACGCCAGTCATACGGGCAACAGTTTCGGCTACATCGTCGGAAGAAATTGTGATAGGTTTGCCGGCCTTGTAGGTCGCTTCCATTTGCTTAATGCGGTCTTTAATTTGGCTGGCCTTTTGTTTTTCTTTGGCAGCCTTTTCGTAATCTTCGCCGTCCACGGCATCTTCTATGCGGGTATTGGACAGTTTTAGCTCCTTGTGTAACTGGCGAAGCTGCGGCGGTGTTTTGCCGCGGTTGACTCGCAGGTAAGCAGAAGTTTCGTCCAGTAAGTCAATGGCTTTGTCTGGCATGTAGCGGTCGTTAATGTAGCGGCGGGCAAAGCCAACAGTGTCGCCTAGGACTTCATCGTCCACTTTTACGCCGTGGAATTCCTCGTAGTGGCTGCGCAGGCCCTTAAGGATCGCTAAGGTCTCCACCACGGTAGCTTCAGGCACTTGAATCGGCTGGAAGCGTCGCTCAAGCGCAGCATCTTTTTCTATGTAGCGGGTGTAATCATCGGTAGTCGTGGCCCCAACCATTTGGATCTTGCCCCGAGCTAAGCTGGGTTTTAGAATGTTGCCGGCGTCCATAGAACCCTCGGCCGCGCCAGCGCCGACGATTAAGTGCAGCTCGTCAATAAAGACAATGATGTTTTTGTCTTGCTCAAGTTCCGCAATAACTTTCTTTAAGCGGTCTTCGAACTCGCCGCGGTATTTAGTCCCGGCAATCATCCCGGCTAAATCTAGCGTAATAATGCGCTTATCAAGCAGACTGTCGGGAACTTCCTCGTTAATAATGCGCTGGGCAATGCCCTCTACAATGGCGGTTTTACCAACGCCCGGTTCGCCGATCAGTACCGGGTTATTTTTAGTGCGCCGGTTTAAAATGGTAATCACTCGGCGGATTTGGGGCTCACGACCAACTACCGGATCAAGCTTGCCTTCTTTAGCAAGTGCCGTAAGGTCGGTGCCAAAAAATTCTAAAGCGTTTTTCTTGGCATTTTTGGTGCGGCGGCGGCTTGCAGAGCCTACGCCGTCGTGCTCGTACTGCTGGCGGTTAAGAAACTGCTCGACCTCGGATGATAATTTATCAATGTCCACGCTCATGTCGCGTAGCAAAGTGGTAGCCCGAGCGTTCTTTTGGCTTAGGATGCTGTATAGAATGTGCTCGGTGCCGCAGTAGTCTTGGCCAAACTCTTGGGCAATTTCCCAGGCCATTTTAAGGGTTAGTTTGGCGGTTTCGGATAAACCTTTGCCGCCCATATTGATAACTAGGGTTTTAGGCGTTAGGTTTAGCGCCAACCGCGCCCTATCCAGCGTAATGCCGGTACCTTCCAAGATTTTAGAAGCCATGGAGCCATCTTGGGCTAAAACACCTAGCAGCAAATGCTCGGTGCCAATGTAGGCGCTGCTAGAAGCCCTGGCTATAGCGTCGGCTTGCTTTAGCGAATGCAAAGCATTGTTGGTCAAATGGCCTAAAAATTCTTGAAAATCAGGTGAATTTGGAATCATTTTACAGCCCCCATTATATCACAAACTAGCACTCGTCAACCCCGAGTGCCAACCCTCGCCCAGCCTAAGTTACAAATATTTACAGAATTACGCTATATAGCAGCACCACCAGGGCCGCTACGAACGTAGCTATAAAGAGTAGCTCAGCAGCTAGAACAAAGTTTATTACTTTATTTGTCCAATTGATCACTTGAGCATTCCTGTGTGCATTTTTATTTCTTACTGCCTCGTCTTGGTATATTTTGCAGTAAATTAAGTTTCGTGGCCCAAGTAAAACCGAGTAGGCAATGACTAAAATTACTTGTACGTTATCCCAACGACTAAGGTTTCTATTATCGTTACAGCTATACGGGACTACGGCGGACCGATAATTGTACTGGCGGGAATGGCCAGTATAGTAAACATACTGTTGATTATTGTGTTTTGAGGAAGAATAAATAGTTCAGCCGTGAGAAAACAGAGAGAGTTTGAAGCGAGACAAAAGCCAGAATCGAGGACTGCCCGAAGGAACGAGGACCGCTTGTCGTTCCGCAGATTCACTGCTGGCGAGCGCACGAGTGCCACATGTGGATAGCTCCTTGACATGTTGACATAATATTGTTAGTATGTTGTTGCATCGTAAGATGTATTACTACAACTGGCTAAGCCTAAGGTTTCGACCGACCGCTGAGGCCAGTTATTTTTTTGTATTATCCTCACGACCTAGTTCATCCTTTTTTGTGCCTATCACATCAATCTTGCTTTCGAACTTATTCAGCAAGCTAGAGTACCGAAAGTTTGGTGCTAGAATTTTTAGCAGCTTATTTTCTGCGTCAAGATATTCAAACAATAGTCGGAAATCCCCATCACCGCTAACGATTACGGCTTGGTTGTACTGCTTGTAGGTCAAAGCGCCGGCATAAAGAACGAGATCGGCGTCAACATTTCCCTTTGTTTTACTCCTACTGCTATCACCTGTGCCGTCGTCGTATGGGATTGTGGGCTTTAGAACAACTTCGAACCCCCTATCGCGTAATTTTTTGTATAGCCACCATCGGCCAGGAATTTCTCCAATGAACAGGTAAGCCTTAGATACCCCGTATTTATTAGTCAGATAGAGTCTGAATTTTTTGTAGTCTAGTGGCCAGCCTTCATAAAGTATTTTTGTTTTATTCTTCTCGCTATAAATATTATTTTCCACGCCCATTTTCAAGTTTTGAGCGTCAATAAAGGCATATACAACCGGTTTTTTAACTTCACCCATACTCTAACGCAACCATAAGCGATGGAATTGGTCAAGGACTACGCGGGACTATTCTGCAGCGATTGCCATAAGTGCCAACAAGCTACGGTTCGATAAGGCCGCCAGCGCTCGGCGGCTTTAACAAGCTTGTCTTTTTTGGGCACACTTTTCCAGCCATAAAGCTGTTTCATGGCCCGTTGGATCCCAATGTCGTCTGGTGCGAATACATCAAGCCGCGTTAGCGTGAACATTAAAAACATTTGGGCCGTCCACGTACCTATTCCCTTAACCGCTGTTAGCTCGACTATTACATCATCGTCAGGCAGTTGGCCTAAATGATTATAAACTCCTGCGTTATCTACAAAGTGTTGGGCTAGATCCTTAATGTAGCCGACCTTTTGGCGCGACAGACCAATTTGTTTGACCTGCACATCGGTGAGCTTGATGACCTTTTTAGGGTCCATGCCGGTAGCGGCTTCCAACCGGGCAAAAATGGTAGCGGCCGCGGCGACCGACACCTGCTGGCCAACAATGCTGCGGCAAAGACTAAAAAAATAATTCGTCCGCGGCTTATGGACTACGGGCTTTTGCAGCTTGATTAGAGCCCCCAGCTTGGGATCTTTCTTTGCCAGCTCCCTTTCGGCCTGGGCTATTTTTTGTTCGATTGTCATGGACCATCGTTTTCTAGCTATATGGGCCCTGCTGTCCTATCAGTTCCATGCTTGGGAGGATCTTCTTCTAGGGGTGGCATTTGATCGATCCAAAAATTGTTTGCTAGTTGACCTAAAAATCTAAGATTGCGCGGTAGCCCTTCAACATGACTAAGGGGGGAATCGATAAACCACAGCGCATCGCCATCGGGCATTCGTTCAAAAGCCGGCGGTTCGGTACTGCTTATCTCACTATCCCAGCCTTTGATTTCATAGCCGTGAAACCTTGCCTCTTTAGCCGCTAAAATCCCAGCATTTGCATAAATAATCTCAGCCTTCCTTAGATGACGAGTACTGGTTGCCAAAGCCACGTATCGTGAAGCTATGTCTATTTCCGCTGCGGCGCCAAAGTCCCCTTTTGCTTCGCGTTCTGCTCGCTTCCTTGCGTAGTATTCTGCTAATCTCTCAGAGTTATAGCCGCCTGGTTTAGCATGGTCACCATAAGTTCCCTGATACAAACTCATAGCTCAATTATACCTATTAATGGGCATGTAGGCGAGCACCCATACCCCTTGTGCTTGCTATTGATAGCCTCCGGTGTATAACTAAAATCATGTCGCCTGAGATGAGAAGCCCGGTTCCAATGGAAGCATATTTTGAAATAGATCCCGAGACGGGAAGTGGGCGTATCTATTTGGCTGAAAATGAAGATCTATATACCGCACCTGATACGAAGAGCCTGGCTTTGGAATTGCTAGAAAGAGAAGATATTCGGTCCATAATTTTTGATCACTCAAGATCTACATATATCGACTCCAGCACGCAGGGAGTTTTTATTAAGACTCTTAGGAAAGCAAAGGACTTGGGTAAAGAAGTTTATCTAAGTAATATCCCCCAAGAACTTACTAAACTGTATGAAATTACAGGACTCTACTACGTTTTCGGTGTAGTAGATGATGATGGAAATCCGATAGAGAATTTCTGGCAGCCGCCGTCAACCTAAGAGTCGGCCTTTTCCTCGTCATCCTTATTTTCTAAAACTTCTGGGGACTGTTTAGATTCTGTCGGAGTCCCATGCTCTTCTATGGCTTCTAGTAGCGAACTCTCTAGCTCTGTCTTTTTCTTAAGCTTAGAAACCGGCTTAGGCTGTGGCTCTTCCTTTTTGGCCGGCTTATCGGCAGCTGGAGCCTTGGCTTCTTTGGCTTTTTGTTCCGACTCCACATCAAGCTCAAAACCGGTTAGCTTGCCGGCCAGCCGAACATTTTGCCCGGCTTTACCGATAGCAATCGATAGCTGATCTTCTGGCACCACCACGGTAGCTTTATCGCCACTTTTATTAATCTCTACCTTAGTAACGTTGGCTGGCTTCATGGCATTGGCAATAAATGCCGTTTTATCTTCGTCCCAAACGACAATATCTATCATTTCTTGGTTGCCAATTTCGTCGCGAACAGCATTAATGCGCGTACCGTGGCCTCCCACAAATGTACCGACTGGGTCAACACCCTGGACATTGCTAGCAACGGCAATTTTGCTTCGAACACCGGCTTCGCGAGCTATGGCTTTAATTTCCACGGCGTTGCTTTCCATTTCTGGCACTTCTGCAGCAAACATTAATTTAATAAACTCCGGTGCACCACGGCTAACAATTAACTGCGGCCCCCGGAACCCCTTTTCGACATCTTTTAGGTAAAGTTTGAGCCGCTGGCCCGGATAGTAGCGCTCGCTAGAAATTTGCTCCGACAGCGGAAGTAGACCCTGGGCCCGACCGAGCTCCACGCGGGTAACGCGCCCTTCTACACGAGTAACTACGCCATTGACTAGCGTGCCGATTTTATCCTCGTATTCGGCTAAGACAATTTCACGCTCGGCTTCCCGCAGGCGCTGCAAGATTACTTGTTTGGCCGTTTGGGCAGCTACCCGGCCAAAATCTTCGATTTTTTGGACAACTTCTACGGTTTCGCCAACTTTGGCGTCTTTTTTGATAGCTTTAGCATCGGTTAGACTGATATGAATTTTGGGGTCTTCAACCACTTGCACAACCTCTTTAGTTACAAAGGCTGTCACGTCGCCGGTGTTGAGGTTCATAGTCACGCGAACTTCTTGGTCTCTGTCACCGTAGTCGCGGCGCCAAGCCGCCGCTAGGGCCTGCTGGACCACATCGGTAACTTGCTCTTCTGGGAGATTTTTTTCTTCGGCTATGACTTTGATTGCCGCGGCTAGTTGTTTGAAATCCATTTCCATGACGTATTACTCCACTTTCAGATTTTATTTCATAATCATCACATTTGGATGCAGTGTAAGGAAGAAACGAGCAGTGGACCGAAACGTATTGAAATACGATGAGGGAACAGCGCAGTTTCTGACGACGCAATGTACCAAAAGCACCAGCGGGTAGCCGGCTGTGCCGGTTAGCAGGTTGGCGCGGTGTGACTGATTATGAAAAAATCCGACCTGACGGCCGGACTAGTACCTGAAAATTATAGCAAATTCTTACAGCTTAAGCAAGCTTTGGTTGCTAAAATTAAGGGGATGAAAAAGACCGAGTCGCTCGCTAAGCTTTTTAGCCCCGAAAGTTATAAGTTGACTATTTTGGCCCATAGCGGCGATACGGCAGCCGAAGGCCTAATAATAATTACCGGACGAAAGCTGAGAGCACCCAGCCGACGCCTAGTTTTTCATCAAAAAGATTTAAAAATCACCTCCGCCAAAGTTACTGCCCATACCAAGGCTGGTGATAAAGAGATTGCTGTTGAGCGCATTAACCACCACGGCAGCTTTGAGCAGGTCCGCTTGCACACCAAAGAAACTCTTTATCCTGGCAGCTACCTAGTAACAATGGCTTTTACTGTTAAGCCACCGGCACTAGAGGAACCGGATGTAATCTCTGCCGCATATAAGGCTAAAGAGTCGACCAAACACTTTTTCCCCTGCATCGACGAAGCCTCGGCCAAAGACATCCCTCTGGAAGTAACTTATGAAGGCAAGCCGGCTTAGCCTAGATTATAAATTGGCCGTTTTTATAGATAACTCTTACGCCGCCGCCAGCCAGATCGGCAGTGACGGTCCTGTCGGTTGTAGAGATCATATCTACGTGGATAACTGATTCGTTATAGCCTAGTTGGCGCTGGAGGCTTTTGGGCAACTTTTTAGTGTCGCCGGTGTAGGTGTCGTGATAGGATTTGCCGATTGCCAGGTGGGTGTTGCCAAAGGGGCCGCCGAGGTTCTCGTCGTATAGTGTCTCTGCCATAAATTTGGTGATACGTGACAGCCATTTGTCGGTTAGAGAGTACTCGCCTACGCAGGCTGCGCCTTTGTCGGTATTTAGTACCTCTTTGAGCAGTTTCTCGTTTTTGGTAGCCGAGAATTTGACCACGCGACCTTTTTTAAAGTGCAGTTCGATGTTCTCAATTTTTGGTCCGTAGTAATAAAGCGGTTGGTTAAAGCGTATCCAGCCCTGGGTGCCACGCCAATCGGGCGAGGTAAAGACCTCAAAACTTGGAATGTTACGACCACCGCCACCTAGCCATTGACGCTTTTCGCCAATATTTATATGTAAATCTACGTCTTGGCCCTTGACATGCAGAGTCTTAATTTGTAGATTGGTTAGTTTTTTGGCAACTCTTTGAACCTCGGCTGAGGTAGCCTCCCACTTGGCAATTGGGTCGGCTTGGTCTAAATAACAGGCATTGATGATTTGTTGCCAGTAATCTTCCAGCGACAAACCAGCTTCTTTGGCCATGGATGGTGTGCCGTAAAGCGCTAGACTCCAGGTATATAGCCCTTGGTTTTCTTTTTGGTTGAACCACTCCATTAATGGTTTGGCGCTTTTTTGAGACAGCATTAATTTTTTAGGATCGACATTGTCTAGTTCGTGAACATCAAAATCGGCAATTATCGCTATGCGGTGGTCCACCTGGGCCACTAGCCCTTTGTAATACTTGGATAAAAAGGCCGTTAGCTGTTCGTGCGTGGCGTGCTTGTAAAAATATTTTGCAGCGCCACTCATATCGTCACCCAAGCTGCCGATAATTAGACCGCCGCTATCGATGATGACTTTACGCAGCGCGCGATAAAACGGTAAAGCCGACAGCGGTGACTGCAGATAGACTACCTCACCAGCTTTAACACCCCGCCCGCCGCCTAAAGCAAAATTAACCATTACTTTGGCGTATTTATCTAAAATTTCCGGCGATGGCTGGTAACTCACTTATTTGATTATACCCAAAAAAACTTTTGTCTTATGTTATCTCGGTAACTTCTATATCAGAAAAGTCTGGGCCAGAGACTTGGGCGGCTAAGATACGCCAGTCGCCATCCCAGCGCTGATTTTGGGTCCAGACTCGGCCGGCGAACTTGAGCTGAGACAACTTTTTAGGAGTTAAGTAATCAAAACCGCTGCCTTGGGAGGAGCTACTGCGATATTTAACTTCAGTAAAATATATAATGTCGTCTTTTTTTGCGACTATATCGATTTCGCAGATGCGGGTTTTCCAATTTAGAGCCAAGATTTGGTAACCCTGGCTCTTGAGCTTTTTCGCGACAGCTTCCTCGGCCTGAGCGCCTAGAGTCATAACAGCGACTTTGTCTGATGAGAAAGTTGGTATATGGGCTCAAAAAATTGTCGGTGCACCTTCTTAAGTGAGCCGAACTTATCTAGCGCGCTAAGATGATCGGGCGTTCCATAGCCTACGTGGCTCTCAAAGCCATAGCGCGGATGGCGGCGGGCCAGTTCAACCATATAACGGTCACGCGTAACTTTGGCGTAGATAGAGGCCGCTGAGACTAGAGAAACTGTCATGTCGGCATCGATTAGGCATTGTACTTTTTTGAAGGACTTGGGCAGATAATTAATAGGGCCGTCCATGATAACTTCTTCTTGATGATCTGCTCTTAAGCTTCTTAAAGCGCGTTTGACGCCTAGCTTCATTGCAGAAGTTAAGCCTCGACGATCAATTTCAGTGGCAGATACCCAACCTTCACCGAATTCGTAGTTAGGAGCAAGTCTGTCGTACATAGCTTCACGCTGCATCCGCGTTAGGAGTTTAGAGTCGACAAGTCCATCCGGCGTTATGCCTGTTTGGCGGGCAGCCACAACCAAAAGTGGCCCTGCCAAACATCCCCTGCCCACCTCATCAATCCCAACCATATAAATAGGTTATAGTTTTTAGTTTGTAGGGTCTAGTTATTTTTCGGTATCTGGCTTTGGCGATTCTGCTTCTGGCTTTGGGCTTTCGGCCTCCGGTTTTGCGGTCTCGGCAGCTGCAGCAGTAGCTTCGGCTTTTTCGGCTGCTTTTTCGGCCTTGGCGGCCTCTGGATCATAGCTTTCGGCCTGTTCTTTTTTGATTTTGGCCTCTTCGGCTTCGGCTGCCTCGTCGTGGGCAACATTAACAGAGCTTAAATCAAGATCTAATCCTGTTAACCTAGCTCCCTTTCCTCGCAGTCCGCGCATGTAGCTTAGATAATTTCGGCGGACTTTGCTGCGCTTGATAATTTCTACTTTAGTAACGGTTGGCGAATGAATAAGATAAGTTTTTTCTACCCCTATACCGCTTGCAATGCGCCTAACAGTAATTCGGCTGGTTAGACTGTTTTTGCGGCTGGTTTTTATAACTAGGCCTTCAAAGATCTGAATGCGCTCTTTGCCACCTTCTTTAACTTTTTGGTGGACTTTAACGGTGTCGCCGCTTCTTATATCGGCGACTTTGGCTTTCTTACTTTTAGCCTCGATTTGCTGAATAACACTTTGCATAGGACTGATATATCCTACAGCAAAAATGGTCTCACTTCAATCTGGAGATATGGTAAAGTTACTTAGATGCAACAAGAAGCAGAACCGGTGCGCGTATACCCTGACGGACGGGCCTATTATTTTGGAACTTATGATAGTCCCTACAATTTTTTTTACGGGCATATCTTTCCCTGGAAGATCTTTAGAAATTGAAGCATTGGTAAGAGAAGGTGTTCATGATAAAAGAGAAGTTGATGACCCGCCCCCTTGGGAGCAAAAACGCTTAGAGATTGAAGCTGAAAATAAAAGAATAGCTACTATCCAACTACTCGGTAGACTTCCTCTAAACTAGTTAGCCCGGCTAGAGCCTTTAAGACTCCGTCTTGCAGCATAGTTTGCATGCCTTCTTCGACGGCTTTGGCTTGGAGCATTTCGGTAGTAACTTGGTTGGGTGGCAACCGCAGTAATTGTTGAATGCCAGGCGTCATGGACAATTGTTCGCGAATAGCCAGCTGGCCGCTATAGCCAAAAGGATTAGTGGGACTGCTACCGGGTTTATAAAGCGTGATGTTACTAAGGTCCGGCTTAGAGATGCTGGCCGGCAAAGAATCGATAACTTTTTGCAGCTGGGCCTTCAGCGCCTGGTCGGGCTGATAAGCCTGTTTGGTAGCATCATCCAGCCGACGGACCAGCCGCTGGGCCATAACTAGATGCATAGCGCTGGCAAAAAGCGGATTAATACCAATCATATCCAAAAGACGAGTTAGGGCGGCTGCAGCTGAAGAGCCGTGGAAAGTGCTTAGGACTAGGTGGCCGGTAAGGGCTGCTTGCAACGACGTTTTGGCAGTGTCTTCGTCGCGAATTTCGCCCACCATTACTACATCTGGGTCGAGCCTTAAGACGGCCCGCAATTTCTCGGCAAAGTCCCGGCCTTCTATGGCTCCTTCGACTGGTATTTGGACCACGCCTGGGATATTAAACTCGACCGGGTCCTCCAAGGTTATGATTTTGCGCTCAGGAGTATTTAAAGTGTTAATGAGCGAATAAAGCGTGGTAGTTTTGCCAGAACCAGTAGGGCCCACGATTAAAACCAGGCCAGTAGGATGATTTATAACATGGTTAACCACTTTGAACTCTTGCTCGCTTAGACCTAAGTTTTTTAACTTAAACATCTCTAGGCTGATATTGAACAGGCGCATGACTATATCCATACCGTAAGCCGTTGGCACGGCCTCTACCCTTAGGTTAAGAACCACGTCCTCGCCGGTAGCCAACCGGTAGCTTCGGCTGATGTGGCCAGTTTGGGCCTCTTTAGCCGATGTAGAAATGTTGGCAGCAGAGGCAATGGCTGCCGTTAGGTGTCGGTACTTTTCCAAAGTAGCTTGCGCTACTGGATGCAAAACGCCGTCCACCCTAAAACGGATCCGAACATTTTCGCGCTGCATCTCTAAGTGAATGTCGCTAGCCCCTAACTTGTAAGCCTGACTGACCAAATAAGCTAGCATGTCGTCTGGGCGGACCTGATCAAGAGTGGAACTGACCTCAGAGACCATTTTGTCGCGGGCGTCACTGCTGGCGCTTATGGCTATGTCTTGATAGTCAACTTCTTTGGGCGGATCGTAAAGCTTTATGTAATCCTTGAAGCCGGTCTCGGAGATTATAGAAAACTTTAGTCGCTGATCTGTAAAACGCTGGTGCAATTGGTTTATAGTTTGCTGAGAGGTGGTGGTAGTAATGCCAAAGTGAATGTTGTGTTCGTCGGCCACTAGAGGGATAATTTTGAGGTTGTAGAGTTCGCTAACCGGCAGGATGTTTTTAAAGAGCTGTTTTTGGACCTTGCTGGTGTCGACATAATCCATACCCAGCGCTAAAGCTCGGCGAGCAACAGTTTGTTCTTCGGCAGTTCTTGCGTCTTGGGGCATATTCTAAAGCTTAAGTATAAAGCATGAGCACTTAGCCTTAAATGCCGGTGCTTTGATGGTGATTGCTTTGGCTTTAAGCTAAAGGCATGAGTAGGATTGCTTTAGTGGTCCATAATGTTCGCTCCAGCCATAACGTAGGCAGTATCCTTCGCACAGCCGATGGTCTTGGAGCGGAGTCTGTGTATTTGACGGGCTATACTCCCTACCCAAAAATGGACAATGATCCACGCCTGCCCCACCTAGCCGATAAGACTGACCGGCGAATTAAAAAAACAGCCTTGGGGGCTGAGACTACCGTAAAGTGGCATTATATGAAAGATGTAGAGGCTGCTATCTCCAGATTGAAAAAAGGGGGCTACCAAGTTGCCGCTTTAGAGCAGACACCAAATGCTATGACGCTTCAGGAGTTTACACCTGCTGGCGATATTGCTTTGGTTTGCGGCAGCGAAGTGGGCGGCTTGCCAAAAGAGGTTATAGCGCTTTGTGATATTGAGCTTGCTATACCTATGTTTGGTGCTAAAGAATCCTTGAATGTTTCGATAGCAGCGGCCATTGCTTTATATCATTTACGGTTCAAACCATAAGCTTGTTAAAACCAGACTGAAAGGTATAATAGACCTAAAATGACAGCCAAAATAAAAGACCCTCGAGACCGGATATCGCACCAAAAATACGTGCCAAAAGGTGTAAGACTGCCAGCCTTTGAACGGGTTTATTGGCCGTATTTACCGCTCTTGGCTGTCATTGGAATTTTGTTTATTTTTTCGGCGAAGAGCGGCGCCATTACTGCCAATTTAGATAACCCGGGTAATAGCCGGGTGCTAGCCTACGCCGTAAGCACCGATAGTGCCCGGTTGCTGGCTGCTACCAACGAGCAGAGAGTTGCCAATGGCTTACAGCCTTTACGCTTTAACTCCAAGCTAAATGCCGCCGCCTACGCCAAGGCCAAAGACATGGCCGACCGAAATTATTGGAGCCACAACACCCCAGACGGCCAACTGCCGTGGATATTTGTAGAGTCTTTTGGATATGCCTACCAAAAACTAGGCGAGAATTTGGCAGCTGGTTTTGCTAATGAGGAGTTGTCCGTCAAAGGCTGGATGGCTTCTCCGCCCCACCGCCAAAACGTTTTAGACCCAAGCTACTATGAAGTCGGCTTCGGCTTTGCTAATAACCCTACATTTACGGCCGCCGGCGGTAGCCCAGCTACCATTACCGTAGCTTTTTACGGCCAACCGACCGGGCTGGCTGCAGCCGAAACTCCACCCGCGGAAAACGACGCCCAGCCGGCTAATACCGAGACGGCTGTGGCGCCGGCCGCTACTGCCATCTCGCCTGCCCAGCTAGCTTTATCGGATTTTTATATCTCTAGATTTGGAACTGTCATAGCCATTGGTGCGTTATCAATAATTGCCGTGACATGGGCAAGTCGCCATCTGTTTGCTATTCGTAGAGCCGTAGTCCACGGTGAAAAATTTGTAGTCCGCCATCCACTGGTGGATATTAGTTTGATTTTAATAGTCGCCTTGTTATTTATTGTTAGCCGCTCTAGCGGCTTTGTTCAGTAAACGACTCTAGTTATTTAACTACGACGTTTGTCGAGCCAAAAATTGAAGCAATATCGCGAAGACTTTGCTCGTTAACACTGACCGTTTGCGGTAATTTAATAATTTTGCGCTGAGTGTTTTGGCCGGTTACTAAAACGACTTCAGTTTCTCCCTGGTGACCATCGAGTTTCTTTTTCAGCGTTACCAGTGACGATTCATTCTTGGGATCGCTTAATTTTATGTAAAGGCGTGGTGACGCCTGCGCAACTGCCTCTGCTGATTTAGAAGACCGGGTTGGCTGATAATTAGCTGCTTCGTCTAGGTTAACGGTTTTTACTTCCCTAGCCAGCAGGCTCATTTCCGAGCCGGAACCTGCCCGCCCACGACCGATTTCGCCAGCTACAATTACCACTTTGTCTCGTTGCCAAACGTCGAAAGAGTGTTTGTAGACTTTAGGGAAAACTACAATCTCTATTTCTGCGGAAATATCGGCCAGCTTAACAAAAGCCATTTTGGCACCTGTTTTGGTAGTAATCTCGCGAATTTCGGTAATTACCCCGCCAACCTTAACACTTGAACCCTCAGAGGCCGAAGCCAAAGAAGTTATAGGCATAGTTTGGTCGGCCAGCAATTTTTCATAACTTGCCAGGGGGTGCTTAGTTAGATAGATACCAAGCAGCTGTCTTTCCCACTCTAGCTGGATAGAATCAGATATCTCCTCGGAGTCTGAAACCTCGAGCTTAAATTTGGCAGTCATTACTTGACCGGCCATGTCCCCAAACATTTCGGTTTGGCCAGAAGCCACATTTTTGTGAAACTGATTTGATAGCGCTAAAATGCCGTCGATATTGTTAACTAAGCTGAACCTTTCCGCAAAACTATCAAAGGCACCTGCCTTGATAAGACTTTCTAGGGCTTTGCGGTTAACAATTCGCGGATCAACTTCTTTAGAGTAAGCCTCAAGTGACTCAAAACGCCCGCCTAACGCTAACCGAGCTCGGAGAATCTCCTCTACCGCACCAAACCCCACATTTTTAATAGCATCTAAACCAAAGCGGATTTGGACTGTGTTTGGCACCACTGCAAACTCATGGAACGACTGGTTTATGTCGGGCGGTAATACCTCAAGGCCCATGTGCTGACATTCGGTAATCTCTATAGCTAGCCGGTCGATATTGTCATAATCGCTAGTCATTAAGGCCGCCATAAAGGCCGTCGGAAAGTGAGCTTTTAAATAGGCTGTTTGGTAGGCTATTAGGCCGTAGCAGGCTGAATGCACTTTGTTGAAGCAATAAGCCGCAAATTCCTCCAGTTGCACCCAAAATCTTTCCATGGCTTTTTTGTCGGCACCCGAGTGGGAGACAGCACCTTCGATGAATTGTTTTTTCATTTTGGCTAAAACTTCGGGGATCTTCTTAGCAATACCTTTTCGTAAAGTGTCGGCTTGGCCGCCGGTAAATCCACAAAGGTCTTTGCTAATTTGCATTACTTGTTCTTGGTAAACAATAACGCCGTAGGTATTTTTTAAGGCAGCTTCCATCACAGGATGTAGATAGGTGATTTGTTTTTGGCCATGCTTTCTCGAGATAAAATCCTCGATCCATTGCATGGGACCTGGACGGTAAAGCGCCACCATGGCAATAATATCTTCGAAAACCGTAGGCTTTAGTTGCTTAAGATAGCGTCGCATGCCAGCTGATTCCAGCTGAAAAACACCGGTTGTTTCGCCAGCTTGCAACAACTTGAAGGTTTTTTCGTCGTCCATGGGAACAGATGAGATATCTATATCCTTACCGTAAACTTTTTTAATAATGCGCAGGGCATTTTTGATAGTGGTTAGGTTAGACAAACCTAAGAAATCAATTTTTAAAAGTCCTAAATCTTCAATCGGCAACATTGAATATTGGGTAGCGACTACGCCTTTTTGAGCCATTTCCAGTGGCACGAACTCTACGATGTCATCCGGCGCGATTACCACTCCGGCTGCATGGACACCATGGCTGCGAATTGTACCTTCTAGTTTGATGGCCAGTTCAAACACTCGCGAAGCTGCTGGATTGTTGGCTTGTTCGGCCTTTAGTTCGGCAACTTCCTTTAGATGCTGGCTTAAAGACGTGTGCCGCCCCTGGATAGGCAGCGGTATCATTTTAGCTAGGCGGTCAGCCTCGGCGTACGGAACTTGCAAAACCCTGGCCACATCACGCACCGAGTTTCTAGCCGCCATCCTGCCAAAAGTAACTATATTGGCCACCCGGTCGCGTCCGTATTTT
The DNA here is from genome assembly GCA_040900055.1 of Saccharimonadales bacterium (SeqCode). Lineage (GTDB taxonomy): Bacteria > Patescibacteriota > Saccharimonadia > Saccharimonadales > UBA10212 > JBBDZU01. The sequence goes on along the minus strand of JBBDZU010000007.1, from coordinate 45,627 downwards.
TCTATGCAGTAGTTAATCACCTCGTCTCGCCGGTTGTCCTGAATATCTATATCCATATCTGGCATACTGATTCGATCCGGATTTAAAAAACGCTCAAAAAGCAGGTCGTACTTTAAGGGCTCAATTTCAGTAATTCGGGTAGCGTAAGCCATGATGGAACTAGCAGCGCTGCCGCGGCCAGGCCCAAAAACAATACCGCGGTCTTTCCCCCAGTTAATAAAATCGGCGACAATTAAAAAATAACCGTTAAAGCCCATGCGATCGACCACATCGAGTTCGAATTCCGCTCTTTGGACAATTTCCGGTGATAGCATTTTTTTGGCCGCAGGCACGCTTATCGCGGCCGCTCCTGCGCGACTTAAGGCTTGGTAGCGCCAGACCAGTCCTTGCCAGACTTGCTTTTGAAGCAGCGTCTTTTCGGTCTCGCCTGCCGGCGTGGGAAATTTTGGAATTAAGATTTTATCGAACTCTAGCTTCAAATTGCAGCGGTCGGCGATTTTTTTGGTATTTAAAATAAGTTCCGGATGCTCTCTGCCCCATCGGCTGATAATTTCCGCCGGGTCGGCCACATGCAATTGAAAATCTTTAAGGCTAAAGCGGTTTTCATCTGCCACGAATGCACCGGTTTGGATGCAAAGTAGAGCCTCATGTGCATCTTTATCTTCATGATTTAAGTAGTGGGCATCGCCGGTGACTACTGCCGGTAGCTCATATTGTTTGGCTAGCGCTAGCAATTGTTGATTAACCCTTGTTTGGTCAGCCCAGGCTGAAAGGTGTTTGGGGTGGCCGTGATCGGCCAGTTCTATGTAATATCGGTCTTTAAAAACTTCTTTATACCAGGCTATGATCTGCTGAGCTTTAGTTTGTTGCCCTTGCCGTAGCGCGTCGCTTAGCTCTCCGCCAATACATCCCGAAAGAGCGATAATGCCATCAGAATGGGCGGCCAGGGTTTGACGGTCAATGCGCGGTTTATAGTAAAAACCCTCCAAGCTTGCTAGGGTAGCTAGCTTCATGAGATTTTGGTAACCGGTGAAGTTGGTAGCAAGCAAAGTTAAGTGATAGTACTGCTTATCAAAAGCTGGGTCTTTGTCGGCTAACGCCCTGGGGGATACATAGGCCTCCATGCCAACCAGGGGTTTGATATCGGCAGAAACGGCTTCTTTATAAAATTCTATGGCGCCGCTCATGGTGCCATGATCGGTTATAGCAACTGCCTCCATCCCCATTTGCTTAACCTTGTCGGTTAATGCTGGAACTTTAGTTAAACCATCCAGCAAGCTGTACTGGGTATGGACATGAAGGTGTACGAAATCGGAAGCTTTGAGTTTTAACTCGGCCTTGGCCATCTAGCTACATTATAGCTGAGGCTACCGTATAGCTACCTACACTTCGTTGTATTTTTAGGCAAAAGCGCGAGAGTTTTAGTTAACTTTTAAAGTAGTTGGCTAGGTTCTTGCGGGCCTGTTTAGCCTGTTTGATGGCTTTATTTAGCTCTGGGTCGTCGGCCTCGCCGGCACGAGCGGCTTTAAGTAGTTCGGCTGTTTTGTTTCTGGCATCTTTTGCGCGTATTACAGTTTCATTAAATTCGGCTTTGGCTTGAGTGCCAAGTGCAACCGTCTTAGTCTTGGCATTTTTTAGGGCACTGTTTAGTTCGTCATGGGCTTTTTGAAGCTGGTCTTCGGCCTCGGATTTAATCTCTCCAGCTTTATCGATAACGTCTTGACGAGTTTGCTTGCCGCTTTTAGGAGCAGTTAAAATGCCGGTTACGTAGCCAGCAGCTCCTGCGATTAAGGCCCCGAGGGCTAATCTACGTCCAGTATGATTCTTAGTCATTTGAATTCCTTTCTGCTTTACGTTTCCTTGATTTATTAAATAAGTTAGTCGCCAGCCTGACAAACGGCATAGCTGAGGCGCTACGCCTAATAGCCGTAGCGGCTGACTCAAAACTATCAGCAACTTGGTCGGCCCGCCGTAAGAATTTTATGATATAAACAGCCAAAATAACTAAGGCCAGCAAAAAAATAGCTAAAATCGCGCTAACAATAATCAAAAGGACCTGCGCGGCTGTTTCCATACCTAAATTATACTCTGTCAAGGGCAGTAGCCACAAGTGTTCGCCTGGATGAGCTCAATGAATTATTTATTTAAGATTTTATCTATGCTTTTGGCTACCATTTCCGGATTGGCCCGGCCGCCACTCAAATCCATGACCTGACCAACCAAAAAGCCCGTAGCCTTTTTATTACCGGCCTTAATGTCCGCAACTACTTTGGGGTTTTGACTTATGGCTTGCTTAACATGATTCTCAATTTCGGCTTGATTAGAAACTTGTAGCAGGTTTAACCGTTTAGCGATAGCGACAGGCTCATCGGCGGAACTGAGCAGTTCGTTAAAGACTTGCTTGGCCGCGCTAGAGCTCAAATCTCCACTTTCGACCATTTGTGATAACTCGATAACTCGCTTCGGTTCTAACTCCGGTTCAATTTCCCCAGTTACTTCGGGAGATTGAGCGCCAATTAGCCAAAAGGCGGCTCGCTTGGCGTCTGGGACCGAGGCTTGTTCCAAAATCTTCAGAACCGTGAACACGACCGCCGGACGGTCTAGAATATCTTCTATGACATTTTTAGAAATCTCTAACTTAGTTAGTTTTTGCCGAATTGAACCTGGTAACTCAGACATTTGCGCACGGACCTTATCTACCTGCGCTTTATCGAGCACTAGTGGTGGAATGTCGGGTTCTGGCATATAGCGGTAGTCTTCGGCCTCTTCTTTGCCTCGCTGCGAGACAGTTTTTTGTTTGGCTTCGTCCCACCCCCGAGTTTCTTGAATAACCTCTCCACCTTTTTCTAAGATATCGATTTGCCGCTTGATTTCGTAGGCGGCGGCGTTTTCTACACTACGGAAGCTGTTTAGGTTTTTAGTCTCCGTGCGGGTGCCCAAGGTGGCTTCATCTGAGCTGATGCTGACGTTCATGTCAAAGCGCATATGCCCATGGTATAAATCACCGTCAGTCACGCCGGCATACTTCATAACGAGCCAAAGCTCGCGGGCTAGCTGTTTAGCTTCAGCCGGGCTGTGCATATCCGGCTGCGTGACTATTTCCAACAATGGTGTACCAGCCCGATTTAAGTCAACCAGCGAATAATCTGCTCCGGCTGGATGTGTGTTTTTACCAGCATCTTCTTCTAGATGAGCCCGGGCGATGCCTACTCGCTTTGATTTCCCGTCGATTGCAAAATCTAGATGCCCGCCGACAATTATGGGATCCTCGTACTGAGTAATCTGATAGCCCTTGGGCAAGTCTGGATAAAAGTAATGCTTGCGCTCAAACTTAGAAAACTTTTGCGGCTCCACGCCAAAAGCTAAAGCTGCGACGATGCCTAACTCTACCGCTGCCGAATTTAAAACTGGCAGGGCGCCTGGCATACCTGCATCTATATGACTGATTAAGCTGTTTGGTGAAGCTCCCCTAGCATCATTACTAACGGCTGAAAATAATTTAGTTTTAGTCTTAAGCTGGACATGACACTCTATACCGATAGTTGAAATATATTTTATGTTTTTCATAGCGCGCCTAGGTCTCTGAGACCTTGCCTAAAACCGGTTAGGGCTAATTGGGCTTCTGATTTTTTAAGCTTAACGTTAGGTTCATGGACTAGGCGGTTACGCAATTTGTGGGCATACCAAACTGCGTCGTTATCGGATAATTTACGCTGAGCCGCTACTAATCTTTCGCCGACTGTCTTACCCCTAAGACCACTGCGGCGCAGGGCCTGATCGAGCAGCTTGTCGGCATCGATAATGGCTAAAATACGACCTTCTGGCGTCTTAACCTGGGACAGTATCATATTCCACTGCTTATAAAAATATTTTTGATTAACTCGACGGTGAAATTTTCTGCCGAAAATATTAAGTAAGGCTAAGATTAATATCCCAAATACTATGGCAACAGCTAAAAAAATCTCGGTCATAAGGATTCAAAGCTCCTGGCAGCTGCTAGCAGCGCTCTGTCTTCCCCGGCTTGCGCTATCATTTGGAAACCGACTGGCAAGCCAGAAGATTGGCCAGCTGGCAGGCTTACAGCAGGCAGTCCGGCAATATTCGCGCCAACTGTCAAAATGTCCGACAGGTACATCGATAGGGGATCTTTAGTTTTTTCACCAATCTTAAAGGCAGTTGTCGGAGCTGTTGGCCCAACCAGTAAATCGTAGTTTTTAAAGGCTTCATTAAATTGGTTGATGATTTTAGTACGGACTAGCTGGGCTTTTTTGTAGTAGGCCTCGTAGTAGCCGCTTGATAAAACGTAAGTTCCCATCATAATCCGCCTTTTGGCTTCGGCACCAAAGCCTTCACCCCGCGCCAAACTGTAGCTCTCTTCTAAGGTTTTGGCGTTTTTGGAAAAATAGCCAAAGCGCTGCCCGTCATAGCGGCTTAAGTTACTGCTGACTTCTGCTGGCGTGATGATGTAATAAACCGCCAAGGCTAGTTCTATGTGCTCTAAGCTCACTTCTTGCATTTTGGCACCGGCTTTTTTAAGCTTGGCGATTGCATTTTGGGTGGCTTTTATTACACCAGGCTCCACGCCCTCGTCCATATACTCTTTAATAATGCCAATCCGAAGCTTCCCAAAGTCGGTTTTTTCAAGATCATCGTAGCCTTTAGCATCTTTATCAATAGTTGTGCTGTCTAGCTCGTCTTTGCCGCTGATGATATCTAAGATTAGACCGGCATCCTTCGTATTGGTAGTTATAGGGCCAATAACATCTATGCTGCTGGTCATCGCTATTACTCCGCTGCGACTGACTAGGCCGTAAGTTGGTTTATAGCCAATAGTTCCACAAAATGCCGCCGGCAAACGCACAGACCCCCCAGTATCGGTGCCAAGAGCAAAAGGAGCCATCTCTAGCGCCACTGCTGCAGCTGAGCCGCCAGAACTGCCTCCGGCTACCCTGGTCTGGTCATGGGGATTTTTAGTTACAAAAAAATCACTATTTTCTGTGCTGCTACCATGAGCAAAAGCGTCCAAATTGGCCTTGGCTACACAAATAGCCCCCTCGTCTTCAAGGCGCGCAATGGCTGTGGCGCGGTAAGGTGCCTTAAAGCCGGCTAATATATTGCTGGCTGCGGTAGTTTCTTCGTACAAAAAATTATCTTTAGCAATAAAGGGTACACCAGCCAGCCTACCGGCTAGCTCTCCGGAGCTTACTTTTTGGTCAATTTGGCGAGCTTTGTCTTTAGCGCTTTCACATACCGAAATTATGGCCTTAAAATCGGTATTAGCTTCTATAGCTGTCAATGCCTGGTCAACCAAATCCGTAGCAGTAGCTTCGCCTTTTTGGACGCGGATTGCTATATCTGCTAGTTTTGGCCAGCTGCTCATCTTTACAAAACTCTTTTGACTTTAAATTGGTTTTTGCTTAAAGCTGGGGCGTTTTTAAGTAGATCCTTGGACTTAGCTTCGTAATCAATTGGCTCATCATCTCGCATTACGGAGGTTAAGCCAGTAACTTGGTAGGTTGGTGGCACATTTTTGGTATCAACTTTGTTTAAAGTCTCTACATAAGAAAGGATTTTAGAGAGTTCGCCGCGGTATTTCTCTACTTCTTCCTCGGACAATTTTAGGCGGCTTAAATGAGCCAGTCTCAAAACGTCCTCGCGCGATAACTTACTCATCTTTGTCAATCATTATCCCACATCATAGCTTGGCTTTCACCTCGGCAATGACATCCCTAAGCTCGGCGGCTTTCTCGAACTCTAGGTTGGCAGCTGCCAACTTCATTTGAGCTGTTAGATCTCGGACCAGGTGATTATATTCATCCTTAGGAATTTTGCGAAGATCTATCTTTGGTTCGGGGGCTATCTCTCGCGGCAGCATATCGCCAACTTCCCGGCTAATGCCTTTGGGCGTAATGCCGTGCTTGCGGTTATGGTCTTGCTGGATTTTCCGGCGGCGATTTGTTTCGTCGATAGTCCTTTGCATGCTGCCGGTGACGTTATCGCCGTACATTATTACCCGGCCCTCCAGATGGCGAGCCGCCCGTCCAACAGTCTGGATTAAGGCTTGTGAGCTTCGTAAAAAACCTTCTTTATCGGCGTCTAAAATGGCTACCAGGCTAACTTCTGGCAAGTCCAAGCCCTCCCGAAGCAGGTTAATCCCTACTAACGCATCGTAAACACCTAAGCGCAGGTCGCGCAACAAATCGGTCCGTTCTAAGGTGTCGATTTCGCTATGGATATAAGCGACTTTAATGCCCAGTTCGGCCAGATACTCGCTTAAGTCCTCGGCCATCCGCTTGGTTAGCGTAGTTACCAACAGCCGTTGCCCCTTATTTACGGTTGCCCGGATTTCTTCTATTAGGTCGTCAATTTGACCGGTTGTAGGGCGGATTTCGATTTTCGGATCGACCAAGCCGGTTGGCCTAATAAGCTGCTGGACTGGCTCTGGACTCCTAGACAACTCAAATTCGGCTGGCGTAGCGCTGACATAGATAACCTGGTTAGTGTGTCTTTCAAATTCCGAGAATGTTAAAGGACGATTATCTAGGGCGCTAGGCAAACGAAAGCCATGTTCTACCAGCACTTCTTTGCGGGAACGATCACCTGCGTACATACCCCGAACCTGTGGTATGCTCATGTGCGACTCGTCAATGAACATTAAAAAGTCATCCGGAAAATAATCTAGCAAAGTAGCTGGCTGTTCGCCGGGTTTACGATTAGTAAGATAAAGGCTGTAGTTCTCAATACCTTTGACGAAGCCAGTTTGTTCTAACATCTCTAGGTCAAACTTGACCCGCTGTTCCAGCCGCTGGGCTTCTAGTAGTTTGCCATGACTTTTGAACCAAGCTAACCTTTCTGCAGTTTCGGCGCGGATTAAGCCCAGGGCCTTTTTTAACTTTTCTTCGGGAGTCACATAGTGAGAGCCCGGGAAAATACTTAAGGTGTTAAGTGCTTTCTTCACTTCGCCTGTTAGGGGATTGATTTTGGTTATTTTCTCTAGCTGGTCGCCAAACAATTCCACCCGGTACGCCGATTCTTCCCCGGCCGGGAAGATATCCACTACATCACCCCTAACTCTAAAGGTACTGCGATGAAAGTCTGTGTCGTTACGGCGGTACTGGATGTCCGTTAGCTGACGAAGCAGCTTATCGCGTAAGCGCCGCTCGCCAACCTTTAGTTTGAGTGTTAGGTTGGCGTAATCTTCTACCGAACCAATGCCATAAATGCAAGATACCGATGCAACGATAATGCAGTCGTGGCGCGACAGGAGCGAACCGGTGGCGGCGTGGCGCAACCGGTCGATTTCTTCGTTTATGTCGCTGTCTTTCTCTATATATGTGTCGGTCCTGGGCATGTAGGCTTCTGGCTGGTAATAGTCAAAGTAGCTGACAAAATAGTGCACGGCATTTTTAGGAAAAAATTGCCTAAACTCGTTATAAAGCTGTGCCGCCAAGGTTTTATTGTGAGACAACACCAAAGTTGTTTTTTGGGTATTGGCAATAACATTTGCCATGGTGAAGGTTTTGCCGCTGCCGGTTACTCCAAGTAAAACCTGCTCGCGCAAGCCCTTGCTTAGCCCTTCTGTCAATTTAGCAATTGCCGTAGGCTGATCGCCTGTCGGCTGATACTCACTCTTTAGGTGGAATTTACTCACCTATAAATTGTAACAAGCTAATTTTTCAAGCGTATGGTCTCTATGATGGCTTCGACAGTTTTTAGACTATTTCGAGGATCTGCTCCGTAGACTGAGTAGGATATGCGTAGTTCTTCACCCCCGCCTAAAGGAAAGATGTATTCATAGTCACGATCGCCTTTGAAGCGCTGGTATCCGATGCCCTCAAGGGAGTCCTTATCATGGATATATACGTATTTTTTACCTTCGATTGGATTATCTTTACCGTTGGTGAGAGTGTAATCTTCAGCTGTTCCTCTAGGCTTGGCGAAATTATCATAAACGAGTACAGAAAATAGAGTCAGGCTATCTCCACCGTAACCTTCTAGCTCTGTAATTTTAACAGGCTTACCAATTTCAATAGTCGGCTGCTTGTCACCATTTATTAAAAACCAATCAGAGTCTAAGGGCTTTAGGATCTCCCCCCAACCATCAGGAAAAATTATTGAAAACCGTTTTTGGCCAGATTCGACTGTGGTATTCCAGCCACTATTAATTTCTTGCTCCCCAACGCTTGGAATTTCTCTATCATTTTCACGATTGTCCCAAACATACCAGCCGGCATAGCCTATTACCCCTACCACCACCAGTATCAGCAGAGAATGTATGGCTGTAAAACCTTTATTAAAATGACGCTTATGCTTCATGAGCCCAACTATATACAGCTCTCTAATTATTGTAAATATTGCGATATTCTATATGTAGTCTGTTGAGCAAGCTTGTTAACTTAGCTACTAGTTTCTCTGGGTCATCCTCAAAAATCACTAAGTCTTCGCGGGCGTTGGGCAAAAGTTTCATTAGCTGCTGAATTTGGGCGCTAATGCCGCCTGCACTCTCCATGATGCCTATTGGCGTGTGGGTCTCGGCAGCAATGGTAAATTCATGAAGCGTGCCCAACCGCCCGCCAATAGTTACCACGGCGTCTGCCGAATTTATTAACAAGGCGTCCCGGCCGCCATAATGCAAGCCGGTATATAAAATGGCGTCATAATGTTCGGTTGGCAAACGGTATTTTAAAACGTGCTCAACTTTAGTAGCAGCTGGCGACAATCCTAAACTCATCTTACCGCCAGCCTTTTTATAGCCAATGGCCGCTTGGTCTGGCAGGCCAGTCGTTGCCCCAGTCATAAGCGTATGACCAGCTTTAGCAATCGCTCCACCAATTTGATTAGCTAGTTTTTTGCCGTCTTCGACACTAGTGCCTTTAGCTGCTCCGGATACACAGATTTGATACATACTATTCCACCACCGAGTATTCTACCGCCGGCTGCAACTTAGAAGGTAGGGGCATTAAATCAGTTAGTTCGATTTGGAGAGACTTGGCCAAGACTTTAATATCGTCTGCGCCTTTATGGTAATAGCTGGCTAGCTCGGACAATAAGGCCTGCCGGCCATGCTCTAAAGACCTGCCGTCGAAACTGGCTTTAAGTAAATGATTTATAGCTACATCGTGCAAATTAAGCGACACAGGTCGATTATCGGAAGTGGCCATAAGATGCCAGCTGTCGGCCCAAAAATTCAAAGCAGGATGAGCGTTTAATAATGTGTGAGAGGTTTTAAGCGCTCCAATTTGGTTTAGCCCCTCCAGCAAAAATAGCACGTAGGTTGATACTGGGATATCAGTAAATGTAAGCGATCTTACGGTTACCGCCCCCATTAGTTTGCTGACGGCTACATGGGTGTTAGGTCCACGAACAGCTGCCCAGGTCTTAGCTGGCAAAAAAACAATCTCGGGTGAGCGCATTTCGAAGTTATCCTGCCCCAGCTTGATTATTTTCGCTCGCAGGTTCTTTTGCCAAGATGACGACTCAACATACCCCACACTTAAGTAAAGTGAGGCGATATTCTGACGTTTGAGCATAGAGTCTAGCGTGCGGTATCCCAACAGTTTCATAAGTTTTTTGGGTGGTTGCTGCTTTAAGAGAGTCTTAGCGACCGTCCGTTTCAAGGCCCATACCTCGCCTGGACCCAAAAGCTGTTGCGCAAACTCGACAGCCAGCTGTAGTCGTTCTTGGGCACTCGTTTGGGAATTTACCCCTAAAGCTTGGTCAATCTTACGAGAGTCCTTATCAAATCGGCCAAGCAGAGCTTGGTAGAGCTCGGGACCTGTAGTGTCATTAGGATCCAGACCAAGCTGCGTTAGCTTGGCATTGATTTTGTGCAAGTGATTGGCCATTAACCGAACGTCGTAGCTTCGGTGACCATGCAGACGCTCTAAATTTGAAATCAGGCGGGCTATTTCGTTCTCTGGCTTAGCCAAGATAACCGCTAGTGTTTTAGTCATGGCTCAAGTCTCGCCGGACGATAGTTTTCTGGTGCAGCCCGGAGCAACCGATCGATTTCCGTCTCGTCTAGCAGTCCAGCCTGGGCGCCTACTTTTTGTACTACACTCATGGCATTTATGGGGGCCCAGTAAAGGGCGCTTTCTATATCGCCGCCCTTTATTAAAGCGGCTACAAAGGTTGAAGTAAAAGCATCGCCGGCTCCGGTTCGTTCGAACGGTTGCTTAGGGTCCGGATATATGGGCATTTTATAGCGAGCTTGCCCCGAACTAGCATATGCGCCAGCATGGCCGTCGCTAATCACTACTATTTTAGGGCCAAGACCGTGCAATCGGTCAAATAGCTCATTAATATTTGAGGCGTCTCCGCCGGAAATCTCGGCTGCCTCCTGGCGGTTAACGGCCAATACTTCGGAGCGCTGGTAAATTTTTGCCAAGCGCTCGGGCCCCGCTTGTATTTGAAAAGTTCCGGGCTGGAAGGCTAGTTTTACGTCTGGGTGATCCTGCAGCCATTCGGCTAGTTGGTCATGGTAGTCCTCGGCCTGGGAGCTAACCGAGCTAAAATAAAGCCACCCCGGTACATCAACGGCCCTAAAGCGCGGCCAATGGTAATCATAATCTTCGTGTTTGATTAAAATAGTCCGGTCTTCTTTGTACCAAAGAACGTAATGGAAGTTACTGGCTTTGCCGCTGTTGATATGGACAAACCTGGTGTCAACTTTAGCTTTTTCTAAGACGGTCATAATTTGCCGGCCATAAGAATCATCGCCGACATTGCTGACTAGCCCGGCAGCCAGCCCTAGCTTAGAGAAAGCCACTGCTGCATTGGCCGCATTGCCAACCGCCGGCACAATCTGGGTGTAGTCAAACGGTACTTTGGCGGCGTAGGGCATTACTAGCTTAGGACCCGCGGGATTTTCTTCTACGGCTGCCTGGTCGTTGGCCAGTTTTATAAAAGCATCTGTAACCACGTCACCAACTGCCAGAACTTCAAGTTTTTGTGTCATTACGGTTTTTTATGCCTACCTTTAGAACTTATGCTTATTTTAACATAAGCTTAAAGAGATAAAAGCCGCCAACTACGGGCGGGCATGACCGGCGCTATCCAGCATATCGATTTTGGCTTCTACAACTTTTTGAACAGCTTTTATCACTTTTGGCATTAACTTGACTACGGCGTATTCGTCTTTATTCTGAGCCAAAACCTTCTCTAAGGCCCGCCGGTAAGCAATGCGCAAATCGGTATTAATATTAACTTTTACCACCCCGGCAGCTATGGCCTCCTTAAAGTAATGACCGGGCGTGCCACTGCCGCCGTGTAGTGAGATATTGCAATCTATAACCTTGGCAATAAGTTTTAATAAAGCGATGTCTAGTTTTTTAGGCACCGGGTAATGACCATGCAGATTGCCGATAGCCACAGCATATGTATCGATGCCGGTAGACTCTACAAAAGTCTTGGCCCCTTCGGGTGTACTGAAATATTTTCTTATTAGATCGTAGTTTATTTTTTCTTTGTGTAAATTAGAGCTACCAGCAAAATAACGCGGCTCGGCTTCCACGATAGCTCCAGTTAGCTTTGATGCTAATACAACTTGCTTAGTTTTTTCGATTATCTGCTTATCGGTGGCTTTATGGTTAGCCTGTGAAATATCGATGTGAATCGATTCAAAACCAGCACTAATGCCGGCTATAGCATCTTCTACGGTTGGGCTGTGATCTAAGTTTAAATAGACTTCAACCGAGTATTTGGCCTTATAGTTATTGACCATATCTCGGATGTTATCTAAGCCCATAGCATCGGCTTCGGTCTTGCTGACTTCGACTAAAATAGGTGCTTTTTTGGCGGCGGCGGCAGACATTACAGCAATTAGAGTTTCTTGGTTGTCGATATTAAAGGCACCCAGGGCAAACCCTTGTTTTTTTGCCCTATCAAATGCCGCCCGAGCCGCTAGGCAATTTTTTCGCATCTGAGCTAGAGTCAACATAATCTTAACTTGATTTTAACTTCTCCAGCTTAGCATTACCAGTTTAACTTGAAAAATTTTCTCTTTGGTGTTATAACAACTAATGATTGCCGAGGAGGTGATTACTGCTGCGGCAGCCCAAACCGCAGACGTCCTTTAAGGAGGCCCCCGTGCCCGATGTGAAGATGTTTCTGCACAACTCGCTCGCCTCACACTGGCGCTGAACAGGCCTCGCTTCACCATCACCGAAACCGGACGGGAGGTACTCAACCAGGTCTACTCGAGCCAGAGAAAGCGATGAACTGCGGATGCCAAGACCTAGGCCAAGTCTCTAAACTGGCCTTTTTTATTTTATTTAATGTTTATGGTTGGTATGGTCAGCAAGTAAATGATGGGCAGCTTTGGCAATATGAGCAGAGGTTAATCCAAAATGATGCAGTAACTCTTGGGGCTGACCACTCTCGCCAAACCTATCGAGCACTCCAACGCGCATCATGGGGGTGGGCAAATTTTCGGCCAGTAGCTCGGCGACAGCTCCGCCTAGACCGCCATTGATTTGGCCTTCCTCGGCGGTGATTACATGCCGCGTTCGGATAACGGAATCTAAAATGGTATGGGCATCTAAGGGCTTGATTGTAGGGACATGGACTACCTCGGCGTGAACCCCTTCTTTAGCCAATACTTCAGCGGCTGACAGCGCTTGATAGGTCATGGTTCCAGTTGCTATTAGGCTAATATCGGACCCTTCTCGAAAAATATAAGCTTTGCCAATCTCAAAGGGTGTCTTGGAAGTGGTAATTATTGGCGTAGCCTCGCGGGCCAACCGCATATAGTTGGGGCGTTTATCTACTACCATAGCAATAGTGGCTTTGGCGGCTTCTACGCTGTCTGCTGGAGCCATAACAACCATGTTTGGTAAGGCCCTCATTAAAGCGATGTCCTCCAACATTTGATGAGTGGCGCCGTCTGGACCAACGCTAACCCCAGCATGAGACCCAATCACTTTGACTGGCCGGTCATTTAGACAAATGGTGGTGCGGATTTGCTCCCAATTTCGGCCGGGGCTAAAGGCCGCATAAGACGAGACGAACGGGATTTTACCCATAGCCGCCAGCCCTGAGCCAACCGTTACTAAGTTTTGCTCAGCTACACCAACCTCTATGAAGCGACGTGGATAGGCCTCCGCAAATAAGTGCATTTGAGTAGATTCGGTTAAATCGGCACAAATCGCCACAACCTGCTCATATTGCTTTCCAGCTTCGACCAGGCCTCTACCAAAGCCTTTCCTGATGGGCTCGGCTGTTAAGCCTCGAGGTGACAAATGAAGCTTGTTCACTGGTGTTCGCTCCTGATTTTGCCGCGCAGCGTCCTTAGTTCGTTTAGGGCCTCCTTCGCTTCTTTGTGACTGGGGGCTTTGCCGTGCCAATGAAAATCATACTCCATAAAATCCACACCTTTACCGGGGATAGTTCTGGCAATGATAACAACCGGTTTCTCAACAATGGCTTTGGCCATGCTGCAGGCCTCGACTACGGCTTCGATATTATTGCCGTCAATTTCTAAGACGTGCCAGCCAAAGGCGTCCCATTTGGCGCTTAAGTTTTCTAGCGGCATGACTTGCTCGGTCGGGCCATCGATTTGGATGTTATTGCGATCTACAATGGCTGTGAGATTAGCTAATTTATATTTAGCAGCTAGCATAACAGCCTCCCAGCTGTTGCCCTCATCAAGCTCCCCATCACTCATTACCGCATAAACTTGCCGGTGGGTTTGGCTATCCATACCTAGCGCCAAAGCCATACCGCAGGCCTGGCTTAAACCAGAGCCCAGTGGTCCGCCAGTAGTTTCTAAACCTGGTAGGCGCAGGCGCTCGGGGTGGCCTTGCAAACGCGAGCCAAATTTGCGCAAGGTGGCTAGTTCTGACTTTGGGAAATAGCCCACATGTGCCATAGCCACATAGCGGACCGGCACACAGTGTCCGTTACTTAGCACTAAAATATCTCTGTGCGGCCAGTCTGGGTTGGCAGGATCGTGTCTTAAAACCTTAAAGTAAAAAGCCGTAAAAATGTCGGCCAAGCCTAAGGGCCCTGCGGAATGACCGCTGCCGGCTTTTTCGAGCATTTTAATAATGTCTATGCGAATATCGGCGGCAACTTTAGCCAAATCACGGTAGGAATATTTATTTAGGTCCACCACCATTGTTGCTTATGATTATAGCCGAATTAGACAGATGATGTTAGACAGCGGAGCCAATATTTAAGTCGTGCCGGTTTCTTCTACAACTCTGGTTAGCATATGGTAGGTCTTCTCCGGGTCATCGGCGTTTTGAATAAAGCCACCTACGTTAAAGACATCCACTCCTCCGATAGCTAGCTGTGAGATATTTTGAAGATTGATACCGCCATCCCAGCCCACTTCCAGATCCTTACGATGGGCTTTTAGAAAGTGTACTTTGGAGAGCAAACTAATATCTGCATAACCGTTATACCTGCCCAAAGACCCGCTAAAAACTAAAACGTGATCAATCTCATTGATAACCGGCAATATCTTTTTTGGCGAAGTTTGTTTTAGCAGGGCTATACCGACTTTAACTTTCTTGGTTTTACAAATTGAAGCGACGTTTTCAAAATCGCCATCAGCTTCGGCGTGAACAATAATCATATGAGGTTGATGTTTTAAAATCTCCTCGGTAGCCGCCATTGGGTTTTTATACATCAAATGAAAGTCGGCCTTAACCCCGACTGGCCACCACGCTTCGGAAGCGTCAATAGTTTTGGTCGGGGCAAAATGACCGTCTGTTAAATCGATTTGGATGCGCCGGGCAAAGGACGCAACCTTTTCCAGCCGTTCACGATAAAGACCAGGACTTTCCGCTAAAATAGCCGGACAAATTCTGCTCATATTTTAGCCATCCAACTCATCTAGCTTAGCGTTGCGTCGTATATGACGAGGCTCCTGGGAAAATGGAGTTTCTAGCCAAAGCCTAACTACTTGTTTCATGTCGCCTGTACTTACGAACCTGGCCGCTAAAGAAAGCATGTTGGCGTTGTTATGGGACCTTGACAGTTTAACAATTTCATAAACATCATGGCTCATACGGCCGCCAGCATCTACAACTTTTCTAGGGGTGGCTGGCCCATAGAACACCGCGCAGCGCACTCCAGAGAGGCGGTTAGCGGCCATAGCTTCCCCCTGCCCGCTGCCGCCGATGATAATGCCCCTTTGGCATTCACCGCTAGCTACAGCCTTGGCGGCCGGCACTACAAAATCAGGATAATCGTCGTTAGGATTCAATTTGTCAGGACCAAAGTTTTGGCAGCTATGGCCCAGGGATTGCAGGTAAATTTTTAGGTCTTTCAGCTGTTCAAAGCCGGCGTGGTCGCAGGCCAATGCGATTTTAAAAATGTCGGATGCCATCTATAGAACCCCCCGGAGAAGGATTAGGCGAGGCCTTGGGAAGAGTATTCTTTGGGGCTTCAGGCTCACGCTCCGGAGCTTCCAACAACGGTTTGGAGTCAGTGTCTTTGGACTTTATTGTTTCTGAGCCTGTTTTTTCTTCTTTCGAAAGTAACCGAGCCGTATCAGCTGTTAATTCTACCAGTCGATTAGCATAGCCCCATTCGTTATCGTACCAAGCAACTACTTTGAGCAGGGTGTCGCCGACTACTGCAGTGAGGCTTAGATCGATGATAGCGGAATGACTGTTGCCAATAAAATCGCTACTGACTAACGGTTCGTCAGTGGTAGCTAAAATGCCTTGATAAAAAGGTTCCTGGGCGGCTTTTAAAAAAACTTCGTTAACTTCTTCAACCGTTACCGCTCGTTTACACACAACCACGAAATCGCTTAAAGATACTACCGGCGTGGGCACTCGAATACTCAAACCCCCAAAAATGCCTGCTAGCTTTGGCATGGCTCTGCTGGCTGCCGTAGAAGCTCCCGTCGTGGTTGGTACTATATTGGTAGCAGCGCTCCGGGCTTCACGCAAATCCTTAGCCGGCGCATCCAGCAGCCTTTGGCTGTTGGTATAGCTATGTACCGTTGTCATCATGGCTTTTTCAATGCCAAAGTGACTTTCTAAAATAGCCATGACTGGTGTGATGCAGTTAGTGGTACAAGAAGCATTGCTAATAATATCTCCGGCCTGGTTTAGCTCATCGTCATTGACGCCAAGCACAATTGTCTCGGCGGCCTCACCTTTGGCTGGAGCACTAATGATGACCTTTGCAGCGCCAGCCTCGATATGGACTTTGGCAATACCTGGGTCAGTAAAGCGTCCGGTTGATTCAATCACGACTTGTGCGCCAAGTTTACGCCAGGGCAATTTGGCCGGTTCGGGCTCAGCTAAAACTCGCACGGTTGTGCCGTCAATTATTAAGTTTGTTTCGTTAAACTCAACCTTGCGCTGGTAAGTACCGTAGTTGCTGTCGTGTTTCAAAAGATAGGCCAAGGTTTTGGTATCGGTTAAATCATTAATTGCCACAACTTCCAGGTCAGGACGCTCAAAAGCAATTTTAAAAGCGCTCCGGCCGATTCGTCCGAACCCATTTATAGCAATTTTGGTTTTCATCCCACCTATTTAAGCATTAGTTTAATATCTTTTAATTGTACGAGTTAGATAGTGTGCGCGCAACCAACGTTAACTTTTGGCTCGGGCTATAGAGTCGGCGATAATTTTTTTGGCTTCCTCGATGTCGCCCCAACCTAGCACCTTGGTGCTACCGGGCTTATAAAGATCCTTGTAATGAGAAAAGTGATGCTCAATTTTCTGTTTCCAGCGTTCGCCTAGATCACTCAGCGATTTAACGGAATCGCCGGTATTTCGATTATCTGCCGGCACTACCACCACTTTGTGATCAGCCTCACCATCATCTTCAAAGTTCAGCACCCCAATAATTTTAGCTTTCATCCAAGCGCCAGTTTGAAGTGGTTCATCGGTTACTATTAAAGTATCTAGTTCGTCACCGTCTTCATCAAGCGTCTGAGGAATAAACCCATAGTTGACCGGCTTGGCAAAAATATCTGGCTCGACGCGGTCTAGCTTGAAAGCTGCCCGGTTGCGGTCCCACTCGATTTTATTCACAGAGCCTTTGGGTATCTCTACTACAGTGTTGACTTCACCTTTTAGGTAGTCGCCTGGCTCTAAAACTTTATTAAAATCAACCATCTGAGATCCTTTTATATCATAGGTTATTGTACACTAGACCGACCAGATAAAATCGTACCAGTTCTCAATAACTAAGCTTCAGAATAAGCCCGTCTATCGGTGCCCATAGACAGATGAGGCTCATCTAAGTGCTTGCGGGCCGGCATTTGATCGAGGAACTCACGAATAGTTAAGGCCGCTGTAGAGCCCTCGCCGACAGCAGAGGCAATTTGCTCGGTAGCCCCGGACCTGACATCGCCGGCGCAAAAGACTCCTAATACGTTAGTGCCTAGCTGGTCATTAGTCTTTACGAAGCCCCTCTCATCAAGCTCAACTTTGCCACTTTCTAAGAACTTAGTGTTTGGTATTAATCCTACAAAGACAAAGACACCGTCGCAAGGAAACTCAACTTTTTTACCGCTAGTCTTATTTGTACCAATAACTTTAACAACCTTGCCCTCTTGGCCGACAATTTCATCAGTTGAAGTATTTAGGTGGACGGTAATTTTATCTTTATGTTTAGCCAGTGCCTTGACAAGCACGTCACTGGCCCGCAGCTCACTACGGACCAAAATATCTATATGGCTAGCGAATTTGGTTAAAAAGATAGACTCTTGAGCCGCCGAGTTGCCGCCGCCTACAACTACTAGCCTTTTGTCTCTATAAAAAGCCCCGTCACATGTTGCGCAGTAATGGACTCCGCGAGCGTAGTATTCAGCTTCGCCAGGCACTCCAATTTTTTTATAATCGTTGCCGGTAGCAATTAAAACGGCCTTAGCGTAAACATCACCACTGGTAGTATCTAACTTCTTGAGTTCTCCATCGCTGGATATACCCATAACCTCGCCTAGTTCAATTTTGGCGCCAAAGCGCTCGGCTTGAGCCCGCATGGCTTCGGATAATTCTAAGCCAGCGACACCTTTAGCAAAACCCGGGTAATTATCGACCCAATCGGTAACGGCAGCAAGACCGCCAATGGCGCCTCTTTCAAATAACAATGTGTCAATGTCTTCACGGCTGGAATATAAAGCCGCAGATAAGGCTGCCGGGCCGGCGCCAATAATAACCAGGTCGTGTATTTTTTTATCTGCCATAAGCTCCTAATATCTTAGGTTAAAAGCTAACTTTGACCAAAAGAAGGCTTCTAAGTGACTGCCGGAGCCAGTCGCTGAAGATTGTAGCCAACAACCACTTCTTTAGTGTCGTCGTCGCGGGTTATAACAGTTATAGGGACCGTTAAAGCCCCGCTCATATTAAATACTTCGGCTTGGCGGTCGGGGTACTCTTCTAAGTTCACTTCGTCGTAAGCCAAACCCTTACTAGCCAAAAAGCGCTTAACCATTGGACAGTAAGAGCAAGTGTTAGTCGTAAAGATTGTTATGTTTTTTGCCATCTTTAGCCTTCTTTTTTGTTAATTTTATTGGTCCTAGCTGAGATTGTATATGGCGGACAGCCTATTTGCAAGTACGCTATATATTGTGTTTTTTACGCCATCCACTACCCTATTGCACAAAAAGTAAGCTAATGTCAAAAACTAAGTCGGCGTTTGATGGGATTCCCGAACCTTGTGGAGGTCCTGCGCCATAAGCATATTGGGCTGGTATAAGTATTCGGCGTTCCCCGCCGGCTTTCATGCCCAGTAAGCCGGTCGAGAAGCCTGGGATAGTCTGATCTAGGCTAAACGTGGCTGGCTGGCCGCTATCTAGCGTACTCTCAAAGATTGTTCCGGTGGCCGCCACCGCCCCAATGTATTGAACAGTCACGCTAGAACCGGCTTTTACCGCCGTGCCGGTGCCTATCTTAAAATCCTCACAGCGTAGAAAATCGACATTACTTACGGACGTAAAATTAACCAGCTTAGTATTCTTTAGGGGGTTGTCGCCACCACTTTGCATCAGGGTGCCCGGCTTATATGAACATTTAGCAGTGACAGGCGCGGGTGGCTTTTGCCCCGCCCAAAAAAAATAAACCAAAGCCACGATTGTCGTCGCAGCAAATAGCAGGGCTAGCGACCACCAGCCAGCTCGTCGAACCATAGAGCGCGTAATCTTCATTTCTCTTTAAATCCTCTCGGCTTTTAGAGTCTTGCCAGCGGCCAGGGCTAGTTCGTCGATTATTTTCGACGCTTCGGGCTTGGTTAACGTCCTGCCGGGGTGTGTAAAGGTTATATGCCAAGTAGTTTGTCTAAATTTGTAATCGCCAGCTCTTTGATAAATATCTAGCGGCGAAATCTGCCAGTTTATGTTTGTTTTTCGGCGAACATCGTCTAGTTTAGACTTCACAAAATCGCTCAACTGCTGGTAGCTCAAATTGGCCGGGCTTTTTAGACAAAGGTCCTGTTCAATGGTGGGGTACTTGTCTAGTGGCCGGTAGGCAGCAGCCGGACGGGCCAACTCTTCAAGCACAGCGATATCCAGCTCTAGTTGGGCCGTCCTCTCTGGTAGTTTAAGTCCGGTGCGCAAACTCATGGCCGGTTCGCCGACCAAGCCAACAAATTCCCGGCCAGCAAAAATCGCTGCCGAGCGAACCGGTTCAAAAGTGGTCGCAGCTTCTTGCCAGCCTGCTGGTAATTTAAGGGTGCGCTTTAATGGCTGGTAGCTTATACCAGATACGGCTAGTTGGTCTGTCAAAATAAAATCTGTGTAAGCTTTGGCAGTAAAGTAACTTGCTCCCTTAAAGGCATCTTCAGTTATTACTAACGCTAGACGATCCAGCTCTGCGGGCAGCTTCTCGTTATCGTTGACCCCTCTGACATGAGCTTTGCCAATTTCAAAAAGCCCAAAGGCACCATAACTAGCCTTAACATTAGGATGAATTTTCTCCAGCAAACTGGGGACTAGGCTCAGGCGATAGTATTGCAGGGATGGGCTCTGGGCATTTCTTATATGAAAGGCTGCTTTAACATCTTGGCCAGCCTTTTTTATTAAGTCAGCGTCAATAAAGCTATAGGTTAATACTTCATTTCCTCCAGCTCTAACCAGCACTTCCCGCAGCCGGCTTTTGAAGCTAAGTAATGCATCCGGTCTGGCGGGTGCCAAGGAACGGCTTGGTAAAGTTTGAGGCAAGTTATCATAACCATAAAGCCGCCCTACCTCTTCGACTATATCTTCAGCAATAGCGATGTCTGTTCGCCAAAACGGTATGTGGATGTTAAGCAGGCTGCCCTTGATATCAACTTTAAACTCGACATTTTCTAGCAGGTCTTTAACCTTGACGGGCGAAAAATCCATACCTAATCTAACTGCAATTATGCCAACTTCCACTGACAGCGGCTTAGGCAGACTTACGCGATTTAATTTTAGATCGTAGGTTTTGCCAGACACTCTACCGCCAGCCAACTCTCGAATAACTTCAACGGTTTTAGATAGCACCGCCGAGTTTTGCAGGGGTGATTGGTTTTTAGTGAAGCGGGTTGCAGCATCGGTGAACAGTCCATAAGTTGTAGCGGTTTTGCGAGTTAGATTCATATCAAATGTGCCGCTCTCTAGAATAATATTGCAAGTTTTTTCGTTAACTTCTGCGCCGGCGCCGCCCATAACTCCACCGAGGCCAATAATTTTTTCCCGCGTAGCAATGACAACTTCCCCGCCAGCTAAATTAACTTTTTTGCCGCCTAGCAATGTTAGACTTTCGCCTTTCCTGGCGGCTCTGACAATCATCTCTACGCCCGACTTTTGATCTTTTGCTTTTAGCTTGTCGTAGTCATAGGCATGAAGCGGCTGGCCGCTTTCATACATTAAAAAATTAGTCGCATCAACTATGTTGTTGATTGGCTTAATGCCGACTCTGGCTAGATAGGATTGCAACCATAGCGGGCTGGGCTCGACCGATATGTCGCTCATAGCCAGTACACAAAACCTGGGGACTAATTTGGGTATTTGGTTTTTGGCAATCAAATTCAGCAGCCGACTGCTAGCCTTTGGTAAGCTCGCCTCTGCTTTATACCAGTTTGGACTTCTAAACGATTGCCCTTGGATGCCGGCAATTTCTCGAGCAACACCCAGCATGCCGAACAAGTCTGGCCGGTGGGTAAACATTTTATTTTCAATATCGATAATGTAGTCATCAAGATTATATACTTTAGAAAAAGCCGTACCAGGCTTGACCGGCTCGTCAATTACAAGTAAGCCATCCGAATTATCGCCAATGCCTAGCTCCTGGGGACTAGCTAGCATGCCGTAACTATCTACGCCTTTTATATTGCGAACATCTAGCCCCGCTACCCCTGGGGGTATCCACGCTACATCTAGTGTAGGCGTAACATTAGGGGCCCCGCAGACCACTTGCACATATCCATCTTTATTGCGCTTAACTTTTTTAACGACATCGCCATCATCAATTAGGCAAACCGTTAAATTGTCGGCGGTAGGATGTTTATGGCAGCTAACTAAGGAGGCTGCCAATACTCCCTTGTAACGCTTGCCAAGATCAATAACTTCATCAACTGCACCTAGTTTGGCGCCAATTTTATCAACTAGATCATCGATGCCACGCGGCGCCGGATCCGCAGCAGCCCCGTACTTTTGATTAATATACCTAGTCCAATTTAAACTAACCTTCATACGAATTGCCTCAGAAATTGTAAGTTAGCGGAGTGGAAGTGCCGTATGTCCTCGATGCCGTATTTCATCATCACCAATCGCTCTATGCCGCAGCCCCAGGCAAAACCAGTGTATTTAGCAGGGTCGATACCAGCCTCTGTCAAAACATTGGGGTGGATTAAGCCCATGCCCAGTAGCTCTATCCAGCCGGTATAGCTACAAACGCTGCAACCGGCTTTTTTGCAAAACGGGCATGACAAAGCCAGTTCAAGACTTGGTTCAGTAAACGGGAAATAAAAAGGCTGGGTTTTTATTTCGATACTTTGGGAAAAGTATTCTTCCAAGAAAGCCTTAAAGGTCGCTAGCAGGTGTCCTACATTAATGCCACTGCCTACATAGACCCCTTCGAGCTGGTGAAAGGTATGTTCATGCCTAGCGTCGACATCTTCGTTGCGAAAAACCCGCCCGGGCAAAACCACGGCTATCGGCTGGCCCATGTTTAAATTTTTGCGGTAGGCTCGTAAGACCCGGTTTTGCATGGTTGAGGTGTGGGCTGGTGCGATTAATTCTTCGTCGGTAGTAAATGTGTCATAGTCCTCGCGGGCGGGGTGGCCCTTAGGAAAGTTGAGGCTGCCAAACATATGATAATCATCATCCAGCTCCCTAGATTCCACAGCGGTGAAGCCCATCCTAAGAAAGATATTTAGTACTGTTTGGGTTCCCGCTGTTATGGGATGCGTGCTGGCATTTTTAGCCGGCAGGAGGGTGGGGCGATAGCTTGGCTCGACATTCACATCAAAAGGGGCTGTGACATCGATAGGGCCTGGCAGTACGCTGTGACTTAAGTCTTTTTTAACCAGCTGCTCTAGTTCGCTTTTTAGAGCATTAACCTCGCTGCCAAATTTGGCCCGGTTGGTTTTGGGCATTTTTTTTAATTGCTCAAAAAGCTGGACGAGTTCTGGGGCTTTAAGAATTGCCTTTTTATCGGACAGCTTTGGCAAGCGGTCTCGCAATTTTTTCCCGACCGCTCTCACCTGCGAGTTTTGGTACTCCATAATCTGTTAAAAGTATATACTAACTGTCAGATGACAGTAAAAGAGCATAAACCGCCCAAAGATACTTATGAAGTAACTGCTGGCCCAACGATATTTTTAGCCGGTCCGATTTTAGGTGCGCGTGATTGGCAGCATAATGCCGTAGAAATTTTTGAGCAAGCTTACCGAGGCGATAAACTCTTGCACCTTTTTAACCCCCGGCGAGATACTTTTGAAGGCAGCAACTATGAAGAACAGGTCCGCTGGGAGCAGGAGCAGCTGACAAAAGCTGCACGGGTCGGTGCTCTTTTATTTTGGTTCGAACCCCGCAACTACGACTTGCCTTATCCAGAGGGCCGGGAATACGCCAAGACCACAAGGAAAGAACTGGGCATGGCTATTGGCACCATCCTCTTCAGCCGGGCAGTTAGAATTGCAGTGGGTATTGATCCAAAAGTTGAAGATCCAGAAAGATATTTCCGCACGACTTTAGACCGCTTAGGCATAGAGGTTTATCAGACCTTAGCTGACACTTGCCGCTCAGCTGTAGAATCGCTAGAGCGATCGCCTCGGGCGATGTTTGACAAGCCTAAACTACCATAAGTAGTTCATGAATCCTGACAACGATTTGCTAACAAAGGCCCAGACAGTCTTATCCCAAAACGATAGAAGTCTCTTCACGGTGCCGGCTAGCGACCTTTATCCCCACCAGTGGCTTTGGGACAGTTGCTTTATTGCTATCGGGCTTAGACACCTAGACATTGAGCGAGCCCAGACCGAACTTAAAAGCTTACTCCGCGGACAATGGGCTAACGGCATGCTCCCGCACATTATCTTCTGGGAGAACGTACATAGGCACGAATATTATTTGTGGCAAAGCTGGCTTAACCCTCATGCCCCGAGCGGCTTAGTCACCAGCGGATTAACCCAGCCGCCTATGTTAGCCGAAGCGGTACTTGCCGTCGGACAAAAACTCAAGCTTCCCGATAGGCGCAGCTGGTATAGGCAAATGTACCCCTCATTAGTCAAATATCACAAATGGCTATATAAAGAGCGCGATCCGAGCAACACTGGACTGGTTGCTTTGCTCCATCCTTACGAATCTGGCCTAGATAATTCGCCGCCCTGGATAAACCAAGTCAGGACTTACGCCTGGCCAGTATGGCTGCACCTAGTCGATAAGCTTGGCCTGGATAATATTGCAAAGTTAGTTAGGCGAGATACCCGCCATATACCGGCCGGCCGAAGAATGAGCAATGCAGAAGGTATAGCTTATTGGAATATTATTCGCCGCCTACGTCGGCAAGGTTACGACAGCCGGTCAATCTTAACCCAACCCAAATTAGCCGTAGCCGATTTAGCTTTTAACTGTATTTTAATCCGGGCAAACACGTGCCTTGCGGAAATAGCCAAACCGATTGGCGAATCGCTGCCTGAGAAATTAAGCGAAAGCAATAAGCTAAGCCACCAGGCCTTAGCCAGTCTGCGCGATGACAAAACTGGGCAATTTTTTAGCCGGGATTTAAGGAGCGGCGAGTTAATTTATGAGCCATCTATTTCTAGCCTACTGCCACTTTATAGCGGCGCTATAACTGCCGAGGAAGCCGAGCAGTTAGTCAAAATGTTAAAGCTTCGCCGAAAGTTTGGAGCCAACTGGCCGGTCCCCAGTGTGCCCATAAATTCTAGCTACTTTGATCCACTGCTTTATTGGCAAGGTCCAACTTGGGCCAATACCAACTGGCTGATAATTGAAGGCTTAAGGCGTTATGGTTATAACGATGAAGCCGACAGTCTAAAAATTAAGACCCTCCAAATGGTTGAAAATAGTGGTTTATTCGAATACTTTAATCCAATAGATGGGCGACCAGCCGGGGCTGCTAATTTTTCCTGGACCGCGGCCCTAACCATCGACCTCCTGAAATATTAGCTCTTTATAGGTTGCAAAATCCCTAAACAAAATCTATATACTCATGTACTAGTATACTAGTACGCTGATACATAAGTTTGGGGTGCTTTGTCGCGGATTTATAGGCTACGAACTAGTCGTCTAAAACCGGTCGTTCGATTAATACTGGCTCTACAGTTGGTGTGGTGTCGGCAATTTTAACTATATCTTTATCGATTTTGCCAAGCTCCTTGTAGGTTGTATTAAAATGTCCCACGGTCGTGCCCAAGCTGCCGCCCAGCTTCTGCATATAACCATTGTGAGCAATTAGATGCTTGCCTAGCTGCTCAATGTTTTTACGGATTTTTTCGGTGTCTTTATGAATCTCCATAGAACGAAGTCCCTGCACGATAACCTGCAGCATTGCCGACAAAGTGCTGGGGCCTACAATAGTTACCCGCTTTTCAGCAGCCGCGTATTGCATAAGGTTGCGGCCAGAGACTTTGCCGAGTCCCACTTTGTTGGCTAGTAAATCGTAATAAATAGCCTCGCTGGGGATGAACATTAGAGCCTGATCAAGCGTGCCCTTACCCGGCATAATGTACTTTGAAGTTTCATCGATACGCTTTTTAAGGTCCTCTTTAAAAGCCCGCTCCAGAGCCGGTTTATCTTCTTCCTTAGCCTCGATTATTCGGTTGTAGTTTTCCAAGGAGAATTTTGAGTCTATTGGCAGTATTTTATCGTCAAGCATAATAGCGGCATCTACCACAATGCCGGCTCCCAGACGATACTGCAGCTGAAAGGTGCCAGGCGGCAAGATATTTTTTAGAATTTGGTCTAGATAGTACTCTCCCAAAACGCCACGTTGCTTGGGGTTTTGCAAAACGTTCTGCAAGGTCTTAAGCTCCGAGGCAATATCGCCAACGCTCTTGTTAGTCTTGTCTAGTTCGGTCAGTTTTTGGGTAACGTCACGAATAATCTTAGCGCTAGCTTCAAACTGCTGGACCATTTGCTTACTGCTGGCGCCTAGCTGTTCGTTTAGTTGCTTTTGCAAGCCTTCCCTTAGTTGATTCATTGAATCGGTCAATTGGGTCATGTCGGCCTTTAGCAGCATGGTCGCATCGTCTTTGCGAGTTGGTCTATAGAGATTCCAGACTAAAAACCCTGCCAAAACTACTGCTAAGACACCAAGGATTATTACTGCCGCTAACATACTTACATTGTATCAATATAGTTATGGGCTAAACCTATGACGGCCCATACAACAACGACTCCAAGCAAAAGCAGCAAAGGCTGTAAGTCAAAAAACCGTTTTTTAGAAGTCTGTTCATGTAGGTCTGGTATAAGGTCACTCATAGCGATATATAACAAAAAACCGGCACTAAGACCAAGCAAGGTACCGATTGGCAATTTATCGGTAGAGCCTAGTGAGAATGTAATAACGGCCGCGACAACGGTAGCTAGGGCGCTTATAAGATTTACTATCAGTACTTTGCGCCGAGACATGCCCTTAGACAGTAGTAAGCCAAAATCGCCTATCTCTTGGGGGATCTCGTGAGCTGCTACGGCTATGGCCGTAACTATTCCTGTAGGTACGCTGATCAAAAAAGCTGCGGCGATAGCAATACCATCTAAAGCATTATGCGCTGTGTCACCGATGATAATTAAGCTCTTGGTTGGATCAGAATTATGCTGGTGATGATGATGAAACCAATTTAAAAATCTCTCGGCCAGAAAAAATATCAAAATACCCCAAAGGGTGGCGACAAGTACCACACTAGCCGGGTTGTTCTCTAGGCCTTCATTTAGAAGATCTAAAAATACGGCGGCTATTAAGGCGCCGGCAGCAAAAGGAGTGGCATAGTTAGCTAGTTGCTGGGCCACTTTCTTCTTACTCAGCAGTAGTAGGCCTGCAGCTAGAGAAAATACCCCGCCAATAAGTGAAAAGAAGATTACTTGTAGATAGGTGGCCATCTTAATAGAAATTATCGGAAATATACTAGCTTTTTGCAAATTTGTCGCAAAAGGCTATAATTTTGCCATGGCCCAATCTCATTATGAAACGCTTAAAGCCCTGCTCTCAAAAGACGGTTCGAGCTTTACTAAAAGCCGTAAAGTGGTTTTTGATTTGCTGCTTGACCAAGGAGCGCAAAGCATGCAGGTCTTGAGCAAGCGGGCTGAGGGGCAGGTTGACAGAGCCACTATTTATCGAACCATTGAGTTATTTGAGAGACTCGGTATAGTCCATCGAGTGAATGTTGGTTGGAAATACAAAATCGAACTGTCTGACATTTTTCTAGGTCATCATCACCATTTTTACTGCACCGGTTGCGGCACAACTTATAGCTTATCGACTAACTCGATGCTCGAGACAATGATTGACTCAGCTGTAGCTAAAGAGGGCTTCTCGCCGCGCAGCCACCAGTTAGAAATTTCCGGTCTTTGTCCAAATTGCCAAAGCTAAAAGATACTAAGCGAGCTAGCCGGCCATCATGGCTTCTTTAGCGTCCACCTTTTGATTTTTAACAACTAACGCTACAACCAAGGCGGCTAGCGCCGCCAAGCCAATTGCTACATTAAGGCCGTTGGTGTAACCATGAACTTGAGCGGAACCCGAGCTAGCCTGCGCTGCTAAATCAGTTCTAATCGTAGAAAAGGCTACTGCTGATAAAATAGCTAATCCAATAGCGCCGCCAACTTGCTGAGAAGTATTCAGAATGCCAGACGCCAGTCCTGATAAATGCTTAGGTATACCGGCAGTTGCGGCCAGGGTCGCAGAGACGAAAGTCAGCCCCATACCTACGGCTGCCACAGCTAAACCCGGAAAGACGTTATGCCAATAATCGCCGCCGACTTCTAGGGTCCGGCTCATAACTAAAAGCCCGACAGATAACACCAATGGTCCTGCTACCATCGGAGGTTTATAGCCGATTTTGGAAACCAGGTTGGCCACAATACCCGAAACAGTGGCAATTATAAAAGTTGTTGGCAAAAAACTAATGCCAGTTTTAATTGGCGAGTAGCCAAGGACCGACTGAACATATAGCGTCAAAAAGAAAAACATTGAGAACATGGTGCAGGCAATAACCAAAAAGGCTAAATTGGCACCTAAAACATTACGGATTTTAAAAATACTTAATGGCATAAGTGGCTGATCGACGCGCCTTTCGTTCCAGAAAAAGGTTACTAGTAAGGCAAGGCCGGCGCTAATGAAACCCCAGACAAAAAGAGAGCCCCAACCATCGGCTGGCGCTCGGGAAAGACCATAAACTAACGCCATTAATCCACCGGTGGCCATAACCGCTCCAGGTATGTCTAGCTTTACTTTTTTGTCCTCTTCGCCGATATGATGCGGCAACAGCTTTAACGATGCCAGCACTACTAAAATGCCAACTGGCACGTTAACAAAGAAGTTCCAGCGCCAATTTAGGTATTGAGTTAATACGCCCCCAAGCAGCACGCCCGCGGCAGCTCCTCCAGCAGCTACCGCCGCCCATACGCCCATAGCCTTATTGCGCTCTTTGCCTTCACGAAACTCAGTTAAAACGATAGATAAAGCCGCTGGTGACATAATTGCCGCCGCCAAGCCTTGCACAGCTCTGGCTAAAATTAGCTGAGTATCAGATTGGGCTACCCCGCAAAGCAATGAGGCTATAGAAAAAGCGGCAATAGAGCTGATAAAAATTTTGCGACGACCGTAAAGGTCGGCAGCCCGCCCACCAAGTAGTAAAAAGCCGCCAAAGGTTAAAGTGTAGGCTGTAATGATCCATTGCAGGTCACCTGGTAAGAAGTTTAGTTCTCTGGAAATCGATGGTAAGGCTACGTTAACGATAGCGATATCTAAAATAACCATAAACTGGGCTATAGCCAGTAACGCCAATATTACCCACTTATTTTCAGAATGTCTGGACAGTTTCTTGGGCAAACTAAAAGACCCTCTCGCTTATAACAAAATTACTTAGTTTTAATCATAACAATAAGCTTCAAAAGTTGTCTAATTATTGTCGCTATATCTCTGTTTGGTTTAAACTTAAGCCTGATGGAACAGCCCCAAAAGAAAGTCTTGATAGTTGGCGGCGGGTTTGGCGGCATTAAAGCAGCACAAGAGCTAGCATCTCACTCGGAGTTTAATGTAAGCCTTATTTCAGACCAGCCGGAGTTTAGGTATTACCCAGCCCTTTATAAATCGGCCACCGGCGGCAGCTTGCTAGCTGCTAGTCTGCCGCTTAGCCATATTTTTGATGACTTGGCCGTTAACGTGATAATCGACCAGGTTGTTAACCTCGACAAAACTAACAAATTAGCCATAGGGGCTTCCGGCAGGAGTTACCATTTTGATGTCTTAATCTTGGCGTTGGGCTCGGTGACTAATTACTTTGAAATTTCCGGCTTAAAGAAATATTCTTTTGGAATTAAGTCGCTTGAGGAGGTCAAAGAGCTCAGGGACCACCTCCATGGCGAATTGGCCGACCCTAAGCAGCCTGATATTAACTGTGTAATTGTCGGTGGAGGCCCAACAGGTGTAGAATTGGCCGGTGCCCTGCCAGGTTATGTACAGTCAGTCCTAAAACGCCATCGCTTAAGCAAACCTAAAATCAAAATTAGTTTGATAGAAGCTCAATCACGCCTCCTGCCTAGTTTGCCCAAAGGTTTATCAAAGAAAGTTCAAAAACGCTTACAAAGGCTGGGAGTGGTTGTTAAAACCAGCCAAGAAGTTCAAGCTGAAACGGCTGAGGCTTTAATGGTAGACGGACACCCCATCATTACCCACAATGTGGTTTGGACTGCTGGGGTGACCAGCCATCCATTTCTAAAAAAAGCCGGATTTAGTCTAAGCCACAATGGGAAGGTTATCGTCAATCAATTCTTGCAAGCGGGCTATAACACATACGTTATCGGCGATAATGCCGATACTCCCTACTCTGGCCTCGCCCAAACTGCTATACACGACGGCGCGTATGTAGCAGGAAATTTAAAGAGAATTGCCACAGGCCGGCGACCCCTGCCCTACAGACCAAGACGCCCTGTTTACATTATCCCTATAGGGCCATACTGGGCAGCAGTTTGCTGGGGCGGCCTTAAGTTCTGGGGCATCTTGGGTTGGCTGCTGCGTAGATTCGCTGATTTTATGGCCTACGCTGGGATGGAAACCTGGTGGAAAGCCTCTAAGCGCGTTTTACGAGCACGGGATCAGAGAACTCAATGCCCGCTATGCGAACCGGAATAACTGGCCTTATGCCTCTATACGGTTAAAGCGATTAACAGCAAACCAAACGCAAATAACTAGCGATACCGAAATCACTGCTAAATCTTTGCCAAAACCAAAGTGACTCTGGTGGATCAATGCCCAGCGCAAGCCATCCACAAAATAGCTCAACGGATTTATTGAGGCTAAAATCCTTAAGAAGTCCGGGGCGTGGGTGAGTGGGTAAAGCGCGCTAGATAGAAAAAACAGCGGAAAAATCAAAAAGTTATTAATGCCTTGAAAACCTTGAAAATCCTCTACCATACTGGCAATACCGGCCCCAAACGAAGTCAGCGCCACACTCATGGCTAAAACTATCAAAAAGGCTATCGGCAATAGCGCCCAATCGTACAGTCTAAAACCCAAAGCGAAAGAAATCACAAAAACGGCAATTGCTTGAATTAGCGAGATAGTTGCCCCACCTAAAGCATTACCCATTAAAATTCGCAGACGCGATACCGGTGCCACTAACATCTCTTTTAAAAATCCAAAGCGCTTGTCAAACAAAATCTGAATGCCCCAAAAAACTCCTGAAAAAAGCAGAGTCTGAACAATAATACCGGGCACTAGAAATTTCAGGTAGTCACCTTCCCCGGCCCGTTCATAAACTGCGCCTAGACCATAACCCAGTGCCAGTAAAAAAAGTAACGGCTGGCCAATCGCGCCAATTAACCGTGATCGACTTCGGAAGTAACGTTTCATTTGCCTAAGCCAAAGGATGTAAATAACGCTCATCTTAGGCTCCTGGTGCGCGCGGCTGAGCGGACATTTAAGCCGTTATAGGCTTCTGACGTCTCGTCGCGGACTTCTGTACCGGTTAATTTTAAATAAGCTTCTTCTAGGGTTTTAGTACCGGTTTGTTTAGTTAGCTGAGCGGCTGTTCCGCTAGCCACAATCTGACCATGGTCAATTATGGCAATCCGCTTGGCGACTTCTTCGGCTTCATCCAGATAATGAGTAGTAAAGAAAATAGTCATACCTTCGTTTTGGCTAAGCTTCCTAACATAATCCCACATAATTTTTCTGGTCTGTGTGTCGAGCCCCAAGGTTGGCTCGTCTAGAAATAAAATTTTAGGATGATGCAATAGCCCTCGGGCTATCTCTAGCCGACGACGCATACCACCAGAATAGGTTCTAACTAACGAATCTTTGCGCTCCCATAAATCGACTAGCCTCATTAAAGCTTCGGCCCTGGGGGCTTGGTCGGCCTTAGGTACGTGATAAAGCACCGCGTGTAAGATCATGTTCTCATAAGCGGTTAGCTCTTCCTCCAAGGCCGGGTCTTGAAAAACAATTCCAAAAGATTTACGAACAGCTGCTGGCTCATGGACAACATCGTGTCCAGCTAGGCTCAAACTACCATCGGTTGGGCGAAGCATGGTAGTCAGCATCCTAATAGTGGTACTTTTGCCAGCACCGTTAGGGCCCAGGAAGGCAAAAATTTCACCGGGCCTGACTTCAAAGCTAATGTTATCCACGGCAGTAATTTGGCCAAAACGTTTAACGACGTTTTTAGCCGTAATAATTGGAGCGACTTTC
Organism: Saccharimonadales bacterium (SeqCode); assembly: GCA_040900055.1. Classification (GTDB taxonomy): domain Bacteria; phylum Patescibacteriota; class Saccharimonadia; order Saccharimonadales; family UBA10212; genus JBBDZU01. Next base: position 14,320 of record JBBDZU010000007.1, on the reverse strand, counting down.
GGCATTAAAACTATTATACGGCTTGGTTTATAACTTCGTCGATGGTTGAGCCTGGTTTATATAACCTTAAGTCCTTGGTGTCAAAATTCCAGTGCTCGAAAATTGGTTCAAGAATTTTCCAGCTGGCCAAGACTTCATCGTTAGAGGCAAATAGGCTGTGATCCGAGCGAATGGCGTCAACCAGCACTCTCTCGTAGGCCTCTGGCAGACGGTCAAAATGGTGCTCATAAGCAAACCTTAAGGGCAATTTTTGCAATTTATTCTCAAAACCGGGCTGTTTAACCCATAGATCGAGGTCTATTCCTTCTCTGGGTTGGACCCGTAATACCAGCAGATTGGCCCAAGACTCATCCGATTTTTTAAAGCGTACCCTAATTTCGGTCAATTTTTCGCTCAAACATTTACCGGTTGTTAAGCGTATAGGCACACCTTTCCACCTAGGATCGCTAGAAGCTACGGTCATTGATACAAAAGTTTCGGTCAACGAGCCAGGATTTTTAACTTCCTGACGATAACCCCTATACTGGCCTCGGATAATCGGGGCGGCCATCGCCGGTGCCAGAGCCTTAAGCGCCGCCAATCGGCGCATGGGCAGCTCCCTAAATTCAAAAACGCTACTGCAAGGTTCCATTAAAGTTAGAGCGGTCAGTTGAAGTAGGTGGCTTTGGACAATATCACGCAGGGCACCAGTAGGTTCGTAGAAGCCAGCCCGTCCTTCAATACCTATTGCTTCGGCCACATTAATCTCAATATCGGAAATAAATCGCTGATCCCAAACATTTCTAAAAAGGGCGTTGCTGCCCAAAAAGACCACAATGTTTTGGACCATTTCTTTGGCTAGGTAATGGTCAATGCGGTAAACCTGGTCTTCTTCAAAATAACGATCAGTTTGGCTGATAAGTTCGTAGGCTGAAGCCCAATCAACACCAAAGGGCTTCTCTAGCAGCAACTTTGTGTGTGATTTATTTAAACCGGCCTTGCCAAGCAACCTCACTATTGGTAAAACCGCCGGCGGCGGCACAGCAAAATAAAAAATAATCTGGGGCTTTTTGGACATTTTGCTCTCGACACTTTCTAGATAATCTCCTAGGCGCTGATAGTCTTCTAGGTCGCTTAAATTCATAGTGAAAGTTTTTAGGTATTTTTGTAGATCTTTTTCGCTGGACTGAAGCAGCCCGCCGGCCTTAATCTGCCGGCGTGACACACCCACTAAGCTAAACTCCGCCGGTAGTTTGCCGACTTTGGCAATTTGGTTAAGCGCCGGCAAAAGATAACGATGCGATAAGTCACCGGTTACGCCAAAAACTACCAGTATTGTCGGCGGCATGGTTTTAACCCCTTGGCTGGTTCTGCCCATAACTAACCCCTAAATTATCATGTTAGAAACTTCAGCGATAGTTTAGGGTTTAAGCAGCTTTCTCAAGGTCAGCAATAACGATTTTCTTCATTTTGAGCATCGCCTCCTCGGCGTCTTTATCAAACCATAGATGCGGTACGATTTTCTGCATAAATATTCCTCTTCCCTATAAGTACATTATACTCTTCAAGCGCCACGTCTTCGGTTAGAGCTGTATGCTACGCGCCGGCGATCCTGGGCCTTGCAATTTGCTTTGGCTGGGACGGTAGGATTCGAACCTACGATCCTGGGTCCAGAACCCAGTGCCTTACCGCTTGGCCACGTCCCATTAACAGATTAAATTATACTGTAGGTGGATTGTTTAGAGTAGAATGAGCCTAAAGATGGCCAATATTAATCGTGAATATTTACGAAGCGTAGTCTTTGGAGTCGAAGACAGCTTGGTGTCTACAACTGGCTTAATAGCCGGCCTTAGCGCCGGGGCTGCTAGCCGGAAAGTGGTAGTTTTGGGTGCCATCGTGGCCATGGTAGTTGAGGCTATTTCTATGGGTGCCGGTGAGTATTTAAGCGACGACGCTGTCCAGGATCTGGATAAGCTCAAACGTCCCCGCGAACGGCCTTCGGTAAGTGGGCTTTTAATGTTTACCGCCTACTTTTTAGCTGGATTTGTGCCACTTGTTCCAGTGCTTTTGCTAACTTACCCAGGTTCAGTGTGGGTTAGCGTTATCTTTGCCCTCTGCGGCCTTTTTGTGCTGGGCTACCTTAAAGGCAGGGTCTTAAAAACCAGCCCCTTCAGGGGTGGTTTAAAAATTCTCGTTGTTGGCGGATTGGCCACCCTGCTCGGAGTAGTCGTCGGCTTAGTCTTCCGACTGGTCTAGTCTTTCTGCAACTACTTCCCAATTAATTACGTTCCACCAGCTTTCAATATATTCTGGCCGGCGATTTTGATACTTTAAGTAATAAGCATGCTCCCAAACATCTAAGCCCAAGATGGGGACTTTTTTATCCATCAACGGGCTATCTTGGTTGGCTGTGGAATAAACCTCTAACTTGCCATCGTCCGCCGGCTGGCGGACCAGCCATGCCCAGCCTGAACCGAACCGCGTTAGGCCGGCTTCGGTTAACTTAGTCTTAAAGTCGTCAATGCTACCAAATGCACTGCTCAATGCGTCTGCCAAATTAGCCGGCAGTTCTTTACTGCCGCCAGGCTTCATAGACTGCCAAAATAAAGTATGGTTGCTATGCCCGCCGCCGTTATTAATTATGGCCGTACGTACATCATCAGGCAGACTGGTTGCATCCGAAATCAACTCTTCAATTGTTTTATCTTTAAGGTCTGGGTGCTTGCCAACTGCTTCGTTAAGCTTGTCGACGTAAGTAGCATGATGCTTGCCGTGATGGATTTCCATAGTCTTAGTATCGATATACGGCTCTAGTGCGTCGTAACTGTAACCGAGTTCCGGTAATGTAAACATAAGCCCTCTTATTACCTTTATTTAATAATACCACCCGCAACAGCCGGTCCCCACTACACAACACGTCCTCCAACCCTACTACCCAGCCCCTCTCCCAACCACATACTCATATACTAGTATACTAGTACGTGAGTATGCGTATAAAGGTTTGCGAGTGAAGGGTGAATGGGGGGGGTGAGGTGGAAAAAGAGAGGGGCGACGCGTTTAGCTGGCTTTGGATTTTTGCTGGTTGGCCCGCCATTTTTCAATGGCGGCGTGGTCGCCGCTAAGCAATACGTCTGGAACTTTTAAACCCCGGAAGTCCTCCGGCCGAGTGTAGTGGGGGTGCTCAATAGATGCCTCCTCGCTAAAACTTTCTTTTTCAGCGCTGGTCTTTCCGCCTAGTACGCCAGGAATTAAGCGAGTCACGGCATCAACTATAACCATGGCTGGTAGTTCCCCGCCCGTTAAGACAAAACCGCCGATCGAAATTTGTTTATCAACAATCTCTGTTATGCGTTCATCATATCCTTCGTAACGGCCGCAAATTATAATCAGGCCAACCTGGGTAGCGGCAAATTCGCGAGCCATCTTTTGATTAAATAGCTCACCTCTAGGGGTCATCAACAGCACCTGAGCATCTGGGTCTTTCTCTTTTGCCTTCTCGACTGCGGCAAATAGGGGCTCTGGTCTGAGTACCATACCGTCGCCCCCGCCGTATGGAGTGTCGTCTACTTGTTTTTGGGGGCCTATGCCAAAATTTCGTAAGTTAAGTAGCTGATACTCAACTAGTTCTTTAGATTGGGCTTTCCATAACATACTGGAATTAAGCACATTCTCAAACATCTCCGGAAACAGAGTAATAATTTGAATTCTCATATGCCTTAATTTTAGCAAGTTGTTGCAGCTCATAGGAATTGGCGTGTACACATAATCCAAGATATGAGGACAGATTGGCCAAATTTACCTTTTTTAGGAGACGAGTTTTTGTTTTAGTGCGAAGGAGGGTGCAGTGCGGCTTTAAGACATAACCCAGAAAATCGATGCCTTGATTCCAGCTGCGGACAGCAATTTTATCCGGATGAATAGTAAGTTTTAGCTCTTGGCTCAGAAATTGCTCAATAGCCGGCAGCAAATCAAGCAATTCTTGGCGATTTGGGTCGACAATAATAAAATCGTCGCAATAGCGGACGTAGTATTTTTGCCGCAGGTTATGTTTCACGAACCAATCAAATTCGTGCATATAAACATTGGCGAACAGCTGGCTGGTCAAGTTGCCGAGCGGGATGCCTTTACCCGGTGCAACCGAAAAGCTGTTTATGATTTCTGCTAACAACTTAGTGGCCCGTTCATCTCTTATGTAAACACTTAGCAAATCAAGTAATTTGGTATGTTCGACTGAAGCAAAGAATTTGAAGATGTCACATTTTAGAGCATAGACCGTTTTGCTGTTATTTCTGCTAGTTTTTTGTAAAAAGTGGCGCAGTCGGGCGACGCCGGCGTGCGTACCCTTGCCTTTACGGCAGGAAAAACTATCGTAAATAAAGCCGAGCTCAAATATAGGCTCGATAGCGCTGACCAACGCCTGGTGTACCAGCCGATCCCGCACATTGGCTTTATGGATGCGGCGTTGTTTCGGGTCCCAAACGGTAAAAGGTTCATAACTTCCGTGTTTATAACTACTGCTTTTCAACTCCGCTTGCAGCTCAAAAATATTTTTTTCTAAGTCCCTCTCAAAATTTAGAACATCCTGGCGGCGGTGTTTACCGCGCCGAAATTTCTGCCAGGCAGTAAACAAATTTTTAGTGGAAGTTATATAATCAAATAAATTATGGCCGGAAATTCTTTTAGACCCCCCCCCCAGGGAAGTCCAGGGCAAGCTGGGCACCGGCCCAATTGATGTGCCTATCGTCCATAGTCTGTACCAACTTTATCAAAACCTACACACTTTAACGCTCAAATTCCCAAAATCACAAAGGTATACTTTAGGTTCTAGTGTGCAAACCCAGCTTTTGAGCGCGCTGGAAGGCGTAATAGCGGCGGCCGGCACTGGCCAGCCGGAGGTTAAGCTAAGATATCTGCAAACCGTATCGACCAAAATTGATTTACTGCGCTTGCTAACCCGTCTGTCCAAAGACTGCCAGTGTATATCCAATAAGCAGTACCTGGAATTAGAGTCACAGCTTCACGAAATCGGGCGGATGCTTGGCGGTTGGCTGAAATCAATTAAATAACAGAGCTTTGAAGCTCTGTTATTTTTCTCGAGCAGTCCCTGACCAGCGGCGCCGCCCAGTTGTGATTGACGTTGTCGTTCCAGTTGGCGTTCAGGTTCACCTCGTGGTTGAGCCTGTTCCAGTTGAGGTACGGAACGTTCGTCCAGGGCTGGTTGCCGGACACTTATTGATGCCACTTGTCTTCTTTTAGCCACTGGATCCAGGCGCACCCGGATTCTGTATTTTATGCGGGACAAGAAAGTCGCCGAACAAGCGGCACGGAGTACTCGATTATCACGCCAGAACTCTCAAATAACCTGGTTGTTAATGACTCTGCTGGCATCCGTGAAAACGACAGATTTCGGCGTTCGAGAGTCCGTAAACTCAAGAATCATAAGCCTACTCTCCAAAAAAATTATAACAAAATTAAACGGGGGCCGGAGGTTCAAGGATCGAAATCCAAGAACCCCCAAGCCCCCAGGAACCGAAGTTCCAGTGCTACGACTCCCTGACCAGCGGCGCCGCCCAGTCGTGATCGACGCTGTCGTACCAGTAGGCGCTCAGGCTCACCCCGTGGCCGAGCCCCCTCCAGCGGAGGCCCGGAACGTTCGCCCAGGGCTGGCCGCCGGACACCGTGGCCTCAAAGCCGGCCATATCGGCGTACGGCAGATTCTCCCCGTCTTGCTGCCTAAGCAGCTCGTCGTGGAGACCGTAGGCCGCCAGTACCTCGGTATGGGCCAGCAGCTCGCCGGAACGCGACGCCTGCTCACGTACCTGCAGGACTGTGCGACCGTGCTCGGGCTCCCAGTTGGCCACCAGGTTAATGCGGATCCGGTGGATGCCGGACGCGTACTGCCTGGTGTTGGGGCCGAGGCGCAGGTGTTTCTTGTCGGTCCGGAGACCGTCCCAGCGCCAGGCGTTGGACTGCGTACCTGCCAGCACCTTCCACCACATCTCCACGTTCTTCTCCGGAGAGCCGAAGTCCACGTAGAAGATCTGAAGGTCGTTGACGGACTGGACGTGCTCCCGGCCGGCGGTTTCCCAGTCGATGCGGGCCTCCAGTTGTCCGGCTGCCTCGAACTGATCCTCGTCGAGCCAGTTGTTCCAGAACTGACGGTTGAACTCGTGCAGGCGTGCCAGCTGGTCCTCGAGCGACAGCAGGTACGGCGCGTACTGGCCGAATCCGTCGGTAGGGACTGCCGGAGCCAGCTGCTCGCGCAGCCAGCCCACCATGCCCTTGGCTAGCTGGTTCTTCTTGCTGTTGATGATGGCCTGGGCCTCGTCAGGGACGAGTCCGGCCTTCTCCAGCGCCAGCAGCAGTTCGTGCTCCTGGCGGACGGACAGAGTGCGGCTCATGGTGTCAGACACCACACACCACCTTTCCGTAAGATGTGCGCCTTTTAGGCGGCCTTCTCAGAGTCGAGAATGGCATTTTAAGGCCATCTTAGCCCCAAAATGCCGCCCTCAACTTCTGCGGAAGTTATAGCTTCTTATTAAGATACTGCCCTAAAGCTAACTCTAGAGCTGTAACAATTATACTACTTTATCCCACTTATGTCAATACGACCGGACTTGAGAAAACAGAGAGAGCGAAAAATGAAAAGCGGGTTTGAATCGAGGACTGTTTAACCAAAGGGCGTTCCGCAGATTCACTTTTTCTAAGCGAAACATGACCGTCAAGTTTTCGAACGTCCGAGAGTTTGGCGCCACCTTTTCGGCAAAAGGTGGCAAATTTTTAGACGTCAAGGTCGTCAAGTTCAGCTAGCTCAGCACGAGTTTTACTGATAACACTTGAATGACTGGTGTCGTCGTGTTCATCTTCGGATGAGTGAGGAGCGATTTCCTCAGCCTTCAGCGGTTCATCCTCTGGCAAGGTATCGTCGGCTGTAGCATTGCTGGGTGCAGCGTCTTCCGGCTTTTCCTCAACTGCTACTTCGTCAGCAGGCACGTCTGCTGGCGGCTGGGCAGCAGAATGGGGCGGTGGGCCGGTGTCGACAATTTTTAAGTTATAGCGGGCATCGTTTTTAGTACCCAAAGCCCTAAGCAAGGTACGCAAGCTTTGGGCAGTCGCTCCACGCTTGCCAATAACCCGACCTAAATCTACCGGATCGACAATTAACTCTAAAAGCACGCCTTTTTCATCGATGCGGCGGTCGATTTTGACTGCATCTGGGTTAGAAACTAACGATTTTACAATGTATTCAACAAATTGCTGATCAATACTTACGGCCATAGGTACTCCTTTGGAATATTACTGACAAAAATATTATAACAGATAGGACTCTAGCTGGGTGTGCCCTCGGGCTCGGTAGGTTCGCTAGTTTCAGCTGCCTCGCTGGCAGCAACTTCGGTTTCTGTTTCGGCCTCAGCGCTCTGCTCCGTTGGAGGCTCCTCGCTAGCAGTTGCTTCCGGTTCGGGAGTAGTTTCCGGCGTTTGCGCCTCCTCTTTCGCCGAAGCTTCGTCGGGCGCATCCGCTGTCTCTTCGGCTGCTGGTTGCGGGCTCTCAGGAGCTGGTGCGCCTACTGGACGATTGCGCCGTAGCTTGTCCGGATGTTTTATGGCCCTTTTCTTTTTAGCGGGTGTTTTTACCCAGGCCGGTAGTTTAATGCCCTCTTTTTTTAATAGTTGGGCAGCTTTATCCGATGGTTGGGCTCCATTTTCTAAATACTTAGCCGCTGTTTTACTATCAATAGCCGCCACCTTGGTGTGGGGGTTGTAACTGCCCAAATAAGCCACAACTCGCCCGCGCTTGGGGCTAAAATGACTATCTTGGACAATTAATCTAAATTCGGCGTGGCCGGACCTTCCGGTGCGCTGCAGGCGAATCGCTAACATATCCTGGCAATTTTACAGATATCCACCCCTGTTGTCAATTTATCCCCCTTCCTCCGGATGAGAGCCCGAGCAGCGGATTCACTCCGCTCCCGGCGCGATGAGAAACCGCGAAGGGGTCTCTCATAAGGCGCAAGCCGTAGTTATGGCCGATGGCCTTCGGCCTTTAAGTAGTGCTTTAGGGCTTGGGCGGCGGCCAGCACTTGGGCGGCCTGCTTAGAGGGCCCTTCGCCTTCGCCGCGGAGTTCTTCGTTAATAAAAATGCCAACTACAAAAGTCTTGTCGTGGTCTGGGCCCTCTTCTTTCAGCACCTTGTAAATAGGTGTAAGGCCCTCTCGGCTTTGGACCATCTCTTGTAAACGAGATTTAGGATCCATCCAGGCGCCAGTTTTTAAAATCTCTGGCAATGTAGGTAAAAGAGATTTCTGAATAAAGTCACTAGCCGCTTCATAACCTTTTGCTAAATAAACCGCCCCAATAACAGCTTCATAGCAATTGGCTAAAATCTGCTGACGAGCCCGCTGGCTGCCGCGTTTTTCGCCACGGCTTAGCCGGATTAGATCCCCTAGGCCCACTCGCTCGCCGGCGGCACTAATGCTTTCGGTACGCACCAGAGCACTACGCCAGTTGGTCAATATGCCCTCTGGCTCAGCGTAGTTGTTATAAAGGTGTTCGGTTACGACCAATTCCAAGACGGCATCTCCCAAGAATTCCAGCCTTTCGTTGTGCTCGGTAGCTGTTTTGGGGTGTTCGTTAAGGTAAGAACGATGCGTAAAGGCCGCAACAAGCAGGTTTATGTCTTTAAAATCGCCAAAATGTTTTGCGGCAAACGCCTGATATTTACTTATGTCCATTAATTTTTAGTTTAGGCCGATTCTCTAATCTTTTTTAATCCTAGCAGAATTAACTTACTTATGTCTTCATATTCGATTTTTTCTAGGGCATCTTGGGCAGGCATCCAAGACAGTGAGTTCATCCACTCTTCTGGCCTAATGGCATCGGTGTCGCCTTCGGCCTTCACTAGAAAAATCTCTGTCGTCATTAACACTAGGCTGTTGCCCCGGCGGTAACGGAAGTTTATTTTGCCCAAAAAATCGCCGACTGTCATTTTTTTCAATCCGGTTTCTTCGCGTATCTCCCGCTCAGCGGCTGACCTAGCGGTTTCGCTTTCTTCTATATGCCCTTTGGGGATTGTCCAGCGTCCCTTAGAGTCGGCTATCAACAAAATTTCCGGTTGTGCCTTGCCAGCGACCCGCCGATAGATTATGCCGCCAGCCGTTGGCTCGCGCACCACTTCGGAAATAACCGGGCGTCGCTTCTTAACCAGCTTCTTTAGACCGGCCATGGGCTTTGGACGTCTCACGTAATTTTGCGCTCCTATTTAGTCTTAGTAATTTTGGCAGATTTTTTTGGCACAGCCTTCGCCTTGGGCTCAGGCTGTTCGGCTTCAAAGTTACGCAGTATGGTTCCAAGTACGCCGTTTATAAACTTGGATGAGTTATCGCCGCCAAACGCTTTGGCTAGCTCTACCGCCTCGTTAATGACAACTTTTGGCGGAACCTGCTTGTCGTGTAGCAGCTCGTAAGTGCCAATCCTAAGGATTAGCCTGTCGATCCTGGCCACTTGAGCTATGGGCCATTCTGGGGCCACCGGTTGGATAATTCCATCCAGCTGTTCTTGATGGCCTACCACGCCAAGTACTAACTTCCTGATAAAATCCTTATCGTCGATGGTGTCGGCGTAACGGCTAATATTGCGAGCCAAAACCTCTTCCAAATCAAAGGTACTATCGCGACACTCTAAGCGAAAGTCCTGCTCATATAATGTTTGCAGGGCAACGATGCGGCCAAGGTGGCGATTAGAAGCCATATTGTTAAATCTTTCTGCTCTTTAGTATAACACTGGGTTTGAATGCTAGGTTTTCGCGGAGGTTCCACGTTTTGTGCCGGCTTGAACCTTTACTGGACTGGTAGCGTTAACCCGACGAGCAAGTTTTAGCACATGATGCGACCGGCGCATGCCGGTGCGGCGAGGACTGGTACGTTTTTTAGGCTTACCCATAGGCGCTAATTATACCAGTTAGGATTTTTTCTTAAATGTAACTAGGCTAACCAAGCGCCCTGGCACATAAAAAGTTTTTTTAATTTTCTTGCTCTTAATCAGCTCGGCTATTTTAGGATCTTTCTTAGCGGCGTCAACAGCAGCAGCCTCGTCAGAATTTGCGGCAACAATAATTTCTGCCCGGACTTTCCCGTTAACCTGCACGGCTAAAGTCATCAGCTCCTCAGTAATCAATTCCTCATCGTACTTAGGCCAGTGGCCAACATGAACAGAAGGAACCTGGCCCAGGTCCTGCCAAAGCTCCTCTGCAATATGAGGCGCAAATGGGGCTAAAAGTTGGGTAAGTGTGGTTAGTGCGAACTGCCAGCCAGGTGATTTAAGCACACCATCCGTGGCTTTTAGCCTATAAAGCTCGTTAACAAAGGTCATCATTGCGGCAATAGCCGTATTAAAATTAAGTTTGGCTAAATCGTCGGTAACTTGTTTAATCACCCTGTGGGTGGCTACACTCACTGCGACTTCTTCTAGGTCTTCGTCAGCTTTATCTTTGGCGCTTAGGTATTCCTGGGTTAGCGTCCAGACTCGGTCCAAGAACCGCCTAGTTCCAGCTATGCCACCCATCGTGTATGGTCCGCCCTGGTCGTAAGGGCCCATAAACATTAAATAAAGACGCAAGGAGTCTGTGCCGTAGCTTTTGACCTGCTCGTCGGGGTTGACTACGTTGCCGCGTCGTTTGCTCATTTTTAGCCCGTCGGGGCCCAAAATTATCCCTTGGTTGGTCAGTTTCTTGAATGGTTCGTCAAACTTTATCCCATGGTTGTCGCGTAAAAATTTAGTTATAAACCTGGCATATAGCAGGTGCAAAATAGCGTGCTCAATACCGCCAATGTAATGATCTACTGGCGCCCATTTGTTAATAATCGCCGTATTAAACGCGGCTTTATCGTTACGGTTGTCTAAATACCGTAAAAAGTACCAAGACGAATCTACAAAAGTATCCATAGTGTCGGTCTCACGCTTAGCCGAACCTTGGCAATTGGGACACTTAGCTTTGACAAAATCTGGTCGGTCGGTTAACGGAGAGCGGCCGGTCAATTCAAACTCCACATCTTCCGGCAGTAACACCGGCAAGTCTTTTTCTGGTACCTCCTGAATGCCGCACTTATCGCAATAAACAATTGGGATGGGAGTTCCCCAATAGCGCTGGCGGCTAATTAACCAATCATGCAAACGATAATTAGTCTGTTCTTTGGCAAGGCCTTTTTTAACAAAATCGTCCGTTACTTTCTCACGCATTGCCGGGCTATCCATCCCGGAGTAGTCACCCGATTTGACTACTTGGCCCTCTCCTGCATACGGCAGTTTTCCTCCTTCAATAACTTTTTTGATAGGCAGCTTGTGCTTTTTGGCAAACTGGTGGTCACGTTCGTCGTGGGCGGGCACAGCCATAACGGCGCCGGTGCCATAGCCAGGCAAGACATAATCGGCTACCCAAATTGGAATTTTGTCATTAGTAGCCGGATTAATGGCGTAGCCGCCGCTAAAAACGCCAGTTTTATCCTTCTCGCCTTCCTTACGCTCTAGCTCGGTTTTACGGCCGGCTTCTTTGATATATTTTTTGACTTCAGTAGAAATGCTTAACTTGTTAAGTATTTGATGCTCAGGGGCTACAACCATAAAAGTCGCCCCAAATATGGTATCCGGTCGGGTCGTAAATACTTCTAGGTAATCGTCCAGTCCGTCTACGGCAAACTTAATTAAGACACCCTGGCTTTTACCTATCCAGTTGGCCTGCATAGTTTTAACTCGGTTCGGCCAATCTAATTCATCCAGATTGCCTATAAGCTGGTCGGTGTAGTCCGTGATTTTAAAGAACCATTGCTCTAGCTCTTTTTGGACGACCGGCGTACCGCAGCGCTCGCAAACATTATTTTCGCCGACAACTTGCTCGTTAGCTAGTACGGTTTTATCTTTAGGACACCAATTAACTACGGCCTTAGCTCTATAAGCTAAGCCTTTTTTATAAAGCTGCAAAAACAACCATTGGTTCCAGCGGTAATAGTCTGGGTGGCTGGTGGTAAGGCTATGGCTCCAGTCGTAGCTGGCGCCTATTTGGTCTAGCTGCTTGGTCATAGTGGCGATGTTAGCCGCTGTCCATTTAGCTGGCTGGATACCTCGCTCAATGGCAGCGTTTTCGGCGGGTAAACCAAAACTATCAAAGCCCATCGTGGTTAAAACATTTTTGCCCATCATCCGCTGGAACCGGGCCACTGTGTCGGTAGGAGCAAAGTTATACCAATGTCCAATGTGTAAGTCGCCAGAGGGATACGGAAACATTGGAATAACGTAGTATTTGTTCTTGACGTTTCCCATATCAACGTCATGAAGCGATGATTCACGCCAAATTTTTTGCCATTTGGGCTCCAGCTGGCTGGGATTATAACGCCTCATTATTAATAGTTTAGCTTAAATTATGAGAAGCTTTTGGCCTTTTGCTTTAACCAATCCGGCGACTGGCGGACAAGTTTTTGAGCATCAGTTGGATTAGCTAGCAAAAATTTTATGGCTTCTTCAGCAAAAACGCCGTTTTGGGAGCCCTTGGCTAATACTATTGCCTTGCTTCTTATTTTGCCTTTTAGGAAGCCTCCAGCCTTGTAGGGGCTATCAAACCGTTCAACTATGCAGCCTTTTTGTTCGGCTGTCTTGGCTAGATACTGGTTAGCGTCAGGGCCCACAGTCACAACAAGGTCAAGCTGCTTAGGGTCACAATACTTGCCGATTTCTTCATGAGCTGCTTTAGAGTAACTGCCAAGTTCGTTCATGTTACCTAAAATGGCAATTTTTTGGGGAGCCTTTAGACGATATAGCGTTTTCAACGCGGCTTTTGTAGCCTCGGGGCTGGCATTGTAAGTGTCGTCTATAATCACCGAGCTATTGATGCCGGCTAATATTTGCATGCGTCCGCTCATTGGTTTAAGTTCACGAAGGCCTTTTTCAATAGATTCGGCAGTCATTCCCAGCTCATAGCCGGTAGCTATGGCTGCTAATACTCCATAAAGCAGTGGCTCTGTTGTAGATTCATGATCGGCCGATAAAAATAGCTTGCCATGAACCTCGGCCTTAAAGCTGGATGAGAAGTTATCAAAGTTAACATCTACTAAACGAACATCGGCCGGCTCGTCTATGCCATAAGACAGTGCCACATTAGACACATCTTTAAGGTATTTAGGTGGACAAAGATCATAATTTACAATTATCCTGCCCGACAAAGCAGTTAAGGTCAGCTCTTCGGCTGCTACATCATCTAAGTCTTTGAAGAACTCCATATGTTCGGGTGTAATGGCTGTTAAGACGCCGAGGTCAACTTTAAGATAAGATTTAAAATCTTTAAGCTGTCCAGGTCCGTCGCTACCAAGCTCAACAACAACTATGTCGTAGGGATAGCTTTTTTTGATGTAGCTTTCATTTTTTAAAAAAATGCTCAGCCAAGCTAAGGGGTTATACAAACTTGGTAATTGTTGACCAAAAAATATAAGGGGTACGCTAACCAGATCGTTGTAGTTGCCTTCCTGGAACTGAACTCGAAATTTTTGCTGCAAGACTTTTACTATGGCTAGCTTGGTGCTGGACTTTCCAATACTGCCGGCAATGGCTACGACTTTGAAATCATGGCGTTTCGCTAGCCTGCGAACCTGCCAGCCCAAAATTACGGCAACAAATCTTTTGGCTAGCTTTTTCATGGCTTAAGTATAACTGGTGGAGATGCGGGGAGTCGAACCCCGGGCCTCAGCAATGCGAATGCTGCGCTCTAGCCAGCTGAGCTACATCCCCGGCTCATATATACTATTTTCTATGAATGTTGACCCACTAACAATACAGGCTATTAGGCATACTCTGCACTGCCTAGCCGGCTGTGCTACCGGTGAAGTTCTTGGCATGATTATTGGCACGGCTCTTGGGTGGCATGATGCAGCATCAATAGCCCTGGCCATTGTGCTGGCGTTCTTTTTTGGCTACCTTTTTACTTTCTACTCTTTACGAAGAGCCGGAATGAAGTTTAAAGCAGCTATTAAAACCGCTGTTGCTACGGATACAGTTTCTATTACCTCAATGGAAGTAGTCGATAACCTAGCTTTAATCCTCATACCTGGAGCGCTATCAGCTTCTTTATCAAACCCGATGTTTTGGTGGAGCCTGGCCTTGGCACTATTCATAGCTTTTTGGGTTACGGTACCTGTTAACAGATGGTTTTTAGCCCGCAATCAAAGCCATCACCACATGCACCATCATTAGTAAATTGTTATAATATTACAGCTCAAATATGGGGCATTGGCGCAGTTGGCTAGCGCGCTTCCATGGCATGGAAGAGGTCAAGGGTTCGAATCCCTTATGCTCCACCAAAA
>JBBDZU010000006.1:65381-80404 GCA_040900055.1 Saccharimonadales bacterium (SeqCode) | reverse complement strand
GGTCGTCCAATTTTTAATGAAATGATGAAGTGTATTGAAAAGGGCGATGCAGATTCTATCCTCGCTTGGCATCCGGATCGTCTCGCTCGCAATTCTGTGGACGGAGGACAGCTTATCTTCCTCTTGGACGGTGGAAAACTTGCGGGCTTGAAGTTTCCTACTTTTTGGTGCGATAACACCTCGCAAGGCAAGTTCATGCTCTCTATTGCCTTTGGGCAAAGCAAATACTATGTGGATTCGCTTGCCGAAAATACGAAACGAGGGTTGCGCCAGAAAGTGAGGCGTGGAGAATACCCCTCGCTTGCTCCCGTTGGCTACATAAACGACGTGCGGACAAAAACTGTCATCGTGGATAAAAAGCGCGCCTCACTCATTCGCAGAGCGTTTGAGCTGTACGCAAAAAATGGAAGCCGACTTGAAGACATCTCAAACTTTTTGGCACAATCCGGTATCAAATCAAGAAATGGCAAGCGACTCCACCGAGACAGAATTACTTTTATCCTTTCCAATCCGTTTTACTATGGCCATTTTCGCTATGGCGGCGAAATCCACGAAGGCAAGCACCAGCCAGTCGTCTCTAAGAAAATTTTTGACAAGGCGCAGGAAGTTTTGAAACAGCGAGGTCGTCCGCACCATAAGCAAAAGAACGAACCACAACCATTTTGTGGACTGCTTTCCTGCGCCTCATGCGGAATGATGATAACTGGCGAATACAAGGTGAAGAAACAAAAGAATGGCAATGTTCACGAATATGTCTATTACCACTGCACCAAAAAATCAAAATTGAAGTGTCCCGAACCTTGTATTCGCCAAGAGGTACTGGATCGCCAGTTATCATCGCTTATTCAAAAATTTTCTTTGAGACCGGATTGGGCGGTGGAACTTCGAACAATGCTGGAAAAAGAAAAAACCGAAACCGCCCAATCCTCAGCCGCTTTTGTTCGGGAAGCCGAAATCAAAATCCGCGCCATACAAACAAAGCTCCAGCGACTTCTAGACGGCTATTTAGACCAGGATATTGAGCGCGAAATCTACCGAGCCGAAAAAGCGAAACTGCTTTCCGAAAAGAAGTCGCTGGAGGAGCAATCGGCGCGGATTGAACAAAAGCGGACTGGCTGGCTCGAACCTATGGCGGAATGGATAAAAGAGGCAGAGAATCTGCCTGAAATCGCGCGGGAGAGTAACCTTTTTGCCAAAAAGGTTACTGCCAAAGAAATCTTTGGCTCGAACCTCGTCTTGGCGGGCAGAGAGGCGCGCGTCAGCGCGCCGATAAATCCTGAATTCCCCCCACAAAATCAGTGGACGGCGCTTTGCGCCGCCAACCAAAAAGTCGGTCAATTTGAAAAAAGTCAGATTGTGGTGCGGGATACCGGAGTCGAACCGGTCTCCTCAGTTTGGAAAACTGATATATTAGCCGATATACGAATCCCGCTAACAGGGGTGATTATATCAAACAATAACTCTTTTGACTAAGCTTCGTGAACTACTGTGATGCGGGCGCCAAGGGAATTGAGGCGTTCGGCAAGGTCCTCATAACCGCGGTTGATGGTGTAGATATTGCGCAACATAGAGACGCCATCAGCCGCCAACATACCAATTAGCAAAATTACTGCCGGCCTAATGCCGCTTGGTGCCACTATGTCGCTAGCTCGCCACCTAGTTGGGCCATTTACAAAAATGCGGTGCGGATCAGCCAGCTCTATATCTGCCCCAATTTTTTTCATTTCGGTGTACATCAAAGCCCTATCTTCATAAACCCAGTCGTGGATTAGCGTTCGGCCACGGGCTACCGCAGCTATCGGTACAAAATAAGGCAAGTTATCAATATTAATGCCCATAGACGGCAAGGGGTGGAGCTTCTCCTCCGGCGCCCGAAGTTCACCATTATGTTTATGGATAGTTATGTCGGCCAGGTTGGTCTGGCCATTGGCGGCTTTATAGGTTTCGCTAACTTTAAATGGTAAGCCCATCTTCTCTAGTTTCAGAAGCTCAAGCTCCAAAAAATCAATCGGCGAGCGTTTGACTGTAATAGAAGAGTTGGTAGTAATGGCGGCGGCAATGAATGTCATAGCCTCGACAGGGTCTTCGTCCGGGGCGTAACTGACATTTTTCTTAATATGACGGACGCCTTTAATGCGCAAAGTTGAGCTGCCGATGCCCTCTATCTTGACGCCTAGCTTTTGCAAGAAGAAACAAAGGTCTTGGACCATATAATTAGCGCTGGCCATTTTGATAATAGTCTCGCCCTCAAAACGGGCGGCGGCCATAATGGTATTTTCGGTGGCTGTGTCGCTTGACTCGTAAAGAACTACGGGCCGTTTAGGCTGTTTACGATTAACGGTAATATTGTAGTGGCCGCTTTTAGCGACAATTCCCGCACCAAATTCTTCTAGCGAGTAAATGTGCGCCAAGACACTGCGTTTTCCTAGCTCGCACCCCCCGGCATAAGGAATTTGAAAGAAAGCCAGCTCGTGCATAAGGGGTCCGGCCAGCATAATTACTGACCTGGTCTTACGAGCCGACTCTTTGTGCATTTTTTCCAAATTAAAAACTTTAGGTGGTTTAATTTCCAAATCGTTACCCGGCAGCCAACGGATTTGGACGCCAATGCTAGTTAAGACTTCAATTACGCGGTTAACCTCTTCGATACGGGCCACTTCTTTTAGACGCGTAGTGCCCTGATTTAGCAAGCTGGCGCAAAGAAGGGCTACCGCGGCATTTTTGGATGTTTTAACCTCTACCGAGCCTTTAAGCTCGTAGCCGCCCTCGACCCTTAAATTAATGGCACTGCCGGACAGGGAAATAATTTGCTTATTTAAAACGTCACTAATGCGGCCCAAAGTATCTAAACTCAAGTTTTGTTTGCCGTGCTCCATGCGGTTAACGGCCGACTGGCTGGTGCTTAGCCGGCGAGCGAACTCGGCTTGGGTTAAGCCGCGCTCTTGCCTTATTTGAGCAATCAAGCTACCTATTTGGGTGTTGGTATCAGACACGGTGCCATCAAAATATCATATATGGTATTCCAATACAATTAACGCCTCGACTCTGTATAAGACTGATATAATTATCGCCATGATATAGCGTCCTCACCAGCCCCAGACTAAAAGTTAACAAAGTGAGGAGTTTTAAGATGCGCGATAAAAATGTAGAGCGGCTAATTGCGGCCGAAGAGAAAAGACAAAGGGAAGGCCTTGAGCTTATCCCTAGTGAAAATTATGTAAGCCGCGACGTGCTAACGGCTATGGGCAGTATTTTTACTAATAAATATTCCGAGGGCTACCCCGGTAAACGTTACTACGGCGGTCAGATTAACACTGACCAAGTTGAACAGTTGGCCATCGATAGGGCTAAAGCCTTATTTAATTGCGACCATGCCAATGTCCAACCGCATTCAGGCGCACCAGCTAACGAAGCGGCTTATCACGCTTGGCTAGAACCAGGCGATACCATAATGGGCATGGAGCTTTCCCACGGCGGGCACTTAACGCACGGACGTCCCGGTACAATTTCCGCCAAGCTGTTTAACTTTGTGCGCTATGGGATTAAAGATGTAGAAACTGGCGAAATCGATTACGACCAGATGATGTCTGAAGCTAAAAAAACTAAGCCCAAAATCATTTTGGCGGGCTTCTCTTCCTACCCGCGTGAGCTTAACTACGCCAAATTTGCCGAAATTGGCCAGGAAGTTGGCGCAGTGCTTATGGCCGACATGGCCCACATTGCCGGGCTAATTGCCGGCAAAGCCTTAAAAAATCCTTTTGATTTTGGCTTTCACATTATGACCACCACCACTCATAAAACCTTGCGGGGACCACGTGGCGCTATGATTTTGTCCCAAGGCACAGTGTCAAATCCCCTTAAAGCCGTCGATAAAACCGTCGAGCATCTACCAACGTTAATTGACCGCTCGGTCTTTCCGGGAATCCAAGGTGGACCGCACATGCACATCATTGCCGCTAAAGCGGTGGCGTTGGGCGAAGCCCAAAAACCGGAATTTGCCACTTATTGCAAACAAATCCTAGCTAACGCTAAACGCTTAGCCGACGAGATGATGAAGCGGGGCTTTAAGCTAGTGACCAACGGTACCGACAACCATCTAATATTGGCCGATGTTAAGGCCAGCTTTGACCTTGACGGCGGAGAAGTCGAAGAAATTCTAGATAGGGTTGGCCTAACTTTAAATAAAAATGTAATTCCAGACGATCCTTTGCCGCCGTTTAAACCCAGCGGCATACGGCTGGGTACGCCGGCCATTACCAGCCGCGGGCTTAAAGAGGATGATATGGAAACCGTTGCCGAATGGATGGCCCAAGCGATCAAAAATCGTAATGATGAGAAAAAACTTAACTTGTTAAGTAATGAGGTAAAAGAGTTTTGCCTCAAATTCCCCCTGCCAAGCGATACTTAGGGGAGGAGTTCTGGTTCTTGCTCAAGGACGATATCGAAAAGCTCGTCCACTTTGAAAACGATTTTTTGTTTAAATTCTAGGAGGTCGGCGGTGCGCCGGGCCTGTTCGTTGACCATCACCAGCGCTGAACCTTCCCAGGTAGCCATGCCTGTTTGATTGTCGTGAAAGTCTTTAAAGCCGGCCTGCTCGATCAACCAGCCGGCCGATAGTTTAATTTTGTCGCCGTATGGCCAGCTCTTAATTTCAGGGAATTGCTTTTTGAGTTGCTCAAATTTGCCGGGTTCAATAATGGGATTAGTGAAAAAAGAACCGTTGTTATGCACTAGGCTGGGATCGGGCAGTTTGACTGCCCGGATGGCCGTAACGGCCTGACGGACAATCTCGCCGGTGTATTTTGTTATCCCGTGTTCGTCAAAGTAATCTTGTAGGGACTCATAAAACGGCGGGGCAGGCTGGGTCTTACCAAGGCTTAAGACGATACCTGTGATTAAGAACCGGCCTTTATCGGTTGTTTTGAAGCGGCTAGTCCGGTAGCCGAAACCGCAGGCGTCTTTAGCTATGCCGCCAAAAGCTTCGGTCTTAGTATCATATGCCTCGACCTCGACCAAAGTTTCGGACAGTTCGGCGCCGTAGGCGCCAATATTTTGGACGGGTGCCCCTCCAGCCGTACCGGGGATACGTGACAAAAACTCCAGGCCGCTTAAGCCTTTTTCCAGCGTCCAGGCTACGATATCGTCCCAGTCTTCGCCGCCGCCAACACGTAACGTGGCACCAGCTTCATCCTGGCTTATAATCTTTCGGCCCAAGATGCAGTTGACAATGATAAGCCCAGGAAAGCCTTCGTCACGCCAGACAATATTGCTGCCTTGGCCAATCATTATATGCGGCGTATTTTTTTGTTTGGCGAAAGTAACTAAAGCTTTGACATCATCATCGTCTTTGGCCTCGGCTAGCCAACGCGCCTGGCCGCCCAACCTCATGGTGCTGTAATTTGCCAGGCTGACATTCTCTTGAATATTCACAAAGTTTATTATACCGGTAAGGGCTTGCGCGGCCTCTGCCAATCTAAGTACAATATAAGTGGATGAATAGACAAAACCCCGCTAATCCCTACCAGTTGCTGGGTAAAAAACTAAAATCACTAAGAAATCAGGCTAACGAAACTTTAGCAGAGGCTTCGGGCGCTGTAGAGATTGAAGTTCGTCAACTAGCCAGTTTTGAACTTGGCCATTCGCGGCCCAGTGAAGAAGTACTGCTACTGCTTATTAGCCATTTTGGCACCAAAGAGGACGATGCCGTACGGCTTTGGGAAATGGCTGGTTACGCCATGGAAAAAATCCCTATAGCTCACATGGTTAGCGAACAAAACAGCCAAAATCCAGCCACCCATGATTCTCCCATTTTGTTTACGGACATTGTTGACGTGATAGTTAATAATTACGGCGTAGTCATGAACTTTATGCAAAACACCGGTCAAAAAACTCCTCCCAGAGCCGTTGCCAGGGTAGGTATGAGCCGCGAACACGCTAAAAGCGTGCTGCAGATTTTGCAAGTTACTTTATCTCAGACCGAACGGGGAGCTACCAGCACTCCTAAAAAGCTCATTACTCCAGATAACGCCAATCCTATATAGTTTTTTCGTCACTTAAGAAGTATTGTTTGACGGGCGTATTTAACTAGTAAGAAATCCTACGTCTAAGAATGCTATACTACCCTTGGTCACTTAATCCTTGATATACTAGATCGTAGCTTCGAACTATCTTAGGGTGTTATAATGCCATCATGGCATATAAAAATATTGAAGATAGCCGGGCGGCAATTCGCAGGCATTACTACGCCAATAAACAGGTGTATTTGGAAAAGAATAAAAAACGACGAGCGCGATTGAAGAAGTATCTTCGGGAAATTAAAGAAAATTCAGCTTGTACGGATTGCCAGAAGAATTATCCATACTATGTTATGGACTTTGATCACTTGGAAAATAAATTAGGACTAATAAGTTACATAATTAAAAAAGATAATTTCACAGCTCTAAAGGCTGAAATTGAGAAATGCGAAGTTGTTTGCGCAAATTGCCATAGATTTAGATCACATAAGAGACAGTTGATAAACAGTAATCTATAATACTGATAAGCCCGCGTGGTGAAATGGATATCACGATAGTCTTCGGAACTATTGTTGGGGGTTCGAATCCCTCCGCGGGTACCAGAATTAGACTTTGATTATTATTTGAGATTTGCTCACGGGCGGCGCATAGCGCCGCCCAGTGCTTTTGCAGAGGTAATTTTTGCCCTACCGCCGCGCCCGCCAAAACGCGGCGGCTGGTGAGCCGGAGGTTCGAGCCAAAGATTTTTCGGCTGGCGACCTTTTTAGCCAAAAGGCCGCTGTTTTCGGCGACCAAACTGAGGTCAGTAGCTTCAGTAATCCAGTTCTTCATAGGTTCTATCCAGCCAGTCTGCTTTTGTTCAAGACGGACAATTTGTTCTTCCAGCGACTTTTTGTCGGACATCATTTCAGCTTTCTTTTCTACATAGACTTCACGCTCAATATCTTGGTCCAAATAGCTATCTAAAAGTCGCTGGAGCTTGCTTTGCAAGCTTGTAATTCTAGTCCTGCTTTCTTGAACAAAAGCAGTTATAAATTGGGCTGCCTGGCTTTGATCTTTTTCCAGCATTTCATTTAGTTGAGCCGCCCAATTTTCTGGCAAAGAAACTGTTTGAAGTAAGGCAGAAATTTGTTCATCTAACTGCTCTTGGCGAATACAAGGTTCAGGACATTTTATGGTTTTGTGTTTTTTAGTGCAGTGATAGTAAATATACTCGTGAATATTGCCATTCTTTTGTTGCTTTACTTTGTATTCGCCGGTAACAGACATTCTGCAAGTACCGCAGGACAGCAGGCCGCAAAAGACTTGCGGTTCGGTTTTTCCTTTTTGCGGCCTGCTGCGCAGTGCTAGGATGGCCTGGACTTCATCAAACAGCTTCTTTGTAATGACTGGCTGGTGTTTGCCTTCGTGAAGCTCACCATTATAGCGAAAATATCCATAGTAAAAGGGATTACTAAGAATATATTTGACTTGATCTTTTGTTAAATGTTTTCCAGTTCTGGTAGTAATCCCTCTGCCAGCCAAAAAGTCCGCGATGTTTTCAAAGGTACTTTGGTTCTTGGCATAAAGCTCATATACCTGGCGGACAATAGTTGACTGCTTTTTATTTACCTCAATGGTTTTTGTCCGCAAGTTATTTAGATAGCCACGTGGTGCTATGCCAGGATATTCTCCATTACGGACTTTTTGGCGCAAGCCTCTCTTAGTATTTTCGCTAAGGCTGTCTACATAATATTTGGACTGCCCAAAGGCAATAGAGAGCATAAATTTCCCTTGGCTTGTATTCTCAAACCAAAATGTAGGAAATTTAAGCTGCTGCAATGGTCCGCAGTCCAGTAGATAAATAATCTTACCGCCATCAACAGAATTGCGAGCTAATCTATCTGGGTGCCAGGCTAAAATTCCGGAAGCTTTACCGGATTCAATTCTTGAAAGCAATTCATTAAAGATTGGTCGGCCTGGCATTTTGGCAGACTGCTTTTCAATAAACTCATCTGTTATTTCCAGGTTTTCTTGTTTTGCCAATGCTCGCAATTCTGTTAACTGCGCTTCAATGGATAAAACTTGTTTATCTTCGGTGTCCGTGGACTTTCTAGCATACAAAAAGAACTTTTCGCTCATAAAACCCTCCAACTTAAATGGCCGCCCCTGGTGCACCCACATTAATCGCTTAATGTAGTCCAAAGACGGCCATTAAAAAAAGCGATTTGTGGGTGCACCTAAATTATACCAAATTCTTTTTGTGCATTGTCGCCGAAAACTGAACCTCCGGCTCACCAGCCGCCGCGTTTTGGCGGGCGCGGCGGTAGGGCAAAAATTACCTCTGCAAAAGCACTGGGCGGCGCTATGCGCCGCCCGTGAGCAAATCTCAAATAATAATCAAAGTCTAATTCTGGTACGACTCTACGCAGCCGCTAGAACCTATTTTATAACAGAAAGCTGTACCGAGAGCTACACGAGCTGCAGCCCTGCCGGCTGACCCCCACCAGGCGGCAGGGCGAAACCAGAGCTGCAAACTGCCTGGACAAAAAATGCCCCCGCCGCATTTTTTGTCCGCTCGCGAAGGTAGGATTTTGCTATCTTTACAAAACAGAGAGTATTCTCTATTGTGAAACTGTAAATAAAAAACAAAAATATGACAGAAGAAGCTACTAGCCCACTTGAATCTACAGCTCAACTTGGTGAAACTGAGCGAGAATTTTTGGATGTTTTTATCGGCGATGACTTGGGCGCCAGGAAACAACTGGTGGCCCGTTATCGGGGTTACCCGTACGGAAAAAACCGCGAACTTGATATGCCAGCAGTCTTAGAGACAGGTTTAGCTAATATAAGGCTTTTAGAACTTTCTGACCCGCAGACTTTCGACAAACTATTTGGTCTCTCAGCCGTGGCCTTCTATGCTGGTTCACCAAGTAAATATGCATTTGTATTTAAGCAACTTCGTGGTGCTAAAGAAGTACTAAACCTAGAGGAAGCCGACCCTAATTTAGTTAAAGAATTGGAACATAATTACGCTACTGCCGAGGCTAACTTCAAGCAAAAGGCCATAGAATTCGCGGCATCTGAGGAATCGGGCAGCCAGCATCGCGTGGATTTATTAAAAGCATTTGACGAAAACCCGGCTAATGGAACTGTCTGGGAAGAAGCATATAGGCTTGCTGTGCAGGAAGAGCAGTCGGGTGTGAACCCTTTTAGTGAACTTGAGGGCATATCAGTCGCCGAGCTAATTGAGTTAAGTAAAAAAATTCGTAATATGCCGGATTTTCGTGAGCGATACCGACTTATGACAGGACAAGCCCTCAACGGTAAGCTATGGTTTGATGTGCTAACTGGTTTTTCTTCGCCTGATGTTGAGATAGGTGTAGAAAATTATCTTCATGGCAGAATAGAGAAAACTGGCGGCAGAAAGTTTGAAGTTGCAGCAGATTTGGGTTGCGGTACGGGCAGAGTCGCCGAGAGGCTAGCTAAATACTCCAAACAAACAATGGGGTTAGATGCCTCTGATGCAATGGTTGCCATAGCCCAGCAGCGAAGTGGCAACAAGATTCATTATCAAGTTGGCGATGTAACTGAATTACCACTTGAAGATAGTAGTGTAGATGCTATGACAGCTGTGGGTATTATCGGAGCATTAGACGCACAGCAAGAATCTCAATTCTTTGGTGAAGTTTCTAGAGTACTTAAAGAAGGCGGCATGCTCATTGATGGTTATTGGGAAAATAATGCACAAGCCGCACTAATTAAATTAAGCTGGAAAAATACTTTAGCGGATATGATTGTCGATACTGTTTCTGGTAAAACTCAAATAAATCACCTCAATCAGTATCAAAGAAATGATGCATTGAAGCGCGCAGGGCTTGCTACGATGAAGTGCGAATATAGTTGGATACCAAATATGTTTCTTATGGTCTACGAAAAAGACCGAGCTAAACTCGCCGCTCAATACAGAGGATATTCATCGGGCTCAGACGGTGGCTAAAAGATATTTAACAGATTGGAACTGACGGTTATAACCCCTGCAACAACTATCAGAATGTAGGTGTTTCTTCGTTAAGCTCTCTCAGCTTGCTAAGTATTTTTTGTAATAGCTCAGATGTACCAGCCGCTAAAACGTATCTGTCCCAGCCACTGTCCGGCTTTGTGTAGTCAAGCGCATTACCGTCTATATCGCACATGACACCACCGGCCTCAGTTAGGATGGCTTGCGCAGCTAGAGTATCCCATTTTCCAGCTTTTGTGCTTGTCTGCATAGCGGCGTCCGCTTCTCCAGCTGCAATCAGCCCAATTTCAGCGCCAAAACACGCTTCTGGAAGCGAGCTTTTGAAGCCAAGCTGAACAACAGCATTATCAAGTGAACGTTCGTCGCGCCGTAATACATTGCGACCAGCTAAAACCGATTCAGAAATATCAGTCGTGGGGCGTACCCGTAATTGCTGGGTTACTCCGTCCCTTACCCTGAGCGCCCCTTGGCCAACCTCGGCGTAATACCATTGATTACGAAATGGTAAATAGACCACACCAAGTATAGGCTTACCTTGCTCCAACAGACCTATCATTACCCCAGGAGTATCGCGTCCGGCTACAAAGCCTTTAGTATCGTCGAGCGGGTCTACCATCCAAACACGTCCCTCATAGGAGCTTGGCTGCAAGGGGTTTTCTTCACTCAGAATTTCATCATTTGGAAATTCCTTACTGATACCCTCACGTAGTAGATCGTCTGACTCTCTATCAGCTATGGTTACAGGGTCAAATTCATCTCTTTTATAATCCACATTAAGTCTGGTGCCGTGATGTTTCTTAAGGATTTCACCAGCTTGTTCAGCTAATTGCATTGCTTTGGTTAGCTCTGGAGACATAGTCGTTTCGTGATTCATATCGCTTATAATAGCAAAATCCTACCTTCGCGAGCGGACAAAAAATGCGGCGGGGGCATTTTTTGTCCAGGCAGTTTGCAGCTCTGGTTTCGCCCTGCCGCCTGGTGGGGGTCAGCCGGCAGGGCTGCAGCTCGTGTAGCTCTCGGTACAGCTTTCTGTTATAAAATAGGTTCTAGCGGCTGCGTAGAGTCGTACCAAAGGTGAGAGATGACGAGGGCCATTAGCTCAGCTGGTTAGAGCAGCGGCCTCTTAAGCCGCGTGTCGTGGGTTCGAATCCCACATGGCCCTCCACGCAACAATGAGAGATAGCAATGAAGTTACTTAATGGTGCAGAATTAGCCGGCTATATCAAGGAAAGGCATGTCCGGCAAGTCAAGGATTTACGCAAATCCAAAATTTTCCCTAAATTAGCCATAGTTCAGGTAAAAGACGATCCAGTTATCAATACTTATGTTCGTTTAAAGAAAAAATACGGGGCTGATATAGGGGTAGAAGTTGAAGTTCATCGCCCGGGCCAACCCCAAGCAGTGGAGTTGCTGCAGGAACTGAATAAAGACCACACAGTTTCGGGCATCATTGTCCAATTGCCACTGACTGATCCTAGCCAAACAGACGAAATAGTCAATTTGGTAGCGCCGACTAAGGATGTAGATGCTCTGGGAGAAAGGTCCCAATTTGAGCCAGCCACGCCAATGGCCATAATGTGGCTGCTATCGGGCTATAACATCGACTTACCGGGCAAAAAGGTGCTGCTTATAGGCCGGGGGAAGTTGGTGGGCGCGCCACTAGAGAAGATACTTAACGAGTCAAGCATTGACGTAGACGTTATTTATAGAGAAGTGCCCGATTTAAAAGAGCGCACCAAAAAAGCCGATATTATCATTACGGCTACTGGCAGCCCGGCGGTGCTTTATGCCGATATGATTAAAAAAGGCGCTGTTGTAGTCGATGCCGGTGTAGCCTCCGAAGAAGGTAAAACAGTTGGTGACTTGGCCGAGGACGTCTACAAGCGTGAGGATTTAACTATCACTCCCAAAAAAGGCGGAGTAGGGCCGCTAACGGTCTGCGCGCTCTTTGAGAACGTCATTCTCGCCGCTTCAAGATAATTTATCGACAGATTTTTTAAACTGCTCGCCCCTGTCTTTGTAATTCTTAAATAGCCCAAAGCTGGCGCAACCGGTGGAAAGCAGCACAACATCGCCAGGCTGCGCGGCGCTTTTGGCGGCAGCTATAATATCGTCCATCGTTTTTGGGCCTTCGGTTATGTTAGCCAAGCCGCGCTCCCGCAAAAGCTTGGCAATTACCGGGCCGGTATCGCCAATGGCAATTACCTGGCGGATGTCTTGGTTTACGACCTCGTCGGCTAACTTATCAAAGGGGATACCTTTGTCCGAGCCACCTAAGACCACAACTTTAGATTCCTTGAAGGCCTTCATGGCTACGATGGCGGTGTCGGGTGTCGTCCCAAAGGAGTCATCATAATATTTAACCCCATTAACCTCGCGTACAAGCTCCAAGCGATGACCTAGGCCGCTAAAGGTTGTCAAAACTTTTTTAATAGCAGTAACGTCCTGGCTGGTTTGCCAATAAGCCGTTATGGCAGCGCAAACATTTTGCAAATTATGCTCACCTAGCAGCTTGACCTCGGTTTTTGCTATAACAGGCGTCTCCTCTTCGTCTATTACGATAAGGCCATCGTCTTTCACAAAAGCCCCGGGCTTTTGCATGTAGGGTATTTTTTTGCCGGGCGATTTAGAGGCAATCTCGCTTGAACTTTGATTATCAGCAAAATAAATGGCTATATCATCAGTCTGCTGGTGAGCGAACAGGTTAAGTTTGGAGCGTACATAATCTGCCATGTCTTCGTGCCAGTCCAAATGCTCTGGGACCACCATCAGACAGACAGCTATGTGGGGAGAGTATTTCAAGTCTATAAGCTGAAAATTGGCTAGCTCTAACACTACCCAATCGTCTGACTGGATATTTTGCTTTAATAGATCAAGCGGCGGGGTACCAATGTTGCCGCCAAGGTGCACACGTAACCCTGCGGCCTCCAACATTTTGGCAATTAAGGTAGATGTCGTGCCCTTACCCTTGGTGCCGGTAATCCCAATTATATTTCTAGTTGGGGCAACCTTCATGAACTCGTTAGTCACGGTGGTGACTTTTTTTAATATATCCGGCGAATTAGCCTTGACGATATCATTGGGGTGGACGCTGGGCGAGCGGATGATTACATCAAACTGGTCGAGATTTGCTAGGTGGTTTGGGCCAAGGTGTTTATCAACGTCATTGGGCAGGGCGACTTCTGTGCTTTGGTCGCAAATAGTTACTTGGTTGCTTCCGCCGGCTGACGGATTATTCCAATATTCGTAGGCCGAGCGACCTTGCTCACCGTAGCCCAAGATTGCAATTTTGGCCATTGGTTTAACTATACATTAGAAAAAGTTAGTTTTAGCCCAGATAGCTAAGCTTAAGCACAATGTTGTTGACACAAGCTAACGCCGGCGTATAATCGCTGGTTGGAACATGAAACCAAAATCCATATGAATGAAAGAGCACGGAGGGGTGAAGCAGTCCCCTCAGATAAAATAATTGAAGAACTGGCTTTAAGTGGCCTTTGCGTTGGAGTAGCCCAAGTAAAATACGAAGCTGAGGCACGAGGCGTTAGCCCTGATCAAACATATCAACAGGTTGCCAAAGCAGCTAAAGCAACTTCAAAGCATTCCGAAGAAGTTCTCGGCAGGAAAGTGCCAACCAGTTTTTTTATAAATCAAGTCATAGGATCTTAGGTAAGTCCAATTAATTTTTGAGCCTTGCCAGCTTATAGTAGGGTATGTATAATCGTGCCTTGTCAAGTGATGCGCATCCGCCAGCCGGCGGACTGCTGCTCCTTGCTCTTTAACACAATAGATGTGAAAGTTGCACCACGGGGGATGTGGACCGGTGGGTCTATCGGTTCACCGACCAAACAAGCGCGGATGACTATCCGTGGCTAGTTCCCTCCTTGAGGGGCGGATGTCATACATCGACGCCATCATAGGAACGATGGAGGCACCCGCCCCGAAAGTTTCAAAGCTCAGGGATCAAACCCTGAACCAGGCTCGGCTGGAAACAGTCGGGCTGTGCCCTCAACCCGAGTTAGACACTCGGGGCGGCCTGGATGGGCCGGACACATCAACCCCCGGCCCATCCTCTAATTTCAGCAACGGTAACATAGTTGCTGCTAAGACCCGCGCTGGGTAATCCCTTCCCATCGCGGTATGCTGGCGGCCGGTCGGGCCCGGCAGGCTCCCCGACCGCCAGCTCCTAGTCTGCCCAGCTCCGCTTGGCATCGGGAGGATCATGCCAAGCTGATGAGCAGGGCATGCACGACCCGGGCGGGGTCGTGCACCGCGGAGGAGTAGCTCTTCCGCGACCCCCGTCAGGAGGCAGACGGGGACAACCAGGGGCGCCCGCACGGCGCGGGCGCTCCGACTTCTTTCGCAACTCGTCAGGCAGCTCCAATCGAGCCCGGAGCGCTAGACGAGAATACGACCCCCCGCCCAGCTGGGGTCGTCTGCGAGCGGCCGGTTTGCTGCGACCCGGTCGCCGCGGTTTACGGAAATGCCGCTGTCTGCAGTAACGACCATGGGGGTCGCGGGACAGCGGCAGAGCGGAGCCGCACGGTTGCTGCCGTAACCGTGCGGCTCCCAAGCCTTTTTACATCTCTTGTTCAG
This sequence comes from Saccharimonadales bacterium (SeqCode), assembly GCA_040900055.1. Taxonomy (GTDB): domain Bacteria; phylum Patescibacteriota; class Saccharimonadia; order Saccharimonadales; family UBA10212; genus JBBDZU01. The sequence continues at coordinate 65,797 of JBBDZU010000006.1, read as the reverse complement.
CTACCGCCCTACGGGGCGGTTTTAAATTGGCCTTATTCTAAATAGCTATAAAACAAATCCTTCTTGACATAACATAAAGTTTGTGATACAGTATCGACATCCTCGCTTTTGGCGATGAGTTTGGAGGGCAGGTGGGTTTATCATCTGTACCTTTCATATTCACTAAAAAGGGTGAGGCGTTTATTAACAATTAGGCAACTTAAAGTAAAGGTTTGTTAAAAATATGGATACTTACAATCGTATTTTTTAAGCAAACTAGATAGTTATGGGGCTTTAACCCCATACCGACTACTTAAATTCATGGCCGGTCGCAGGGCAGGCTCACCTGAGCTGAGCGTCGAGGAGATAATTCTAGTTATTGTCTTTTCAACGCTCGGCTCTCTTGAGCTATAGCCTCGCGCCGGCCGAAGGCCAAG
>JBBDZU010000006.1:0-65371 GCA_040900055.1 Saccharimonadales bacterium (SeqCode) | reverse complement strand
GGCCGCCCCGGGACTCTTCGACCATCCCAGGAGGTGGTTACAATCAAGGCCAAGTCTTACAAACTGGCCCAGGTGGCCGCCTTTTTGGTGGTCATGGGTCTCACGGGCGCGATCACTGCGATCGCGTTGGCATCGCAGGTGCAGAACCCGGTGCCGAGTTGCCCGAGCGGCTGGACTTTCAACCAGTCCCGGGGAACGTGCGACAAGATCGACAACACGAACGTGACTGCAACGGTTGTGGGTGCGCGGGCCTCGGCCAGCGCTCTGGCAACCGGCAAGGTGACCATCTTGGCCGATGTGCTGGCCAAGGCTGGTGCCAAGGTCAAGAGCCCTGCCTGCTTCTGGACGAAGGGCGGGTTCTGGAACTCCGGCCGTGGTGCCGATGGGCGCCTTTGGTCGTTCTGGGATCCCGTCCCCGGCAAGCTTTGCCCCGCTAAGGGCGGATACGTGAAGGTTGCCGGCGGCACAACCGGGCGTGCCTGCTTCAATCCCGCAAGGGTCAGCAGGCCGCTGTTCCCGGTCGTGAAGGGCAAGGTGGTCATGGTCCGCTCGTTCGCGAGCGTCCGGATCATCTTGAACGCTGTCGCCAAGGTCTCGCTCACCGATACGTGTGGGTCGGCCTCGGCTAGCGGTACCGCTCAGGCGGTGATCAGGCTCAGGGCCTGGATCCGCGCCAAGTCCCGTAGTGGAGTCCAGGCCAGCATCCTGGGCAGGGCTGTCGCAAGTGCGAAGGCGACCGCGTCAGCGCAGCTGACGTGCGTGCCGCCGGGTACTACGACGGTTACAACCACTACGACCACAACGCCAGCGGTCAATCGTCCACCGACGGGGCAGCTGGCGTTGCCAAAGCACCTGTTCACTGATCGGACGCACTTCATCTGCGTCGACAACGTCTCGGATCCCGATGGGAACCCGGTGACGGTGTCGTTCCAGGTGAGTGCGGGCACACTGTCCGGGAACGTCTACACCCAATCGGGCGGCGCGCGGTGCCAGGTCTACTCCAGTCCGAGTTCTCCGCAGGAGATCTCGGTCTGGGCAACCCTCCGCGATGACCGCGGGGGTGAGACCCCTCTCTTCGGCCGGTTCCCGGTAGTTCGGGACTGACCCGGAGAAGTAGTCGGTTGGGACGTCCATCTTCGGATGGGCGTCCCTCCGACCGCCGAATTGAGCTTTTAGCTCTTCGGCGGTCGGCTTTCAAATCTTAAAGCTCAATAACTATCTAGTTTGTTTGTTCGTTCTCAATAAAATTTAATTCAAGTTCTTAAGAAAAGGAGTGACTTATGCGATATTTACATAGGTTAGCAGTTGCTTTCGCAATAGTTCCGGCCCTGGCATTTGCCAGCCCGGTTTTAGCTGTGGTTAACAGCTCTATTGAAGGCGGCAACATCTACAAAGTTAAAAACGTTACTAAAGGCACGGACTTTACCGATCCGGTTAACGCCGATGCCTGTGACACGCTGCAGTACAAAGTCTGGCTGCACAACCCCGGACCGACTGAGACTCTTCACAATGTCACTGTGCAGGCATCTTTCCAGAGCTCTGCAACTACTGACAACATCTCCAGCATTATCGTCCGGACTTCCAACGGCGAACCTAACAGCACCTCTGATACGGCTCGAGTCAATTTGTCTTCAGCCCAGAGCGTAAACTACGTTAGCGGCAGCGCCCAGTTACTGGGTGCTAACGGCCAATTCCTACAAACCTTGCCCGACGCCATTGTGGGATCCGGCGTGAACATAGGTAGCATTGGAGTATCGATTGGCGAGAAGCGTTTCGTTCAATTCCAGGCTAAGGTAAACTGCCCAGCGGCTCCGGTTTCCAAGGAAGCCCCCCGACCTGCAGCCTTGCCAACCACTGGTCCGGCTAGTGCCTTAGGCATTTTTGCCGGTGTTGGTGGTAGTGCGGCTATTGCCCACTACTTAGTCACTCGTCGACGTCTGTAAGCCAACGGATAAGCACTTGCGGAATCAACCGTTTTGTGCTACGGTAACAGATGAGCAATCGTGACTGACCGCTCTTAAAAAATAAAAATACCAACAAGTCCCCCTGCAGTCCGCCGGTTGGCGGATGAAGGGGGATTTTTGGTATCTAAAATTATTAATGTAATGGTGACCCCAGGGGGAATCGAACCCCCGTTTCCAGGATGAAAACCTGGTGTCCTAGGCCACTAGACGATGGGGCCGTTAACAGATGAGATTTTATCATAGAACATCTTAAGTACTAAATAAGCCACGCTGGCGGCGTGGCTTATTTAGTTAAGGATTTTGCTTTTTAGAGCCAGGTATTGGTGCCTTCGGCTTCCTTCTCCAGGCGCTCTGCCTCCTCGGCGTGCTCTTTGGCCTTTCTTAATTTTTCTTCTTTTTCTTTTAATTCATCTGAATCTGCCATAAACTCTCCTTTCAAGATTAAATATTAAAACTAAACCGACGCTTTAGCAGTAAGCAATCTCACATAGTAAAAAACTAATCCGTTCTAAACTTTTTATATGGGCAAAGAACGCAGCGCAGTCCTGTCAGCCATTGTGGCTTTTCCGATGAGTCTTATCGGGCTGGTAGCGGCTATTATTTGGTACCGATCTTTAGACAGCCAGGCCGCCGAAGTAATGGTTGGCGCGAGCAGCATAGGACCGATGATTTTAGGTTTTTTCTCGGGGATTATGCTGTTATGGTCGGGCGGATTAATATTGACGGGACTTTTATTAGTCAAAAAACATATCGACGAGGGGCACGAAGTCGAGCGGGACGACGAGGCTGGCTATAGTATTAGGTAAGAGTTTTTGCCATACTTTAACTTGAGATAAAAGCAAAAAGGCAAGGGGTGGGCTTCTTCACCAAAAAAACCGTTCGCGATATTAATTTAGCCGGCAAACGAGTACTTTTGCGGGCCGACTATAATGTGCCGCATAAAAACGGCCAGATTGTTGATGATTATCGCATCCGCCAATCCTTGCCCACCATCGAATTTATTCTTAAGCAAAAGCCAGCTGCACTAATTATTATTTCTCATTTAGGGCGACCAAAAAATAATCGGGATACAAATTTAAGTCTGGCTCCGGTGGCAAAACGACTGGCGCATCTATTATCAAAAGAAGTCAGTATTGCTGGAGATTGCATTGGCGAGGCCGCTAAAAAGGCTGCTGCAGACCTTCCGGCGGGCGGGATTTTGCTATTTGAGAATGTTCGCTTTCATTCCGAAGAAGAGGCTAATGACAAGGATTTTGCCAAAGCAATTATCGAAGCGGCCGGTGCCCAAGTATTTATTCAAGACGGCTTTGGAGTAGTTCACAGGGCCCATGCTTCTACAGAGGCTATCGCTAAACAATTGCCGGCTGTTGCCGGCCTATTGGTAGAAAAAGAGGTGAATACTATTTTAGGCGTCATTAAAAGTCCAAAGCGACCGCTGGTCGCCGTCATTGGTGGCGCCAAAATTAGCGATAAAATTGACGTCTTAAAGTATCTAATCGACACAGCCGACTGTGTAGCGGTAGCTGGTGCCCTGGCCAATAACTTTTTACTGGCTCAAAAAATCAAATTAGGGAAAAGCCTGGTAGAGCCCGAAGCCTTGGATTTAACCAACGATATTTTGCATAAAGTTGAGCAAACCTCCAAAGTTCGCAATTTTAATTTTTTAATCCCAGTAGATGTAGTGGTGTCTACAGCAAAGACTGGCGTGGCTCCAACCAGGCTTGTTGATATTGCCAGCCACACTATTGCCGACATTCAAGCCTACCCTGGTTTGCCGGCGCCATCGGCTTACGAAGTTGCACCAAATGAAATAATTTTAGATATTGGGCCGATAAGCGCCGCCGAAATTGCCGGCACTATTAAATTAGCCAAAACGATTATTTGGAATGGTACCTGCGGCATGGCAGAGGTTAAAGGTATAGCGGGAGCTCAGGCTCCCTTTGCGCACGGTACGCGCGTAGTTGCCGAAGCGGCAGTAGGCGCTGGTGGCAGCCGTAAACCCTATAGCTTAGCTGGCGGTGGCGATACCGTAGCTTACATTCAAAGCCAAGGTTGGTTGGAAGATTTTGACCATATTTCCACTGGTGGCGGAGCTAGCCTGGAGCTGATGGCTGGGCACAAACTCCCTGGCCTTGAGGTGTTACAAGATAAATGATTACTGTTACAATAAGCGTAAGAGCAATGTGGGCAAAATAATGGGTAAGATCCTAATAGTCGGCAACTGGAAAATGCATCTCAATGCTAGCCAAGCCAGCCTGTTACTGCATCGGTTGCAGGAGCGCATTCGTATTCATAATGACATTGAGGTAGTTTTGGCGCCGTCGATGCTTACTCTGCAGCCGCTCAGCCTGCAAATTGACCGGCGCAAATTCCGCCTGGCTGCCCAAGATGCCTACCATGTCGACGAAGGCCCATTCACCGGCGAAGTTAGCTTTACTATGCTGCGTGATTTAGTGCATTACGCCATTGTTGGTCACAGTGAGCGCCGCCGCAACTTTCATGAGAGTCTAGAAATAGTCCGAGACAAAGTAGCTGCCGCTGCCCGTAACGAAATTACCCCCATTCTTTGCGTGGGAGAGACCAAACACGAGCACGACGAAAATGAGTCCCGCCAGGTCTTGCACGATCAGTTAATGACTGGTCTTAGTAACCTTACCTCGGCTCAAGTTCGCGATATGGTCATTGCTTATGAGCCTGTTTGGGCTATTGGTACAGGGCAGGTGGCCAAACCCGCTCATGTGGAACGAGCCGTTAAATACATAAATAGTTTTATAGAGGATGTTTTTGGCGAGAAAGCCTCCCGTGGCGTGAGGGTTCTATATGGCGGTAGTGTTACGGCCGATGTCGTCGGCGGCTTTTTGGAAATCCCCGGCATTGACGGGTTTTTAGTCGGAAACGCCAGTTTGAATTATCAAAGCTTTACAGATATTGTAGACGCAGTATATAAGTGGCAGCGCAAAGGGGAGGGCTAGTGCCAAAAGATGACGACAAATCACAGGTTTTTGACGTTAGCCGTCCGGCTAACGTTGAACCAAGCCCAACTAGCCGCCCAATTATAGTTGGCCACCAGCCCATAATGAACGATCCCATGGTGCGGGAAAACGCTCCCCAGCCGGTTAACGTGGGTGATGATTCGGCAACCCATTATGTTCCTGTGTCTGTAGCGCCTGCTGTTCCTGCTGAGCCAACCATTCCAGCCCCCATCCCAGAGCCCATGCCTCAAATGCCAAGTGAGAACTTGCCGCAGCTTGATACTCAGCCAACAATTGCCAGCGAAACACCCGCATTGCCAGGCGGGATGATCGCTCCAGGGTCCACAGCTCCCGCGGTCGCTGCAGTCCCTCACCAACCTATGCCCGCACCAGATTTGCAAGCTAAGGTTGAATCGCACCCACTTTTTGCGTCAGGCTCTAGCTTGCCTGCCGGTAAAAAGCGACGCTTTCGCACATTATTGCTTTGGAGTGTTTTGGTTTTGATAATTTTGGCTGGAGCTTACGCTGCTGTAGATGCCTTCACCAGCACCAAACTCCCTTATGAATTCTTCAAAAAATCTACACCGGTAGCCCAGCAGCCTGTTATTACTCCTGCGGAGGAAGAATTTGAGCTCCCAGCAAACTGGGTATGGTACGAGAATAAAGACCTTGGTTTTAAATTCGCCTATCCAGAAGAATGGGGGGAGGTTGAATTGGATGAGCTTGATGGCACAAATGGCCGCTTAGTGAGTTTTGTATTTGCAGCTACAGAAGATGTAGAAATGAAGTCTTGGACGACTGATTTTGAAGCGCCTATAGGCGGGGCCAGTGTTTTATATGGAGCAGGTTATCGTAAAGAAGGTAATCTATTTTATTCAAATTGGATTTCTGATAAAAATCAAATTAAAGATGCTCAAGAACTTAAATATGATCAGAGTGAATATTTAGCAGTTACGCATACCGGGCTTGATGCGGTCTCCGTATATGAAGTCGTAGTGAATACAGATGGAGCCGTCTATCCCGGTGTAGCGGTTGCCGTTGATAATGCAAAAACAGAATTAAAATCGTTAGTGCAAAAAGTCGCCCAATCAGTTACCACCAACTGATAGAATATTCTTAGTGCAGAAGGAGTTATTGAAGGACTTAAATCCTGAGCAAAGGCGGGCGGTAGAGACTACCGAGGGCCCCCTATTAATATTGGCTGGGGCAGGGTCGGGCAAAACTAAAACCTTAACTCACCGAATCGCATATATTTTAGCGACCCGAAAAGCTACGCCGTTTAATATTTTGGCAGTGACTTTTACCAACAAAGCTGCCGGCGAGATGCGCCACCGCATTACGGAACTTTTAGGCGGCAGCCACGGCAACCGCAACCTGCTGCCTTTTATGGGTACATTCCACAGTATTTGCGTGCGTATCTTAAGGCAGGATGGCGAGCACATTGGCATACCACGCAACTTTATTATTTGGGATGAAGCCGACCGGTTAGCCGGCATCCGCCAAGCTTGCCGCCGTTTAAATGTCGATGAAAAGAAATTTCCAGCCAGATTGTTAGCGGCTATGATAAGCGGCGCCAAAAACGAGATGATTACGCCCCACGAATTTGCGGCCATTGCCGGCAGTCCTGCAGAAAAAACTTCCGCAAAAGTCTTTCCAGTTTACGAAAGCCTGCTGCGAGAAAACGGCGCGCTGGACTTTGATGATTTAATTGGCAGGGCTGTAGACCTGCTGGATAGCCAGCGAACTATCCGAGACAAATGGCAGCACCAATTTTCTTACGTGTTGATAGACGAGTACCAAGACACCAACTCGGCTCAGTATAAACTAGTCAAATTGCTAACCGGTCCGCATCACAACATAGCCGTGGTGGGCGACGACTGGCAAAGCATTTATTCTTGGCGCGGCGCCGATTTTCGTAACATTCTTAATTTTGAAAGCGATTACGAAAATTGCACCGTCATAAAACTGGAACAAAATTATCGCAGCACCAAAAATATCTTAGACGCCGCCCATGACGTGATTAGCCATAACAAACAGCGCAGCAAGAAAAAACTTTGGACGGCCGCCGGCGAAGGCTTGCCCTTGCAAATAATCCAAGTTAATTCCGAGCGGGCCGAGGCCGAGGCGCTGGTACGTATTATCAAGTCTGTCATTGATGCGGGTGCCAAGAACTTGCGGGATTTTGCCGTACTTTACCGCACCAATGCCCAAAGCCGCGCAATTGAGGAAGCTTTTATCCATTACGGCCTGCCTTATCGAATCGTGGGAGGCGTGCGGTTTTATGACCGCAAAGAAATCAAAGACATTATGGCTTACTTGCGGTTAATTTATCAGCCTGAAGACCAGATTAGCTTTGAGCGAATTGTTAACGTACCAGCGCGCGGCATAGGTGCCAAATCGCTAGAGGTTTTTGACGATTGGCGCAGGCAAGCCAAGCATAGTTTGCTGCAGGGTTTGATGGAGGTTAATTCCTGCGATGCTCTAATGCCAAAGGCCCGCAAAGGTTTGGCCGAACTAACCGAGATAGTTATTCAGTTTAGAGCCCAAATGGATAACCTCTCGCCTAAAGATCTAGTTGAAGGTTTAATTTCTAAAATTGACTATTTCCATTATCTAACAGACGGCACTCCCCAGGGCGAAGCCCGCATCGAGAACGTTAAGGAACTTACCTCCGTAGCCGCCGACTATCACGATGTGGGACTGGCTGGCTTCTTGGAAGAGGTGGCGCTGGTTAGTGATCTTGATTCGGTCAATATGAAAAAGTCGGATAATTTAACCACCGCTGCCACAAAAACAGATACCAGTGACTACCGTCCTGATGCCGTAACATTAATGACTCTCCACTCGGCCAAGGGCTTAGAATTCCCTACGGTTTTTATCACGGGGCTGGAAGAAAGCGTATTGCCGCATTCGCGGGCACTTTACGATATGAGCGAACTGGAAGAAGAACGGAGGCTGATGTATGTTGGTATGACCCGTGCCAAGCAGGAGCTTTATCTAGTTTATGCAGCCTCCAGAACGCTATTCGGCGGTCGGACGAGCAATCCTCCAAGCCGATTTTTAGCCGATATTGATAGCTCAAAGACAGCAATTGGTAGCGGCGAACAGCGCAGCGATAATACCCTCCTAAGCGACGAGCCTCGTTACGTACCGGATTTAGCAACCGGCGACGGCGTTCTGCACGAAATTTTTGGGCAGGGGACAGTTTTAGATCTGGAGGGGGATATTGCGACGGTCTTTTTTAAAGGCAAAGGCGCCAAAAAACTAGACATCGGTTTTGCTCCTTTAAAGAAATTGGAAGATTCATGAGATTTTTCCACCGTAAAAAACTAGTCAAGCATTACGAGTCGGCTCGAGCAACTAGCGGGCAACATATTCACAGGCGACCATACATTGCCCCAGTTTTTGGGCTGCTTTTAGGCTTAGTCCTAATTGGCGGCATCTGGTTAACACGTGGCGATAGCTTAAGTCGGCCGAGCCAATCGCACGTAGTTTTTTTATCGGACAGTGGTCAAACCCGTACGTTGACAACTAAAGAAGGTACAGTCGGTGACTTGATAAACAAGCTACCCCTAAACCTAATCTCCGAGGATGTCGTTGAGCCATCGCTGACTACACCTATTTCGGAAGATAACTTTAGGATTAACGTATACCGCGCTCGCCCGGTAACAGTTGTAGAGGGCGGCCTAAAAAATGTTACTTTAACGGCTAAAAAAAGTCCGCGGGTGGCTGCCCAAGCTGCCGGCGTTAATCTCTACCCAGAAGACAACGTTCGCTTTGAGCAAGGCTCAGTCTCCGAGAACGTAATTGGCGAGAAAGTAGTTATCGAGCGTGCTACGCCTGTAAATTTAAAGCTTTACGGCCAGGAACTTGTTGTCCGTAGTCATAAAAAAACTGTTGGCGAACTATTATCCGAAAAAGGCGTTAAACCGGCCGAAGGCGACACCATCGAGCCAGCCTTAAATACCGCCATTTCTGCCAATATGACCATCTCTTTGATTAGAAACGGCATTCAAGTAATTACGGTAGAAGAGACTATAGCGGCCCCAACCCAGACTGTTAACGATGCAAGGCTATCCTTTGGGGCTACTGCTGTCCGCCAAGACGGCGTGCCGGGCAAACGGGTGGTCACCTACAAGATAGAGACTAGAAGCGGCAGAGAGATTAGCCGGGAGCGTCTGCAAGTTACGGTTATTTCCAATCCAGTACCCAGGATTTTGGCCGTTGGGGCAGCGGAATTTGCCGGCTCTTTACAAACTTGGCTGCTCAAACTACGCCAGTGTGAAGCCGGCGGGAACTATCAAATAAATACTGGTAACGGTTATTACGGAGCTTATCAGTTTGCGTCTTCAACTTGGAATAGCTTAAACACCGGTTACGCACGGGCCGATTTGGCCCCACCGTCTGTTCAAGACCGTGCTGTGATTATTAACACCAACCGCTCATCCGGCGGGTTAGCCACCCAACACCCCGGCTGTTATAAAAAATTAGGATTAAGCCAATTCCCACCGAGTAACAGGTAGTTTCAGTATGGAGAATCCTAAAAAATCGCTTGGTCAGCACTGGCTCAAAGACAATTCGGTGCTGATTCAAATCGCCAAGGCTGGCAAACTCACCTCAAATGATACGGTTTTAGAAATCGGCCCGGGCTTAGGCTTTTTAACTAAACATTTAGTCGAGGGAGCCGGGCAGGTGGTAGCAGTAGAGCTAGACGAACGGCTAGCCAAAGGCCTGGCGCATAATTTTCGCTCACCAAAGCTTAAAGTTGTTGCCGCCGATATCTTAAAATTTGATCTTGGCAGCTTGCCGGCTGGCTACAAGGTTGTGGCTAATATCCCCTACTACCTCACTAGCCACTTGCTAAGGGCTTTGGCCGAAGCGGCTAATCCGCCGGCTTTGATTGTGCTGTTAGTCCAAAAAGAGGTCGCAAAAAGGGTCTGCGCCAAGCCCGGCCAAATGAGCCTGCTATCCGTTAGTGCCCAACTTTATTATGACTGCCAGCTAGGGCTAACGGTTAAAGCCGAACTGTTTGAACCGCCTCCCAAAGTTGATTCGCAGCTACTAATCTTAACTCGGCGCCCTAAGCCACTTTTCGAAAAACTAGATAGCAAGTTATTTTTTCAAATAGTTAAGGCCGGTTTTTCGGCTCGCCGCAAAAAACTGCGGAGCAGCTTAGCTGGCGGACTCAATATTAAAAAGGCTCAAGCCGACGAAATACTAGCAAAAGCCGAGGTGAACGGCGACCTTAGGGCAGAGGCTCTAAGTTTTTCCCAGTGGTACAAACTGTATATTGAATTCGCTGTCCAGAAAGATTTACGCAGCCTGCTTTAAAATTTAGCCCCCTGCCCGCTAATTACTTGACTTGTTAAGTATTTACCTGATAGCATTAGCGTTATGGCAAATATTAGATCCGGCCAGCGTGGCTCCTTTCCTCCCCTGCTCCACTTGACGTATGTTTTACAACATTTATCAGATGAGCTTTTAAGCTCGAAGGTAGGCATAGGTTTGTCGCAGGCCCGGATAATGAGTGTACTATCACCTGACTCTGCTATGTCCCAACGGGCTGCCGCCTTTTACCTCAACCAAACCGAGGCCAATATTAGCCGCCAGCTTAAAGCCATGAAGCAGGCCGGCTTAGTTAAAATCACTAAAAATAAACAAGACGGTCGGCGGCGGGACGTTATTTTAACCAGCAAGGGCCAATCCCGCTACGATAAAGCCTTAAAAATACTCAAAAAACAGCAGTCCGAATTTATGAAATTGCTAAACCAGGGCGAAGCCGAAATGCTAGACTACGCTGTCCAAAAACTCTCCAAACGCCTATAGCTTGACAAAAGGGCTGTTTGAGGTCTTGACTGGTACTATACCAGATGATATAATGCTCGAACGGGGCTGAATTTTAAGCTCGACGGTTGAACTTTAACAAGCTTTTGCGGCAGGTCGGTTCGCACTTGCACGTTAGCCGAGTGCAACAACATTAAATGCCAAAGCATTTGATCGCGTAGCCAGCATGTTTCGCATGCCGGTTTTCGCACCAGCTCTAGCTTAAGTCTAGAGCCATACTCTAACCAATGTCAGATAGGCTAGCAGTGTGTCATATTTCTGACTGCGCTTATTCGTGGTAGTCCGCCGCGAGAAGCTAAGCTTATTGGACTGCGCTTAAAGCCTTTTTTGATCGTTCCAAGGGCTTATAAAGCAAAGAAACTTTAAACGATATAAACCTGTAGTCGCTTAGCCTGTTATCAATCGGACGTGGGGGTAGTACCCACCAGCTCCACCACAAAAACATCAGTCTATACTGGTGTTTTTTTGTTGGCCTGATTGGTGGGTACTGCCCCGTGAGGGTGAGGATTGCCAGAGGCAATACGCAAGAGTGATTACAGATACGGGCTCTGCTCGTAATATGTTAATCACTAAAAGTGAAGCAGCGATAGCTGCGGGTACCCACCAGCTCCACCAAATAAGCCTGAGTTTAAGCTGTACGGTTTTTAACTGTTACAAGAGCAGCCATTTTATATCTTTAAATGATGAGTAAGCATTCTATAGGCGAAGATACTTCGCTTTGGATAGATACCACCAGCGACACCAACTATCCAAAGCTGCCTAAAACTAGCAATAACTACGATGTGGCTATCGTTGGCGGCGGCATTACGGGCATTTTGGCGGCTTGGTTTCTACAAAAGGCAGGTTTGTCGACGGCCATTGTGGAAAAAGACCGCATAATTGCGAACACTACCGGCAATACCACTGCCAAGCTAACCTCCCAGCATTACTTAATTTATGACTACCTAATTCATAAATTCGGCAAAACGACAGCTTTAGCCTTTGCCAACGCCAACCAAACAGCGATTGATGATATTGAAAATTTATCCAAAGACTTAAGCATAGATTGTGATTTCTCCCGCCGTGATGCCTATGTTTATAGTAATGAAGAAGACAAGGTCGACGATATTAAAAAAGAAGTAGAGTCGGCCAAAAGCCTTGGTTTACCGGCCAGTTTCGAGACCCAAACCGATTTACCATTTGAAGTTAAAGGCGCCATTAAATTTACTAATCAAGCCCAGTTTCATCCGCGCAAGTTCCTACTAGGTGTAGCCGATCAGCTAGTAAGTGCCGGCGGCAAGATTTTTGAGCAGACCGAGGCGGTGGCTATCCAGCCAGGTGACTCAATCACCCTAGAGACCAAAAATGGAAAAGTTACGGCTAAATACCTAGTTGAGGCTACCAAGTATCCTTTTTGGCAGCCAAATATATTTGCAGACGCTACCTGGACCAAACTGTCTTACGCGCTGGGGGTAATAATTGACGGGCATTATCCGCAAGGCATGTATATCACGACCGACGATCCAATTCGCTCGATTCGATCGCACCCATATAAAAACGACCAAATATTAATTTTTGGTGGAGAAAGCCACAAAATGACTAAGGATTACGATAAAGATGAGCACTACCAGAATCTGCTAATGGACGTTAACCAAAAATTTAAAGTTAAAAAAGCAGTCTATCACTGGATAGCTGGCGATAATATGACCTATGACCGCTTGCCTTACATTGGGGCTTATCCCAAGCACCCCAATATTTATGTCGCCTTTGGCTTTCGAGCCTGGGGGTTGGCTTGGGCTATGGCAGCTGCCCAAATAATCACCAGTCAAATTCTGGGCGAGTCTACACCAGACGCACAGCCCTTCGGTCTGCAGCGGTTAAGTAAGTAGCTAAATTAAAGGCACAAAAACAAAACCGTGGTGGGTTTTGGTAACGGTTTTGCCGCTAGTTTGTTTGGTGATTTCCAAAATGTCGTTATGGACCGGGATAACCATTTTGGCGCCCCTTTTTAACTGGTACAGGAGATCGCTTGGGACTTTATCGGCAGCAGCGCTAACTAAGATACGGTCATAAGGAGCGTAATCTTCCAAGCCATAATCCATCCCGGCCTGAGAAAATGTGACGTTTTTGATTCCAAGCCTTTCGCAGTTATCCGAACCAAACTCGACCAGTTCCGGGATCCGCTCAACGGCATAAACATGGCCGCGCGGACCGACCAAGTAAGCCAACAAGGCCGTAGTCCAGCCAGAGCCGGATCCAACATCTAAAATATGAAAGCCGGCTTGAACGTCCAGCCACTCTAGCATCATTCTAACGGTGGTAGGCTGGCTAATGGTTTGGCCATGGCCAATAGGCAAAGGTACATCAGCATAAGCCGACTCTTTATACTCCGGAACAACAAAATGGCGCCGATCTATCTTGGCAAAAGCCTCGTCGAGGCGGCTCATGGTTAACCTTGTTAGTCTTCTTCCGGGTTGAAAGCGTCGTTCTCGGCTTCGTCTTGGCTCTCTAAAATAGAAACTAGCTCGGAACGGCTGGTCAAATCATCTTTGTCGGTAAAAACGGTATCGGCCGGGAAGATGGAGAAAAGCTCAATAACTTCTTGTGGTGCCCGGCTGTTTTTGGCCAGTGCTAAGACCTGTTGGGCGGAAATAGGATATTGAGGCACTTTAGCAATAAAGTTTCTAACATCGTCTAGCTGGGGTGGGTTCTTTAGTAAAATCATGGCCGCTTCTCCCTCTATATTTTAACTTTACGGCAGATGCAAATCCCAACAGTTAGAATTATTACAACTGCAAACCATTTTTGGGCTATAATTTAAGGATAAGCGAAAAAAGGATTCGAAGATGGCTAAAGATAAAGGCCGTAAAGAGAAGAAAAAGCCTAAAAAACCCAAAGTCTAGTCCGGTCGCACTACTAACTTGCAATTTATACCAGAATTTGGTATAATATTATAATGGAAAGAGGAAACGGCTCTCCCCAGGAGCCTGCGGGCGATTCTGATAGCGATTCGTTGGAAGACGTTAGGCCCGATATTGAAAGAGTTGACGAAGCGTTAGCGCAAACGGGCGACCTGCCAGAAGGATCTAGAGATGATGATCTTAGTATTTTATACCGAGCTGATATAGATAGTGAAAATGAAAGATCCCTGTCAGAATTAGCTGAAGGAATAACAGAAGCTCTAGGCAGGATTGGACTACATCGAGCCGATGATATATCTCTCGACCATCTTAAGGAGTTAGGACCCGAGATTTTAAGCAAACTAAACCCATATACAGCTGAGAGTCTTTATTTTGAAGTTTTTAATAGAATGCGTAGGTGGTTAGGCGGGCTTCAATATATTGAACCCGAGCACATTTGGAGTTATGTGAAAGCCGCTTATCGTCAAGGGTTAGACCCAGATAGCATACACCGAGGGCAACTGTTTACCTCCTCGCGATATTTACAAGAAGCAGGTTTCGACGAGGGTGAACTATTGAAAATGATTACTGGCACTGATAAGGGTAAACAACAAAATATCAATAGGCTAGTTTTTTATCTTTCTAAGGAACCCAGACTTAAAAAGTACGTAGATTCTCTAACCGAAGATGCAGACCCTGAATACCCGTGGCGTGTTAAACAAGTGGTAATGCATTGCCAAGAAATATTGCAGTCAGAAATCGATGAAATAGAAAAACAAATGGATATCGATAAAAACCCCGAATTATCTCAGATTGTCTGGGACTCTATATCTGATGAACGCTATGAAAAGATTACACATAGAATTTTAAGTTCAATAGCAATAGGCAAACTTATTTTAAGAACAATGGTCGGGCAGGACCCGTATAAAGACCCCAGGCACTTAGATATATAAAGTGTTTTATTGACTAGTGCTTACGCTTGGCCTAGTCTTGAGGAATGGCGCTAATTGGTTCTGAACGTCTTAAAACCAAAATAACTACATTACCCCGCCGAAACCATGTAGATCTTAATGCCGAGACTGTCGCTGCTGCTCGCCACTACATCAAAATTTTTTGGCCCAAACTTACTCGTTATAACCCCAATGATAGCGATAGTCTAATAGGCCTGTCCCATCCTTACTTAGTGCCGGCCTATGAGCCAAACCACGAATTTGACTTTA
Organism: Saccharimonadales bacterium (SeqCode); assembly: GCA_040900055.1. GTDB lineage: Bacteria > Patescibacteriota > Saccharimonadia > Saccharimonadales > UBA10212 > JBBDZU01. The sequence goes on along the minus strand of JBBDZU010000006.1, from coordinate 50,492 downwards.
ACGAGATGTATTACTGGGACAGTTATTTTATGGCCCAGGGCTTATTAGATACTGAGAATAAAGATCTAGTCATCGGTATATTGGAGAATCTGCTTTATCTATTTGAAAGATTTAAGATTATTCCTAATGCTTCACGCACCTATTTAATGGGCCGCTCACAGCCACCATTTTTGACCAGCTTTATTTTGGATGTTTACAAAACCTACCACATGGATAAGCAGTGGCTGGCCCGCGTCATTAAAATTGCCCAGGCCGAATATCACACGGTTTGGCTTGGGCGTACCAAACCAAATGCTCGCCAAGTCCACTCTGGATTAAGCCGTTATTTTGACGTAAATTACAATAACGACTTAGCCGAAACCGAAAGCGGTTGGGACTTAACACCGCGCTTTGGCCGAAAAAGCCTAAATTATCTGCCCGTAGACTTAAACAGCCTACTTTATAAATATGAACGTGATTTTGCCTACTGTGAGCGACTACTTGGTAATGAGTCCGAGGCGGTAGCGTGGGAGCAAGCTGCTCATCACCGCCGGATGACTATAAACCACTTAATGTGGAGTAACTTAAGGGGCCTTTATTTTGACTATAACTATGTTAAGGGCGACCGCGGCAATGTGGCATCATTAGCAGCCTACTACCCAATGTGGGCTGGGATAGCCAGTGAAAAACAAGCCGCTAAATTAGTTAGCTCTTTAAAAAAATTCGAAAATAAAGGTGGACTAGCAGCTACCGACGCGATGCCGATTGGCCAGCTAGTTCCGGGGGCTTTGCCAACGCAATGGGCTTACCCCAATGGCTGGGCGCCGCTTCACTTTATAGTCATCCAAGGCTTAAAACGCTACGGCTATCACGAAGATGCTAAAAGAATTGCCAACAAATGGCTTAAAACCAACCTAGCCTGGTTTAATAAGCACGGTGTATTTTTAGAAAAATATAATGTGGTGCAACCTGGCCGGCCGCCGCTAAAAGGCCTTTACCCCAGCCAAACAGGTTTTGGTTGGACTAATGCCATTTTTGAGCGGCTCTGCCGAGATTTTATCGATAAATGAGGGGCCACACCGCAAGGCTCGCTGTTTTAAACGCATACGAACATTAAGCGCCCTGAGATACAATAAAAGCAGTGGCTAACTTCTATATCACTACTTCTATTCCGTATGTAAATGACCAGCCGCATATTGGCTTTGGTTGGGAGCTAGTAATGGCCGATGTCTTAGCCCGCTATATGCGCCAACGTAAATACTCGGTTCTATTTTCTACTGGTACCGACGAACATGGCGGCAAAATTGCCGAAAAGGCAGCTGAGGCCAAACTGACCCCCCAGCAATTTGCCGACAAAATGACCGAGAGTTTTAAAAAATTGCTAACCGATCTAAATATTAGCCACGACCGGTTCGTGAGGACGACCGACAAAGCTCACGAGCAACGAGCGCAAATTATTTGGAAAGCTTTAAGCGCCTACATCCATAAAAGTACTTATGAGGGTTGGTACTGCACTGGACACGAGGAGTATTTTCCTGATCAATTAGTTAAAAAAAATAAAGGCGTTTGTCCTGAACATAATCGGCCCTACGAGAAGCTAAAAGAAGATAATTATTTTTTTAAACTAAGCGCGTTTACTGCTGAGCTCAAAAAATTAATTGAAACTGATGCCTTACTAATTATCCCTAAAACTCGCAAAAACGAAATCCTGTCGTTAATTAACAGCGGGCTGGAAGATATTTCTGTTAGTCGGCCAAAAGACAAAATCGCCTGGGGAATTGCCGTGCCCGGCGACCCAAACCAAGTGATGTATGTTTGGTTTGAGGCCCTAATGAACTACATTACCGTGCTGGGCTACCCCGAGCACAAAGATTTTAAGCAGTTTTGGCCGGCCAGTGTCCAGATATTGGGCAAAGATATTTTGCGGTTTCATGCGGCTGTTTGGCCGGCTATGCTAATTGCGTTAAAGCTACCTCTGCCAAAGGTGCTGTATGTGCACGGCTTTATAGAAGTAGAAGGTCGTAAAATGAGTAAATCGCTAGGCAATGTGGTTGCGCCAGCCGACATTGTTAGAAAATATAACGCCGATACTTTCCGCTATTTTTGCTTGCGACATATCCCTAGTTATAGCGACGGTGACTTCTCTTGGCAGCGGCTAGAGGAGGCCTATAATTCCGAACTAGCCGACCAGCTAGGTAATGCTGTGTCTAGAACTGTAGCCATGATTGCCCGTTATCAAAAAGGTGTAATTGGAAATATGCCCGGCGGTCAACACGATGTAGGCGGCTATGAGCAGGCCATGGCCAATTGCCGGTTTGATAAGGCCCTAGACGAAGTGTGGGAGCAGGTTAAAGGCTTAAATCAATATATAGACGAGACTAAACCGTGGGAGATAGCGACTCCTAAGACTGGCGGTCGCGACGATGCCCATTTGCAGGAAGTTTTGGCCTATTTAAGCTCCTCGCTTTTAGAGATCGCCGACTTGCTCGCGCCGTTTATGCCAGATACTGCCGGCAAAATCCAAAAAATCTTTGCCCGTGGAGTTTTAGAGTCGCTGCCACCGCCACTTTTCCCTAAAGCCACTAAAACCGCCGTTTAGAGAAAATCGCCCATGGAACTAGCTGATACCCATTGCCATATTCATTTTAAAAGTTACCCGTTAGAACCGGGCGATGTTATAGCCACTGCCAAGCAGGTCGGTGTGACCCGGCTGCTCTTAGTCGGCACAACTCTTCCAGATAGCGTCAAAGCCATTGAACTAGCTTCAGATTATGACAATATCTGGGCAGCAGCCGGATGCCACCCGCATGATGCAAACGCCTTTATGGCGAATGAAGCTTCTGCCGTAAAGCTGGCAGAGATATTAAGCATGCCTAAAGTAGTAGCTGTTGGCGAAACTGGGCTTGATTATTTTCGTCGCCGGTCATCTAAAGAAAACCAGCAGCTGGCTTTCCGGCAGCAAATCGAAGCCGGTCTTACGCGAGGCTTACCATATGTTTTCCACGTACGGGAAGCTTGGGAGGATTTCTTCGCAATACTTGATGAATATAACCAGCCACGCGCTTTAAGCGGCGTAGTTCATAGTTTTAGTGCCGGTCCGGAAGAACTCGACCAGATACTTAGCCGCGGACTATATGTTGGGCTAAACGGCATAATGACTTTTACAAAGGATGAGCTGCAACTCCAGGCTGCCAAGACCGTGCCAATTGATAAATTGCTTTTAGAAACCGATGCTCCATTTCTGACGCCGCACCCTCACCGTGGGGAGGTGTGCCAGCCAGCTCATATTGCTGATATTGCTAAGTTTTTAGCCGACCTCAGAGCTGAGTCACTGGATAATTTAGCTGTAGCCACTACTAATAACGCTATTAATTTATTTAAGCTATAACGGCAATGGCAAATAACATCTACTTAGACTATGCTGCCGCGACGCCCCTTGACCCTAAGGTTAAGGATGCTATGGAGCCTTATTGGTCAGAGGATTTTTATAATCCTTCAGCCACGTATTTGGCTGGTCGCCGAATCCGCAAAGCACTGGAGCAAGCTCGCCAAGATGTAGCGAGTGTCTTGAGCGTTCGTCCGGCGGAAATTATTTTTACAGCCGGAGCAACCGAAGCCAACAACCTTGCCATACAAGGGCTAATGAGAAGCTATCAAGATGGAGAAGTCTTAGTTAGCGCCACAGAGCATGATTCTGTTTTGGCTCCAGCCAGTTTATTTACACATCGCCGGATACCTGTTGACAGGTACGGTCAAGTAATACTTAACAAGTTAAGTAATTTAATATCAGACCGCACAATTCTAATAAGCGTAATTTTTGTTAATAACGAAACTGGCACAGTATCTCCTTTGCGTGACTTGGCTAAAATAGCCCAAGAGATTAGAAGAACAAGGCTTAGTCAAAAAAATATGCTTCCGCTATTTTTTCATACCGACGCGGCCCAAGCGCCCAATTATTTTGATCTAAACGTCCACAAATTAGGCGTTGACTTAATGAGCCTTAACGGCAGCAAAATTTACGGGCCTAAACAGTCCGGCGCTTTGTATATTAATCGCACCATCAGATTAAAGCCGTTGATTTTAGGCGGAGGACAAGAAAGCGGTCGACGCAGCGGTACGGAAAATATGGCAGCAATTGTTGGTTTTGCTAAGGCCTTAACCTTGGCAAAGGATAGGCGAAAGGTCCAAAAGTATCACGTCAGCAATTTACGAGATCAAATGGCCAATGGCTTTTCTCAATTTGTGCCTTCGGCCATCATCAATGGCCATCCTACCGAACACGCTCCGCATATTTTAAGCGTGACATTTCCTGGTTTTGATAACGAAAGGTTAATGATGGAGTTAGATGAAGCCGGCATTCAATGCGCTGTGGGCAGTGCCTGCAGTGCTGCCAAAGATGAGGCCTCCCATGTGTTGGCGACTATGGGACTGGCAGAATCCGCCATTCGGTCGTCACTGCGCTTTAGTTTCGGCAAAAACACTACGCCAAAAGACATTAAAGTAACCTTAGCTCGACTTAGAACACTCACAGGCAAATAGCTATCTTTAACAGATAGTCTTATCCGTCTAAAAAGGTTATACTTACCGTTATATATGCGACTTAAATTAAGAGGGTTGAAGAGAGCCTGGCTACCTTTTGGCGCAGTTGCTGTTCTGCTCTTTGGCTTAACTGCCGGGCTCAAGACCTATGCTTCCGAAACTTTTGTACAGGGTTACCAAGGTCGTGGTGATCTACAAACCGGTATGATAGCTGCCGTAACTACCAACGATGCCACCACAGTGGAGGCTGCACCCGCCAGCAACCCGTCTCGTGTGCATGGGGTGGTAGTAGAAGCAGAGCGTTCGTCAGCTTACATTAGCGGCCAAGACCGCCAGGTCTTAGTGGCCACTGGCGGAACCTATCCCATACTTGTCAGCGACGAAAAAGGCACCATAAAAGCTGGCGATTATATAACGATATCTTCCATTGATGGTGTAGGGGCTAATGCTGGGCGCCTGGCTGTTAGCGTGGTTGGTCGGGCGCTGCAAGATTTTGACGGTCGGCAAGACGTTTTAACTAGATCGGACAACTGGAATATCGGTAGAGTAAATGCCGATATTTCAATAGCCAAAAATCCAGCCAGCCAAAGTAATGTGCCTTCTGTGCTGGCAGACATTAGCCAGCAAATTGCCGGTAAAAATATCTCACCGCTACGGGTTTACGCAGCTGCCTTGATCTTTTTTGTGGCAGTACTTTCCGCGCTTAGCCTACTTTGGGTGGGCGTCCGTAACGCTATGATAGCTATTGGTCGAAATCCTTTGAGCCGGACATCAATTTACCGAGGTTTAGGGCAAGTAATTGCAGCTTCCGGGCTGGTTTTTGTCTTGGGTATTTTAGGGGTATATTTAGTACTGAAAATATAAAGGAAAAAAATGAATAGCGGTGGGCTAATTTTAGTCATTGGCGCCATAGCAAGCGCAGTAGCAGCAGCCATTATTTGGCTAGTGGTTAGGCGAACGCCAGCTACTAAGCAGCAGTCCCCTTTAGCGACGGCCCCGCCGGCACTTGATAGACTAGATGCGGCAGCCAAAGAGCAAGTCGAGCATATTTTTGACGCTAATTTTAGGGAAGAGCTGCGAAACCGCGGTCGCTTGCACTTTGAAAAAGTTCTTGGCGAAAACGCCATGTTCCTGCAGCAAGACCTTCGCCAGACCACCACTCAACTTAACGACTATATGCGTACGGAAATTACTCGTACATTGCAGATTGAGTTTAAAAAGTATGAGCAATCTATTGCCGATGCCAAGCAAATTGCTCTGGGCTCAATCGAAAAAACCATAGCAACTATAGACCAGCAGCGTCAGTTGCTCCAGACCCAAATGCAAACTCAGTCCGAAGCCCAAAAAGCCCATATTATCGAGCAATTTGAAATATCCATGGCCTCGATTATTAATCACTATATTTTGCGAGCTATTGGCAACCAGATAGATTTATCCGACCAGTTGGATTTTATATTGTCGGAGCTAGAGGCTAATAAAGCCGCTATTACGGAGGATATAAAGCGTGGAGCTTAAAATACCGCTCGCCGTGGTTAGTCCGGCTGACGTTACCCGGCTAATTAGAGAGCTAAATAGCCTTGATGATTTTTTTGCTGGGGCAGCCGCCAGAAAAAGTGGTAGTGCATCGCCCACTCCACCTCGTTTGACCAGGTTGCTTGACAGCTTAGCGAAAGAAAACCAAATTAATCTGCTTGACGCGGCTGGCAGGAAGGATCTGGAAGCAAAACTGCAAAACTTGCTTAAAGTGGCTCCAGCTTTGCATATTAGCTTTGCAGTCGATCCTCCGCCTAAAGCCTTAGAGCGTATTTTAATTTGGCTTCGTGAAAATATAGATCCGAATGTACTTGTTAAAGTGGGCCTGCAACCAACAATTGCTGCCGGCTGCATACTGAGAACGCCAAATAAGTTATTTGATATGAGCCTTAGGGCTCGGCTAAAAAACCAGGAACCCTACCTAGCCAAACTTATCGCCGGAGCCATTAAGTGAGCGCTCAAAGCAAGAGCGGTTTTCAGCGTTTGGTGGACAGTGGTCTGCCGGTAGGTGAGGTGGTGGCCGTAAATAGATTTTTAATAACACTTTCTGGCCTACAGCCAGTTAATGCTCATGCCCTAGTTAGTTTTGACGATGGCAGCAAAGGTTTTGTGCAGCATGTTTTAGAAGATCGGGTGCTGGTGCTGCATATGGGTACGACACGTCTGCGGGTGGGTAGCTTGGCGGTTGTCCAACACTCCGAGCTAGCAGCTAAAGTCGGCAAAGATTTAATTGGCCGAGTTATTTCTGTAACTGGCGAGCCGCTAGACGGCAAAGGTGCGGTAGCGGCTGACATGAGCTGGCCAATTTTTAACTTAGCTCCGCCAATTTATGAGCGGCAGCAATTGTCTGATCAGCTAGAAACTGGCGTTACAATTATTGACGCTTTGTTTCCAATAGTGCGCGGCCAAAGACTGGCTCTATTGGGCGATGCTAAGTCTGGCAAATCTACGCTTGCTACCCAGATAGCCTTAAACCAGCGTCAAACCGACCAAGTTGTTGTTTACGTACTAATCACCAAACGCCGCAGCGATATTGACACATTGCTTAACAGGTTAAGTGAAAGCGGTGCGCTGGAAAAGACTATAGTAGTTGTTTCGACGATTTTTGAGTCTTTGGTACTAAGCTATTTGGCGCCTTATGTGGGTTGTGCCTTGGCAGAATACCTATGGCAATCTCTTGGCATTGACGCAGTTGTAATCTACGATGACCTTACTACTCACGCCCACGCATCAAGAGAAATTGCCTTGTTATCCGGAGTCAGCCCCGGTCGAGATTCATACCCAGGTGATATGTTTTACGCCCATGCTAGTTTGCTAGAGCGGGCGGGGCGGTTAGCCAAAAACGGCAAATGCTTAACGGCCATTCCATTAGTGCTGGCAGACGGTAGCGATATCACTGGCTTTTTGCCCACAAACATTATGTCTATCACAGACGGACAGTGGGTACTTGATATGGATGTGTTCCGTGAGGGCCTTAGGCCGGCGGTTAGTTCTGGCTTGAGCGTCACTCGTATTGGCGGCAGGGGCCACAATACCCGCCAGAAAGCTCAAAACGCCAAGATATTTCAGACTCTGGCGGCTTTCGCCCAAGCTAAAGAATTTTCCCATTTTGGTTCCGAGCTGGCCTTAAATGCTAAGACCGATATGTTGGCAGGTACGCGGCTTTACGAACTATTTAGTCAGCCACCTACTGAAACTTTTAGTCTGCTGGCTCAACAAATGATGCTAGATGTAGTTTTTGATTTTGATAAATCTGCTCAGCTAGACATTGGCAATTTAAAAAAATTAGTTACCGAGAGCACCTCACAAATTAAAACTGAGCAAGACTACCAGGCCGCTCAAGCTCGCCTGCAAGCTCAGGTATCAGGCCAGGAGGTAGCCCACACATGAGGCTGCTTAATGATATTAGCCGCGAAAAAGACGCCATGGCGGTGGTGACTGCACTGACCAGTGCCTTTGAGGGCATTGCCAGCATGCACATTTCGCAAATTAAAGACAAAGTTTTACGTTCCCAAAAATTCTTTGACGAGCTTTGGCGGATTTATCGCCAGATTAGAGTCGATACATCGTTTCATTTTGGCCGGCACACTAAACAAATTATCCCAAAACAACTAATGATATTAATAACTGCCGAAGGCAGCTTTAGCGGCGACATAGACGAGCGTCTAATCGATAAGGCTTTGGCTGGTTACAGTCCGCAAAAAAATGACATTTTGGTTATTGGCAGCCACGGAGCTGTCCAGTTGTCACAGCGGGATGTTCCCTTTATAGCTAGTTTTAAGTTGCCCGATCTTGACGAAGGTGTCGACGTCGAACCGATTATTGCCCATGTCCAAAAATATGCGTCAACTACCTGTTTTTATCCGGCATATGTATCGTTAATGTCCCAAAGTATCAAAAGTATCGAGCTGAGCGTGGAAGTGGCCGAAAGAGGTAAAAATGTCACAACCGGCGATGAAATAATTAGTGAAAGAGATTATATATTCGAACCAAGCACCCATGAGGTAGTTGATCACCTGGAGCGTTCCATGACCCAAATAATGATAGGCGAGGTGATCTTAGAGGCAAAATTGGCCCAGTACGCCAGTCGATTTAGGGCCATGAGTGCTGCCCACGATAAAGCCACCAGCACCTTTCGCGACTTAACCAAATCCTACAACCGGGCTAGGCGGCTCCAAAAAGACGAGCGCCTAAAAGAGATATTAAATGGCCTAAGAAAGGTCTATCCATGAGTGCGGGCTCTATTCGATCTATCCGGGATTTGATTGTCCATGTGCAGTTTGACGAAGATGGCCCTGAGCCGGGCGAGGTTTTGGTTGCCGCAGGTGAGCGGCCAGCAGCACTTTTAGTCGATCATTTGGCTGGCAATAACGTGGCCGTTTGCCTTAATTTATTTTCGGACAAATCGCTGCATAAAAACCTACCTGTTGAGCGAACCCGGCGTGGTATAGAGATACCAGTTGGCCCGCCAACCGTTGGTCGGGTGCTAGATGCTTTGGGCCGGCCGCTTGATGGCCAGCCAGCTTTAGACTCTCCCCAGCAACCACGAAAAGATATTATGCAAATGCCACCCAGGCAAGCATCTTTTAAAGCCGCTAAAGTCGAGATGCTGGAAACCGGCATTAAAGTTATTGATTTTTTGGTGCCGTTTATTAAAGGCCGAAAGATAGGCATTATTGGCGGCGCCGGCGTGGGGAAAACGGTATTAGCTATGGAGCTTATTCATAATATTTCCAAGAGCGGCCAGGGGTTAAGTTTTTTTACTGGCATTGGTGAACGTATTCGAGAAGGTCACGAACTTTACGAAACCTTAAAAGAGCGGGATCTACTCAAAAATACTTGTCTATTTTTTGGCCAGATGGACCAAAACCCAGTACAGCGGGTACTGGTTGGTTTAAGTGCAGTGGCCAATGCCGAACATTTTAGGGACGAACATGGCCAAGACATCTTATTTTTTATCGATAACATGTACCGCTACATTCAGGCTAGGGGCGAATTGTCCACCATTTTGGAACAAATCCCCAGCGAAGGGGGCTATGAGCCAACCATTTTTTCCGATGTTAAATTGTTAGAAGACCGCCTAAGCTCCAGCGAAAAGGCTTCAATTACCACCGTCCAAACTATCTACGTTCCGGCTGACGATTTGGGCGACCCGGCTGTGCAAATGATTTCGCATGAACTGGACGGCACAATTGTCTTAAGCCGTAAAGTTGCCGAAGCTGGTATCCGGCCGTCAGTTGACCTAATTCGGACCAGCTCCAGCCTACTTAGCCCCGATGTGGTTGGCGAGCGTCACTACCGTTTGAGCATGCAGGTTCAGGCTTTGCTGCAAAAACACCAATCGCTTAAAAATATCATCGCCATAATTGGCGAAAACGAGCTTTCGCCGCTGGACCGCAGCGATTTCGCCAAAGCCAGGCGGCTAATTGAGTTTTTCTCTCAGGACATGTTCGTAACCGAAGATTTGACCGGCAAAAAAGGCCAATACGTGAGCAGAGCAGAAACCCTAAATGGTGTTGAGGCTATTGTTAACGCCGCATGAGTACGCCGAGTATGCACGTTAAGATCTATGCTCCGACCAGAGTCTACTTTGATGGGGCAGCTGCTAGCTTATCGGCGGTTAACGCTACCGGTCCTTTTGATATTTTGCCGGGCCATAAAAATTTTATGACTCTGCTTACACCTTGCGACGTTAATGTCCGCATTCCTGAGCGTCCGGATTTTAGCCTAAAAATCGATCGCGGCGTAATGCATGTTAAGGCAGACCGCGCCACCGTTTTCCTAGACGTATAATCTGTTAGAATCATATGGCGATGAGCGCAACAAGACCTTTAAAGGTGTATGTGGGCTTAAGCGGAGGCGTTGATAGCTCCGTGTCGGCCATGCTTTTAAAAGAGCAGGGCTACCACGTTGCTGGCGTCTATATGAAGAACTGGAGCCAGGACCTACCTGGCATGCCCTGCCCTTGGATGGACGATTACCAAGACGCTAAGCGTATAGCCGTCCAGCTCGGTATAGATTTTAAAATGTACGATTTCGAAAAAGACTATCGCCAGAAAGTGGTGGACTACATGATTAGTGAGTTTAAGGCTGGGCGTACGCCCAATCCCGACGTTATCTGTAACCAAGAAGTTAAATTCAAATTATTTTTAGAAACGGCGTTAGACGACGGGGCCGATTTTATTGCCTCGGGGCACTATGCCCGTATTAAGCACTTCAAAGACCAAAATCAACTAATGATGGCCAGAGATGCCAACAAAGACCAGACTTATTTTTTGTATCGAATAACCCAAAAAGCTCTAGCCAAAACTCTTTTTCCGTTGGGTGACTTGACCAAGCCCAGGGTAAGGCAGCTGGCTGCTAAAAATGGTTTAGTCACAGCCGAGAAAAAAGAAAGTATGGGTATTTGCTTTGTAGGCAAAGTGGGTATCAAGGATTTTCTAATGCAGTTTGTTAAGCCCAAAGCCGGGGCTATTATTGATCAAAATAAAAAAATCATCGGCGAACACGACGGAGCAATTTTCTACACCATTGGCCAGCGACACGGACTGGATGTTGGTGGCGGATTACCGTATTACGTAACAGAGAAGAATATGACCAAAAACGAAGTTTACGTAACCACAGAATTAGATGACGAAAAACTATGGAGCAAAGAAATAAAACTGACCGACACTCACTGGATAAATGAAAAGCCAAAAGTTGGCCAAAAGCTTACCGTGCGAACAAGACACCGTGCGTCGCTAATTCCTATCAAAAAACTTAACGTGTTAAGTAATGAGACAGTCTCTATGGAACTGGAAGAAGAGGTCCGAGCCCTAACACCCGGACAGTCGGCGGTCATCTACTACGGCCACGAATGTCTAGGCGGTGGAATAGTCGTCTAAACGGGACTAGAGCACCGTACAACTTCTTCACCAAATATTAAGAACCGTTTCATTTTGATCGGTCCAAAAAGACATAGGGCTCCTGCCCTGCGGGCTAGCTTCTGTAATTCATCAATTTCTTTGTCATTTTGATTAATCCGTTCTATCAGCTCCTCGCGAGCCGGTCGGAGGATTGTATTGAATTCTGAACGATCTTGGATACCCAGGTTTTCCTCAGACCAATCCAACGATTCAAGGAGGAGGGAATATGATTCGCTGCGTAATCTAACACCCTTGGCAAGTAATTGCTCACACTCCAGTTGAAAGGGGCAGCTAATTTTACATGCTTCTTTCACTGCTATATCACATCATAAAATAATGCATTTGTCTATAAAACTCCTTGTTTGCTAACATAAGGCTAATGACGGCACAGGAAATCAGGAAAGCTTACTTAGAGTTTTTTGCTGATAAAAAACACAAGGTTATACAGCGAGCGTCTTTAGTACTCGAGGACGATCCCACCACTTTGTTTACAGGTAGCGGCATGCAGCCGCTAATTCCATACCTGCTTGGCCAGACGCACCCGCAGGGTACGCGCCTGGTTAACAGCCAAACCTGCTTTAGAGCCGAAGACATGGACGAGGTTGGCGACAATCGCCACACTACCTTTTTTGAGATGCTTGGTAACTGGAGCTTGGGGGATTATTACAAAGCCGAACAGCTACCATGGGTTTGGGAATTTCTGACTAAAGAATTGGGGTTACCGAAGGAAAAACTTTGGGTAACCTGCTTTGAAGGGGATAAAGAACTTAATTTGCCGCGGGACGAGGAATCGGCGGCCATTTGGGAAGAATTAGGTGTTCCTAAAGACAGAATTAAGTTTTATGGTGCGGATAAAAACTGGTGGAGCCGTGAAGGCGAGCCAGCCAATATGCGCGAAGGTGAGCCAGGCGGTCCAGATAGTGAAGTATTTTATGAATTTACCCAAGTTGAGCACGACAATAAATTTGGTGCGCACTGCCACCCGAACTGTGAGTGCGGCCGCTTTTTAGAAATCGGCAACAGTGTCTTTATGGCATACAAAAAAAATGCCAAAGGCTTTGAGGAGCTACCTAAACCAAATGTCGATTTTGGTGGAGGTTTGGAGCGGCTAGCAGCTGCCAAGAACGACAATCCAGATATTTTCCAAATCAGTCTTATAAAACCGATACTAGATGAATTAGAAAAACAAAGCGGCAAAAAGTATGCAGATCATCAAATCAGCATGCGTGTGATTGCCGACCATCTGCGAGCTGCCACTTGGTTGACCGCAGACGGGGTTGTGCCAAGCAACAAGGCTCAAGGCTATGTTTTGCGTCGCTTGCTCCGCAGAGCCATTCGCTATGGCCACGAACTGGGGCTAAAGCACGGTTTATGCGAAAAAGTTGCAAAAATAGTCATCGAAACCTACGCTAAAGACTTTCCTGAGACTAAAGCCCAAGAAAAAGTCGTCTTCGCTGCTTTTTCTAAAGAAGAGAAACTGTTCCGCCAAACCCTCCGAAAAGGTCTTAAAGAATTTGAAAAAATGACAGGCACTCTGTATGACGTTCATAGTCTTGATGGTAAGCATGAAAAAAAGAAAATTTTTATGGGTTATGATGGTTTTAAGCTATATGACACCTACGGGTTCCCGATTGAACTTTCAAAAGAAGAAGCTAAGAAGCGCGGTATAGAAATTGCAGGAGACTTTGACCAAGATTTTGAAGCCGCAATGACCCATCAGCGTATCCGCTCTCAAACAGCTAGTGCAGGGATGTTTAAGGGTGGGTTGGCAGACCATTCCGACGAGGTAGTTAAACTGCACACGGCTACTCATTTGATGTACCAAGCCTTAAAAGACGTACTGGGGCCTAAGGTAACCCAACGCGGCAGCAATATTACGCCAGAGCGTATTCGCTTTGACTTTGCCCATCCGGAAAAGTTAACGCCGGAGCAAGTTAAGGATGTCGAAGAGCTAGTAAACGAAAAGATAAAGCAAGATCTACCCGTCACGTGGCGGGAAGAACCAACCGAAGAAGCATTAGATAGCGGTGCCAGCGGAGCCTTTGGTGATAAATATGGCGATACCGTGAAAGTCTATAGCATTGGCGACCCCGCAAACCCTTTTAGTCGTGAAATTTGTGGCGGACCACATGTGGAACATACCGGCCAAATAGGTGAGAGTGGCAGGCAGTTTAAGATTATAAAACAAGAAGCTTCGTCCGCCGGTGTACGTCGTATAAAAGCTGTTTTGCAATAAAAAAATACCCCATTCCCGCGCAATAAGCTCAGGAATGGGGGGAGGTGGCCAACCAGTGCTCGGTTCACTGGAAGACATGGCTGCCTCCTGGCGTTAGGGCTCCTCACCCTATTGTCGCGACGCTTGGCGCGAGTACCGTCCCGAGATAGCAAACTCTTGAGGTGGAGGAGAGAGCTTTCGCGCTCGACCCTCCACCTCGGATGCTGCGGACTACTGCTGTTGGGCCTGGATCCGCTTTTGCTGCTTGGCCTTGCCTCCCTGTTTGATCTGGGAGTAGGCGAAGATGAGGACCCCCAAACCCACGAGCGCCAACGACGTCACGAGCCACGCAATGGCGGTCGCCGGCAGCAAGATGTCGCCGCCTTGGAAGTCGGGCACGGTCAGGAATGCGAGGACCGCGAGGGACACGAGACCGCCGACACACAGCCGGCGGCCGAAGGTGGCCATGTGCGCCATCAGCTCCTCGTTGCGCTCGATGATGAGCTCGGCGTAGATCCAGATCAAGCCGAGGGCTGTGGCCAGTCGGTTTCTCTTGCTCTTAGCAGACATGAAGCCTGCCTTTCTCGCCCAGTGGACGGTTGAAGTCTAGGGACTTGAAAATGAAATGTGCGTCCAAAACTTTCTTGGCCTTGAACTAGCAGATAATACAACTTATGATTACATTTGTCAATAGTTGCCGCGTCGACGCTATAACCCCCTGTGCTACAATTAACCAAGGTTATAACAGATGGCCATACTGGATAAGTTTAAAGACCTAAACAGCACGCTAAAGGACAAGATACCAACTAGTTCCCATGCTCGAAGCAACCGTCCGGTGGGACAGTATATGGTAGCCTTAGACATTGGCACCGAATTTATTAAAGCTTTAGTTGGTCGAGTGGTTGGCAACGAGGTAGAAATTATAGGGGTAGGCCGCGCCCACCAGGAACTAACAGACATGCAAGCTGGAGCTATTGCCGATATTGCTGCTGTGACCGCCAACTGCGATAAGGCATTGGCGGCTGCCGAAGAGCAATCGGGGGTAAGTTCCCGCTCAGTAGTAATTGGGATAGCCGGCGAGCTAGTTAAAGGTACCACCTCTACAGTACGTTTTACGCGTAGCAACCCTACCAAGGAGCTTTCTATTGATGAGATGGAGCGAATTATTGAGTTAGTCCAGGAACGGGCCGAAGCCAAAGCCCGTCACGACCTAGCCTGGGAACTAGGTGGCAAAGATGTGCAGGTTAGACTAGTTAACAGCGCTCTAACCCGCATGGAAATTGACGGCTATAAAGTGACTAACCCTGTGGGGTTTCAGGGACGTGATTTGGTGGTAGAAATGTACACGGCCTTTGCGCCAATGATCCATATTGGGGCTTTGGAACGAACCGCTACAGAGCTTGACTTGGAACTTTTGGCAGTAGCAGCTGAGCCTTTTGCAGTGGCCCGCTCTATGGTTGGTGACGACCCTAATACCTCTGTTAGCGCCGTGCTTATGGACGTTGGTGGGGGTACTACCGATATTGCAGTGGTTAATGAAGGCGGCGTAGAAGGTACTAAAATGTTTGGCATTGGCGGCCGCGCTTACAGTCACGCTATAGAGCGTGATTTAGATGTCGATTTTGCTAAAGCCGAGGCCTTAAAGCTAGATTTAGCCTCCGATGGGCCCGCCTCACCCCAAAAAGAGCAAGTTATAAAGGCCTTGGAGAAGACCTTGAATGTTTGGATTTCAGGGGTAGAGCTAGCCCTGGCCGAATTTACAAAATTAGATCATCTACCCCACCGGATACTGCTATGTGGCGGTGGCTCATCCTTACAAATGCTTATGGACAGGCTAGAGACTGGCGACTGGTATCGTAGCCTGCCTTTTACCCGTAAGCCTACGGTTAAGCACATTCGGCCCGACGAAGTCGTTGGTATAAAAGACAGCACCGGCGACGTTACTGATCATACCTTTATAACAGCCATGGGATTACTTAGAGTGGGCATGGACACCATTAACTCGGGGGCGGCCCCCGCCGATATCTCGCTTAAAACCCGCTTAAATAAGGTCCTCAAGGTATGACTGAAGCTAAAACATCACCCAAACCAGCCAAAGACACTATTTACATAGATGTCGAAGATGATATTACCTCTATTATCTCTAAAGTAGAAGCCTCTGGCAGCAAAGAAATTGCTTTAGTATTACCAAAACGGGCCGTTGTCCTTCAAAGCATAGTTAACATGCGCTTACTGGCCCGTAGCGCCAAAAACGCCAACAAAAAAGTAGTCTTGGTTACTAGCGAGTCAGCCCTGATGCCGCTGGCCGGAGCGGCCGGTTTGCCGGTAGCCAAAAGCTTGGAAGCTTCTGCCCATGTTCCATCCCAGCCCGAAGCTGCTACCCCCAGCCCGTCTACGCCGGCGGATCCTGACCAAGAAATGCCGGCTAAAATTGACTATGAGCGCCCGATTGGCGAGCTTGCGGCATCCTACTCCAATGATGCGTCAGAGGCTATTGCGCTTGCCGATGATGACGAATCAAAAACAGATAAAACTCCCGTTAAACCGCCCAAAAATAAAAAGTTAAAAGTGCCTAATTTTGACCGTTTTCGCTTGCTTTTGGGCCTAGGTATTCTAGGACTGATCGCCTTAATTACCTTTATTATATTTGCGATTTTTGTGCTGCCTAAAGCGACTATCGCCATTCAGACTACCAGTACACCATTTTCGGGTAATTTTAACTTAACCACCTCCGACACTGCTAAAGAACTAGACAAAGGGCAGGGCATCATTCCTGTGCAGCTTAAAAAATCAGACCAAACTGCCAAAAAAGACATCCAGGCAACTGGCCAACAGAATTTAGGCAAAAAAGCCACTGGCGCCGTTAATATGACCTACCAGGTTTGTGGAACTATCCAGCCGCCTTCGAGCGTCCCTGCGGGCACCGGGCTCACCACCAAGGGTCTGACATTTATAACCCAAGAAAATACCAGCTTCAGCTCATCAGGCACTGTCAGTGACAGCTGTATAAACTATCCTTCGACTAGCTCTACCGATATTGTCGCCCAGCAAGGCGGTAGCGCCTATAATGTTGGTGCTAACTCTTCATTTGCAGTGGTTGGTTATAGCAATGTCTCGGCCACCAACCCTAGTGCATTGTCGGGAGGGACCGACAATAACGTGACGGTTTTAAGCCAACAGGATGTGGACAAGGTTAAGGAAGAAATTACCTCAGCCGCCTCCGACAAATTCTCCCAGGATTTCCAAAAGTCATTAAGCGATGAAGGGTTTTTTGTGATTATCCCAACCTTAAAAATTTCTGACGCCGAAGTAACCGCGACGCCAGCCGTTGGCCAACAAACCAGCACAGCGAATGTGACGGTTAAAGTTAGCTATAGCGTTTTAGTGGTTACTAAAGACCATCTTAAAGAAGCCATTACCCATAACCTTAAAAATCAAATAGACCAAGATAATCAGCAATTAAGCGGTAATGTACTGGAAGACGTTAATATAACGGTTCAAAGCCAATCGTCACCAACCGTGGCGGTGCTAGCTATAGGCGTTGAAACCGACGTTTTACCAAACATCGACAAAAATGCAGTTGAAAAGCAGGTGATGGGCCAAAAGAGCGGTTATATTAAAAGCACTATTGGCGTGATACCTGGTGTAACAAAAGTAGATGTGCACTTGAGTCCTTTTTGGGTTTCTAAGGTGCCAAAGAAGGCTAGCAAAGTTACAGTTACTGTCACGGCCGATAAAACTGCCGCCGCCGATGAGCCCCGTTGAACAAATTCTAGCGCTGGATGTGGGCACTAAGCGTGTTGGTATTGCTCGGGCCTCTGCGTTAGCAAAACTTCCAGAACCCTTAATGACTGTTAATGTATCCGAGGCATTTTCCGCTATCGAAAAGCTTGTACAGACCCAGCCGGTGGCGGCCATCGTAATCGGCCTACCGCGTAACTTGGAAGGTCAAGATACTGCCCAAACGGCTTCGGTGCGCCAGTGGGCAAAAAAGCTAAAAACCAAATTTGACATACCGCTTTACTTACAAGACGAAGCCTTAACATCCAAAGCGGCAGAAACTAGCAAAGTAGGGCGCTCTTCCGGGATCGACGCGCTGGCTGCCGCCATAATTTTAGAAGATTTTTTTAATACACCTAAAGAGCAGCGGCAGTCAGCTTGACAGGCCGACAGCTACCCAGGTAGGTTGTGAAGGTGATAAAAAGAGTTCCTAGGCTTAAAAAACGACCTTCTAAAGTGTGGTTAATAGCCGCCGTAGTTGCTGGACTAATTGCTATAGTTGGTATTGTTGCTGTTAGGGATTGGTATAACCGCAATCTAGAACCAGTCAATCATTCTAGCTCAGAAACACGGTACTTCACCGTAGCATCTGGCAGTAGCGTTCATAAAATTGCCGTCGATTTAGAGTGGGCCAAGCTCATCCGTAATGCCAAAGCATTTGAAACCTATGTCAGGAGCAAAGAGTATAATGACAAACTCCAAGCCGGTACCTATGTTCTTGGTCCTTCGATGAACGTGTCGCAAATCGTTAATAAAATGGTGGAGGGCGAAGTGGCAAAAAACCTTTTTACGATTTTACCGGGAAAAACTTTAGACGAGATTAAACAAGCCTTTTTACATGAAGGCTATTCTAAAGGCCAAGTGGAAGAGGCTTTTAAGCCGGCTAACTACGCAGGCCATCCAGCCTTGGCCAGTTTGCCCAGGGGTGCTACTTTGGAGGGTTATCTTTACCCTGACTCCTTCCAGAAACTAGCTGACACCCCTCCTCGGCAAATTATTAGGGCTTCACTAGATGAAATGAACAAGTATTTAACACCAGATATCACCACAGCTTTTGCCAAAAGGGGCCTAAGTATTTACCGGGCCATTATTTTGGCTTCGATAGTTTATCAGGAAACAGATGACCCCGAAGCCCAGCCAACGGTGGCCCAAGTTTTTTACAAACGACTTAGTCAGGGCATAAAACTTGAGTCCGATGCCACTACCAGTCGATTTAATACCTATGAGAACGAGGGGCTACCGCCTAAACCGCTTAGCAACGTAACAGATTCTTCGCTTAAGGCCGTAGCCAATCCCGCCAAAACCGACTATTTATTCTTTGTGGCTGGCGATGATGACGTAATCCATTTTTCTAAAACCAAAGCTGAGCACGAGGCAGCCGTAGCACGGTACTGTACCCAAAAATGTCGCTAGATTGTAGCTTGTCAACACGCTTATTAACAGATAAGCCGACCCTAAACATAGCTTAATGCTTGTTATAATGGGGCTGTAGTAAAAGGCTATGGCAGACAACTTCTTGAATACGCCTTTGATACTACACATTTTAACGATTTTGACCAGGAGCCATAAATTCGTAAACGCCTCTTAGCGCAGCCTAAGTTATTAGCCAGCGGTTCTTTTGATATGCTGCCGAGTTTGCCCGGCAAATTAGGCAGACGTAGCAAGCGTAAAATGTTTCGCTGGGGTCTAATTTTAGGTAACAGCTTACTGTTAGTAGCTGTTACTGCCTTTATTTTTACTAACCGCTCGGCTAGCCAGACTATTAGGAGCAGCACTTTAAATAGTGCGACCACTACTGCTAGTTCCGTCACTAACCCCCTGGATAGGCTGTCTTCGGCGCAGATTGCCTTAAGTGCCGCCCAGTTAACGAGGGTGCCGGAGCTAACTGCTATTAAAAACCAAGCCGACTCAGACACGCTCCTGCTATCTATAGTCCCTAACGACTCAACCACGCTGTCCAAACCGCAAATCGTAGCAACTGCCCAAAAATCTAAAGCCGACATCATTATTTATGAGGCCCAAGCTGGCGACTCTGTTGCCAGCTTGGCCGAAAAGTTTGGGGTCTCGGCAGACAGCATTCGTTGGTCTAACGACCTTACCGGTAATTTTGTGGCAGCCGGTCGTAGCCTGCGCGTCCCTCCGGTTAACGGCATTGTTTATGAGGTTAAAGCCGGCGATACTCCTGCTTCCTTAGCTCGCAAATACCAGTCTATTGAAAGTCAAATAGTTACCTATAATGATGCCGAAATTCGCGGACTAAAAGTTGGCGAACTAATAATTATCCCTAACGGTCGGTTGACACCAGTGATAACCTTTAGTTCATTTGTAGCCTTCTCACCAAGCAGCAGCGGCTATAACGGCTATGACTACGGTTACTGCACATGGTATGTAGCTAATAAAATTAGCGTACCCAATAACTGGGGTAATGCAAGCACCTGGGATAACTATGCAAGGTTGTCTGGCTGGACGGTCAGCATTTTACCAAGAGCGGGGGCGATCGCCCAGCGCGACGGCGGATTAGGTCATGTTGGTCTAGTCGAAGCAGTGTCAGACGACGGGCTAATGATTAAATATTCCGACATGAACGGGCTGGCTGGCTGGAACCGAGTGGGTCGAACAGTCGACTGGGTACCAGCTACCAAATACCACCACTATATTTACCGCTGATTAATTATCGCTAGAGTTTTAGGCTTTTAGCTTTAAGCTATAAGTATGTTTGTTGATACGGTCGCAGTAAGGCTAGAAGCCGGCAATGGTGGTGATGGTATTGTTAACTTTCGTCGCGAAAAGTTTGTAGATAAGGGCGGGCCAGACGGTGGTAATGGCGGCAACGGCGGCGACATTATTGTTAAGGCTAGCCGCAACCTGAATACCTTGGCTTTGCTGCGCTATAAAAAAGTTTTAAGAGCCGAAGCCGGGCAGTCCGGAGGCCGTAGGCGTAGGCATGGCAAAAACGGCCAAGACCTAGAGATCGCTGTGCCAGTTGGCACAGTTATTACCGATGACGCCGGCGAAGTTTTAGCCGACCTAACCGAAGATGGGCAATCGGTGGTAGCGGCCAAGGGTGGCAAGGGTGGGTTTGGTAATGCTCATTTTGTTAGTTCGCGGCGCCAGGTGCCAATGGTGGCGGAAAAAGGCGAAAGGGGCCAAGTCGCTCAAACTGTCTTCGAGATGAAAATGATTGCCGATATTGGCATTGTGGGGCTGCCCAATGCTGGCAAATCTACGCTGCTTTCGGTTATTTCTAACGCCAGGCCAGCCATTGCCAACTACCCCTTTACTACTTTGACCCCCAACTTGGGAGTAGTTGATATTGATAAAACAACCAGCCTATTATTTGCCGATATACCCGGCTTAATCGCTGGGGCCCATACCGGCAAGGGCCTGGGTGATGAATTTTTGCGCCACATTGAGCGAACTAACGTCTTAGTCCATTTGATTGACGCCTACGCCGAGGACATTGCCGGTGCCTATAAAACCATTGTGGCTGAGCTTGCCGCTTATAAAGTCGACTTATCTAAGCGCCCTCAACTAGTAGTGCTGACAAAAATCGAAGGGCTAGATGAAAAAACCAGGGCTAAACATTTAAAAACATTAAAAAAATTAGCTCCCCGAGGTACTCCGGTAATAGCTATCTCGGCTCTTTCCGGGATGGGCTTAGCCGAACTCTTGCGCACCACCAAAAAACAGCTCACAGGAGTCCAAAAAAAGGCTACCAAAAAGAAACTTAAAGCATCGCTACCAGTCATTGGCTTGCGGCCAGATGAAGCTGCTTGGCAAGTCAAAAAAATGGACAGGGCCTTTTTAGTAACTGGCACAAAAATTGAACGCTTTGCCAAACGAACCCGCTTTGACGACTACTGGGGCCGCCAGCGCTTACGGGACATTATGGGTAAAATGGGCATTACCCGAGAGTTAACCCGCCAGGGTTGGGAACCTGACCAGAAAATTATTATCGGTGACCCGAAGATAGACGAACTAGAAGGCGGGTAGAGTGACTTTTTATTTTTTTGATGTCGAGACCAGCGGCTTTAAACCGCGGGCCGACCGGATAATGCAGTTTGCTGGTCAGCGTACCGACATGGATTTTAAGCCCATTGGCCCACCAGACAATTTATTGATAAAGCTGAGCAGCGATGTGCTGCCCCAGCCAGACGCCATTTTAATTACTGGCATAACTCCCCAAGCTACTTTGGCTGGTGGTATCTCCGAAGCCGCATTTTGTAAATACTTAACAAGTCAAGTATCTACGGATGACACAATCCTAGTCGGCTATAACAACTTACGTTTTGATAATGAGTTTATCCGGTTTAGCCTATGGCGCAATTTTTATGACCCATATGAATGGAGCTGGAAAAACGGCTGCTCCACTTGGGACTTGCTGGATGTTGGTCGCATGACCAGGGCACTTAGGCCAGAAGGTATAAAGTGGCCGTACGCCTCTGATGGTAGACCCAGCAATAAACTGGAATTACTGGCGTCTATTAACAAACTTGATCATTCGGCTGCGCACGATGCGCTATCCGATGTTATGGCATCGATCGGCTTTGCTCGACTTCTAAAGACCAGCCAGCCGAAGCTGTTTGATTATCTGCTTAATCTTCGAAATAAAAATAAAGTGGCGGTTTTGGTCGGCAAGGGCCAGCCGCTAGTGTATACCAGCGGCCGCTATCTAGGTGATTGGCAAAAGACTACGGTAGCCGCCATGGTTATCCAAAATCCCAAAAGAGCCTCGGCCTTAATGTACGACCTTAGAATCGATCCGGAACCTTTTGCGGATATGGCCCCTACGGAACTGGCTAGTCGCTGGGCGGCCAGAGGTGAAGATGCGGCCTATTTCCCGGTTAAGGAGCTGTCTTATAACCGCTGCCCAGCCCTAGCACCCTTGTCGGTCATGGACAAGGCTAGCCAAAAACGCTTGGGCCTACGGCTTGAGTTGATTGAGAATCATTCTAAAAAGCTAAAGTCTCTAAATAATTTTGGCAATAAGCTGCTGGAGGCTCTAGAAATTAAACGCTCGGCTTACCAGCCTCAACTGGTAGTTGATGATCTATCCGTGGACGGGGCCCTTTACGATGGCTTTATCCAGGACGTCGATAAACCAAAAATGAGCGCGGTCAACGCAGCTAATCCTTCCGACCTGCCTTCACTTGACCCTAAATTTAAAGACCAACGTCTTAAACTACTATTTCCACTTTTTAAAGCTCGCAATTTTCCAGAAAGTTTAAATGCAGAAGAAAAACGCTGGTGGCAAGATTATCGCCGCCGTAAATTACTTGCCGGCGGTAGTTTAAGTCCGGCGGCCGTCTTTGAAAAAAGGTTACAAGAAATAGCTGCTACACCAGGCCTGACCAAAGAGCACCAATATCTAGTAAATGAGTTAGAAGCCTATAGCTTATCTATATTGCCTAAGGCTTAAGCTTAGTCTTAGGTTTAGGTCGCGGGGTGCCCCGCCGAATTTTTGCAAAGGCTTGTTTAACTTTAATCATTACCCAATCACGAGCTTTTTCGGCCACTACAAACTCCGTAGCCAAGATGGCTAAACCTAAGAAAATAATTAAGCCGCCGGGGCCGGGTAGGGGCAATAAAATTAGACCAATGATAATTATTACGGTGCCAGCCATAAATACTAAGGGCTTGCGGACTGCTTTAGGTACTCTTTGCCAGCGCTGTTTGAGAGCATCCATAGTTTGATTATAACTTAAGTAAACGGCGTAGGACTGGAAAAAAAGCCGGATTTTGTGTATAATCACTCCTTTGCATGAGCAAGTTTATCTCTGTTCGCGGAGCTCGCGAACACAATTTGAAGAATGTAGACTTGGAGATACCGCGCGAGAAACTGGTAGTTTTTACAGGTCTGTCGGGGTCTGGAAAATCGTCACTGGCCTTTGACACTATTTACGCCGAAGGCCAGCGTCGCTATGTAGAATCTCTAAGCGCCTATGCCCGGCAGTTTTTGGGCATTATGGAAAAGCCCGATGTTGATCAAATCGACGGTTTAAGCCCGGCCATTAGCATTGACCAAAAATCAACCAGCCGCAACCCGCGCTCAACAGTCGCGACTGTTACCGAAATTTACGACTACTTGAGGCTACTTTTTGCCAGAGTAGGCACTCCGCACTGCCCAGTTTGCGGCAAACCAGTCACCCGCCAAACTTCCGTGGCGGTAGTCGACCAAATTATTAGCGGCTCGCCAAACGCCAAATTAATGATACTGGCGCCGATTGTCATCGATAAAAAAGGCGCTTTTGAGCATATCCCCGAACAATACCAGCGGGCCGGCTACGCTCGCGTGCGGGTAGACGGCGTAGTCTATGCCCTAGATGAATTCCCTTCACTTAATAAAAAATATAAGCACAGTATTGATGTAGTAGTTGATCGCCTGGTTAACGACGAACCAAGCCGTGGCCGTCTATCTCAAAGCGTCGAGCAGGCTTTTGACATAACTGAAGGCATACTTACTATCCATAATGCCGATAAAAAAGAAGATAAAACCTACAGTTTGCGCTACGCTTGCCCAGACCACCCGGATGTGGCCATTCCAGAACTAGAGCCCCGCACCTTTAGTTTTAATTCGCCGCACGGTGCCTGCCCGGTCTGCACTGGGCTTGGCAGTCGCCTGGAGGTTGATCCCGAACTAGTTATACCAAATGGTCGCTTAACTTTAGCCGAAGGCGCTATCCGCCCGTTCAACCGAATATCAACCGATACCTGGTACATGAAGAAACTTCAAGCTATAGCCGATCGCTACGGCTTTAGCCTGCACGTCCCAACTGCCCAGCTAAGCAAAGACCACTTGCAAAAAATTATGTACGGCACCGGCGAGGAAGCTTACAAAATCCAACTAGGGCTAGGCCGGCATTTTAATACAACTTATGAGGGGGTTATTCCAAACCTGGAACGACGACATAAAGAAACCGAAAGTGATTTTATTCGCCGTGACATTGAACGCTTTATGCAAGAACGGCCTTGTCATGTTTGCGAAGGCAAGCGTCTAAAGCCGGAAGTTTTAGCAGTGACCGTTGGGAATAGCTCCATTACGGATATTTGTGAGCTGGATATCGACAGCGCCTTGGACTTTTTTAGTTCGCTAAAACTAGATGAAACTAAGTCTTCTATTGCTCGTCAAATATTAAAAGAAATAAAAGCCCGGCTACAGTTTTTGCAAGACGTTGGTCTAAATTATCTAAACTTAGCCAGAAGCGCGGTGTCGCTATCCGGCGGCGAAGCCCAGCGTATCCGCCTTGCAACTCAGATTGGCTCAGGACTTCAAGGCGTACTTTATGTGCTGGATGAACCAAGCATTGGCTTGCACCAGCGCGACAACGCCCGGTTGCTAGACACTCTTAAAAAGTTACGGGACTTAGGCAACTCTGTCATAGTGGTCGAACACGACGAAGAAACTATTCGCAATGCTGATTTCTTGGTCGATATTGGACCAGGAGCTGGTGTTCACGGCGGCCGGATTGTAGCCACGGGGGCGCCTCAAGCGGTAGCCAAGTCTAAATCGAGTGCTACGGCCCAGTTCTTACGCGGCGAGAAATTAATCCCAGTGCCTAAAGCCCGCAGGTCCGGCAACGGCAGCCGGCTTATAGTTCGCGGCGCGCGTGAAAATAATCTAAAAAATATTGACGTACCTATACCGCTTGGCCAGCTAGTTGTGGTAAGCGGTGTTAGTGGTTCTGGCAAATCAAGTCTAATCAATGACATCTTAGCCCGCGAACTTAGTGCTAGGCTAATGCGCGCGCAAACTACGCCTGGTCGGCACGATGAAATAGAAGGTATCAAGCACCTAGATAAGGCAGTGGTAATTGACCAATCACCCATTGGGCGAACGCCTAGGAGCAATCCGGCAACGTATACTGGTGTCTTTACGCCTATTCGGGAACTGTTCGCCCAACTGCCAGAGGCCAAGTTGCGGGGTTATGCCCCCGGCCGGTTTAGCTTCAATGTTAAGGGCGGTCGCTGCGAAAATTGCGCTGGCGATGGCGTAATCAAGATAGAAATGCACTTTTTGCCAGATGTTTATGTAACTTGCGAAGTCTGCCACGGCAAACGCTATAACCGCGAAGCCTTAGAAATCCACTACAAAGGTAAGACAATTTCCGATGTACTAGATATGACCTGCGAGCAGGCTCTGGGCCTTTTCGAAAACTTACCGGCAATTGCCAGAAAGTTGCAAACTCTAGTCGATGTTGGCCTGTCTTATATAACTTTGGGCCAGCCAGCTACCACGTTGTCAGGCGGCGAAGCCCAACGCATTAAGCTGGCTTCCGAACTATCCCGGCGGGCTACCGGCCGGACGCTCTATATATTGGACGAGCCAACTACAGGCCTTCATATGGCCGACGTAGCCAAACTTCTTGATGTTTTGCACGCTCTAGTTGACGGGGGCAATAGCATGATCGTAATTGAACATAACCTTGATGTTATAAAATCCGCCGACCATATTATTGATTTGGGTCCCGAAGGCGGAGACGCCGGCGGCAAAGTAGTAGCCCAAGGCACGCCAGAGCAAATTGCTAAGGTGAAAGACAGTTACACTGGACAATTTCTAAAGAAGACTCTAAGCTCCTCTTGACTCTACAGGTAATTAGTGATACAATTAGCTTTTAAACACCTACTATGACACCTGAAGCACCAGGAGAAGATCGCTATTTTACCAATATCCGAACTGGCTTTCCTCCAACCAGCGAGATTTATCGCGATGATAGAACTGAAGTTTTTTTAGCCGAACTAAGGCAAGCCGAGAACGAGGCGAGTGACCCGAAGATGCTTAGACGAGGCATCCTCGAACGGCGGTCGTTGCCAAGGCTAAAGCAGTCACGAGTAAAGTTACTTGGCAAAATGATCATGGGCCAATCCTTAGTTGAAAGACACCTGGAAGCTGCTCGAATAACTCAAACAGTCTTAGATGAAAGAGTCAGAAGAGCTAAGTTGCTCGTAGAGTTATTTAAGGAAAAACCTAAGGCAACTTCTAGCTAAAGTAGTGCCGCCATTCTTCGGCTAGTGCCTTTTTTAAGCGTCGCCTGGCATCGGCGTGCCTAAAGACGTGTATTAGAGCAATAACTAACGATGCCGGGGCGAAAAGTATCAGCATCCATTTTATATAGTGTTCAAAATCGGGGAAGGCCGTGCCTAGCCAGTAGCCGGCCAAGCACAAGCTGCCAACCCAAAGCATGCCGCCTAAGATGTTATATAAAACAAAGCGGCGCATGTCCATTCGTCCCATACCCGCCACAAAAGAGGCAAAAGTCCGGATAATCGGAATGTAACGGGCCAGCAGCAAGGTCTTGGCGCCGTGGTTCTCAAAAAAGGTTTGGGTTTTAGCTAGATACTCGTGGCGGAAGAAGATGCCGTCAGTGCGTTTAAATAACCTAGGGCCAGCCCGGCGGCCAATAAGGTAGCCGGAGTGATAACCAAGGGTAACTGCCAAAAAAGCCACGACTAAAAGTGCCTGGATTGAATAATTTTGCTGGGCGGCAAAAAAACCAGCCGCCAGCAATAAACTATCGCCCGGAAAGATAATGCCAACAAGGAGACCGGTTTCGGCAAATAAAACTGCAGCTAAAATTAACAGGCTACCGGTTTGGATAATTGCGCTGGCATCAAACATAGGCTTATTTTAACAGGCCAGCCTCAATCTGTTATAATGAGCTAAAAGGAAAGTAAGTAGAAAATTATGGCCAGCCTGGACGAACCAGTGCTTCTAAAAGAGCGGACACATATTCGTAAAGGCCTTCAAAGCTTGCGAGCAGAAGGGCTAGTGCCGGCTGTTATTCATAATCACGGCCAAGAATCTATTCATGTAATGGGCAATGAGATGGAATTCGCCAAACTGTATAAAGCTGCCGGTAAACATCACCCGTTGCAGTTAAGCGTCGGCGGTAAAGACTATTTAGCCCTTATTAAAGACGTTCACTTTAATCCGGTTAAGCGCAGGATGCAGCACGTAGTCTTCCAAGCCATTCGTCGCAACGAAAAAGTCGAGGCCGAAGTGCCGATTCACTTAGAAGGCGAAATACCGGCCGAAAAAATCGGACTTATGGTGCTTCACCAACTGGACAACGTTCAAGTAGAGGCTTTGCCTCAAGATTTACCCGATCAATTGGTCGCTGACGCCACAAAACTGGCCGAGCTGCACGACAAAATTACCGTGGCTGATTTAAGCGTGCCCGCGGGGGTGACTATTTTGACAGAAGCCGACCACCCAATTGCTACAGTTGTTGAAACCAAAGCTCAGCTGGCCGAAGAAGCTGAAGAAGCGCCAGAAGAAGCCGGCGAAGAAGCCGAGACGACCGAAGCCGATGCGGATGGAGCTAAAGAGGCCTCCGAAAAAGAGGGCGCCGAACCTGGCGCCTCAGAAAAACAGTAGCTCTTTAACTAGGCCCTTTTAAGTTATGCAAAGTCGCCTAAAAAGTAAGTTAGCCAAATTGCCTGCCAGCCCAGGTGTCTATTTTTATAAAGATAAAACCGGCGAGATTATTTATATTGGCAAAGCCGCCAACCTTAAAAATCGCGTCAAGCAGTATTTTCAAAAAAACCATACAGGCGATCCTAAAACCAAAGTCTTAATATCCGAGATTGCCGACCTTGATTTTACGCCGGTCGAAACCGAAGCCGACGCCTTATTTTTGGAAGCCGAGCTGGTCCGTCGCTACTTACCGCGGTTTAATATACTCCTACGGGATGATAAGTCGCAGCTATATATTAGGATTGATATTAACAGCGACTACCCCACTGTTAAGCTGGTTCGAAGGCCGCTAGATGACGGCGCCAAATATTTTGGCCCTTACGAGAGCAGCTTTGCTATCAAGCGGGCGTTAAGGTACCTACGCCGGGCTTTTCCATATGCGGAAAATCGGCCGGTGGCTCAAAAAAGAGTGAGCCTGCATTATCATTTGGGCCTTGACCCCGGCCTGGAAGAGGGTAAAACATCGCTAGAAGCCTACCGCACTAACTTGCGAAAATTAATGCAGTATTTAAGCGGTCGTCGAAAAGGCTTAGTCCGCGAGATTGAACGTGAGATGAAAAAGGCCGCCAAGGCTCAAGATTTTGAAAAGGCCGCGATAGCCCGCAACCAACTTGCCGCTCTGCAGCAGCTATCGCGGCAAATTTTATTTAGCGACCGCGAGATAGCTGCGGCAAGTTACGATAAAGCCTTAGTTGAAATTATGAACCTACTTGATTTGCCAAAGCCGCCTCGGCGCATCGAAGGTTTTGATATTTCTCATATGCAAGGCACTGATACCGCTGCCAGTATGGTAGTTTTTATTAACGGCCTGCCCGACAAAACCGCTTATCGAAAATTCAAAATGAGATATAAGGCTAATGATGACTTTGCCCATATGAAAGAAACTATTAGCCGCCGCCTGCGCGAGATTAATCGTCAAAAGTGGGGTTTGCCAGATTTGGTATTGATTGATGGCGGCAAAGGGCAGCTAGCCGCCGCCCTGGCTGCTAGGGATGAGTGCGGTTTGGATTTTCCAATGATAGGACTGGCCAAGCGTGAAGAAGAAATAATCTTAGCCAAGAGCGAAGTCGCCGGCCAAACCAACTCACGGTTCATGGCATTAGGTGCCCATGCCTTTGAAACCAAAGACTTCATCCGGGTGATTTTACCAGCCTCCAGCCATTTAATTAAACTGCTACAGCGAATCCGCGATGAATCACATCGCTTTGCCCTCAGCTACCACAGCACTCTTAAAAGACGTCGCCAAACAACTAGCCTGCTGGACGAAGTTCTCGGTGTGGGCCCGTTGACTAAAAAAAAGTTGCTGCGGTATTTTGGGTCGACCCGCCGGATTTTCGCGGCTGACCCCACCGATTTAGTAGCGATTTTGGGTCCTAAAAAAGGTGCGGACCTGTCCAAACATCTATCAAGCGTTAAAAGTCAGAAATAGTTAAGCTTGGTACAATAAAGGTCATGCAGCTGACTTTTTGGAACTACGTTACAATTGTCTCGGTTCTGCTTTTAATAGTGCTAATTCTAATCCAAACTCGGGGAGCTTCTTTGGGCGCCGGCTTAGGTGGCGGCGGTGAGGTTAATGTAACTCGTCGCGGTTCGGACAAAACCCTGCACCAGCTAACCATAATTTTAGTGTTTATTTTTTGCGGCAGCATAATTATCGGCATTGCCGGGCGGTGACCATAAGTACTCCGCTTTAAGCCATGGCAGATACTGAGGAAATTAAAAAGCGCTGGCGAAAAGGTATTCGCCGCCGTCGCCGTGAGGCGGCGGCGTTATCCCAACAAGCCGACCAAAACATAGACCGGCTCTTGCTTAGGCGTTTTGATAGATTATTGTCAGTCAGGCGATTTGTACTGCTTTGGGTGGCCTTATTTATTTTGCTAATTTTTAGCAGCGTTTTGCAGTTCAGAGCTTTATCTAATTACTACCAGGCCTTACAACCTATTCCTGGCGGGCTATATAACGAAGGCTTAGTTGGCACCTTTTCTAACGCTAATCCACTTTATGCCAGCGGCACCGCCGACTCGGCCATTAGCCGGCTGGTTTTTTCGGGTTTGTTTAAATACGATAACGACAATAATTTAGTAGGTGATCTAGCCAAAAACTGGCGAGTGAACGATGCTAAAACTAGCTATACAGTTAACCTTAAAGAAAAGGTAAGCTGGCATGACGGTGAGTTATTTGATGCGGACGACGTGGTTTTTACTTACCAATCAATTCAAAATATCGAGGCTCAATCGCCGCTTTATGCCAGCTGGCGGGGCATTAAAGTCAGTATAGTTAGCGCATACTCCGTTAAATTTGATTTGCCCGGTCCCTTAAGTCCGTTTATTTACTCTTTAACTGGCGGCATAATTCCTAAGCACTTGCTTTCGGCTACGCCCCCAGAGCAGCTTAGAAGCGCCAGCTTTAACACCGCCCCCATTGGTACCGGACCGTTTAAATGGTTGTCGGTAGAAGTGGTCGGCGCCAACCCTGCCGAACGCCAGCAGCGAATTACTTTAACTGCCTTCGACAAATACTACGGGGGGCCGCCGAAACTAGAGGCCTTAAGCATAGTTACATTTAGCGATGAACGCCAGTTAACTGGGGCTTTTGCCGCTAAGCAGGTTAACGCAATTTCTGGGCCCGAATCCCTACCAGACGAGCTTAAGAATGATGCCGACGTCCGAACCTACGTCACGCCACTAGCAAGTTCTGTTATGGCTTTCTTTAATCATTCGCGCCAACCCTTAAACGAGCTATCTGTTCGGCGCGCCTTAATTTCAGCTGTCGATAAAAAGGGGCTACCTTCGTTATTTGAATACCCCACCCGCCTAGCCGATGGGCCCCTACTAAAAGACCAGCTCGGTTACGACAGAACATTAACCCAGGGTGGCTTTAATTTGGAGCAAGCCAACAAGTTGCTAGATGATGCAGGTTTTAAAATTGGCGAGGGCGGAATGCGCCTTAAAGACGGGCGGCCCTTAATACTTAACTTAAGTTCGCAAGATACTCAAAATTACTCCAAAGTTTCCAAATTTTTACAGGAGCAATGGGCTAGAGCAGGGGTCAAGGTAGAGGTTAATTATTACAGCGGTGAAGATCTGCAGTCGACGGTTATTGGCAACCACGACTACGATATTTTGCTTTACGGTATCAGTATTGGCGTTGATCCGGATGTTTATGCTTACTGGCATAGTTCTCAGGCGTCTTTGACATCCGAGGGTCGCTTAAACCTTAGTGAATATAAATCCCCTGCCGCTGATCAAGCCATTGGCGAGGGGCGGACTCGCTCGGACCCGGCTATCCGGGCGGTTAAATATCAGGCCTTTTTACGGACCTGGATAAACGACGCCCCGGCTTTGGCACTTTACCAGCCTAATTTCTTATACATTACTCGCGGGCCAGTTTTTGGCTTGGAACGAAAAGCCGCCAACAGTAACTTAGACAGGTTTTACAGTGTCAGCGATTGGATGATTCGCCAGAAACGGCAAGACACCAACTAACTGGTGGGCGAGGTGGGAGTCGAACCCACAACCCCTTTCGGGGCACGGATTTTAAGTCCGCTCTGTAAACCATTCCAGCACTCGCCCTGGAGGCACCGACGGGATTCGCACCCGCGTAAAAGGTTTTGCAGACCTTTACCTAACTCCTCGGCCACGGTGCCGTAAACGGCCGTAACAATTATACAAGATAAGAAGTCGCAAAGGAGTTGATAAATTGCCAAAGAAGAGCTATGGTGTGAGAGTAACAAGTAAGCGGTGGGTAGAGAGGGAAACTAAATGGAGTGGACTTGGAGCTCACCAGTCGCACTGGGACTTTTTGTTCTTATGTGTGGCGCAGGGCTAGTATTACTTGGAGTAGCCATCGCATTAGTAAGTGGCAACGCCAAAGTTTCTGAACTACGACGCCGCTAAACTTTAGAAAATTTTCTAATTAAAAATCTCCGCTTC
This sequence comes from Saccharimonadales bacterium (SeqCode), assembly GCA_040900055.1. Taxonomy (GTDB): domain Bacteria; phylum Patescibacteriota; class Saccharimonadia; order Saccharimonadales; family UBA10212; genus JBBDZU01. The sequence continues at coordinate 18,635 of JBBDZU010000006.1, read as the reverse complement.
AAAAGTGGAGATTTTTATTTACTGGTCAGCTGCTTGGTTGATTGGCGCATTAAATGGTCCTGCCCCTTTTTCTGGACCTTTGCCAACGCGTTGTAGGTAGAATTTCATTATTTTGTCTTCGTCATATTGGTCTAAGCTAAGCGTCCATGTCCAGGCAGCAAGCTGAATAGCTTTGGTGTTCTTTGGGCGAGGAGTAACAATGGCCCTGGTTGGTTTAAAGGACTTGTTACTGTAGGGCGGTGCAAACAGTTTTTGGAGTTTCTCTACTTGGTCTTTGGGTAAATCGGGCTTATAAGTAATAATGACGCCGCCGTGTTCTTGGTTATGCACAAACACTTCTTCGGGGACCTCCTGGACATAGACGCCCCAGGGCGCTGGTGCGCTACTGCCGGCGTAATGGGGACCAGAGCTAGGAGGATCCGAATTGAACGGTTCATGGGTCTGACCCGTTGCGATGTGGTCTCTACTTTGCTCGGCGTGTTGAGTGCCTATAATGGCTTCTTTGGGCTTTGAGTTTTGACTAAATATGTAGCCGCCCAAACCTACAAGTAAGGCCAAAATAATAATTATAAAAAATCTATTAGACATATTTCTCCTAAATTTTATGATGGTGCAGGATAGTTGACGCATTTCAAACATCGGCTATCTCTGCTGTTGATGATTATAAACTAAAACATCTGGTTGAAGTATTTGGATTGTCAAGCGAGCTACTTCTCTAAGTACGTCGGTGCTTTTTTAATACCGCTATCACGCAACAGTAGTTTGATGTTGTTTCATTGCCGTGAGGGTATTGGTTGATGAAGTAACACATAATCCTACCTTCGCCAGCATATTGAACTTCATACAATTCAATATCGTCTTCTAGTCCCTTAAACAAAGACGCATAATCACCTTCGTTTTTTATTTTATGTCGCAACAAGCTCGTTCCAGCAATGGAGCGGTTGTTTACTCTAGTTACTTCATTGAACTTTCTTATAAGAGCCTTTATACCCTTATCATCTAGGCTGGGTAGTTCGCACTCTTTGTGATTATAACGCTCAAATATCAATTGATAGTTGTTGCCATCCAAATAAGAAAGTGTGTCTGGTAAAGATGGTTCAGCAGCTACCGATAAGGGTATTTGCCCAGTATCGTGTAGCTCGGCGACCTGTTTATTTAGTTTGTGTTGTGCTTTTCTTTCAGCCTTACGCTTTTTTGAGCTTCGCCCCATAAAATCGCTTCATCTCGGTTTCAGATATTTCTGCGTCAGAAGGCTCAAAGGGCGAAAGGTTTTCTCTTGCTTTCTGCCAAGGCTCTTCACTATGATTTAGCAGCTCAAGGTAATCAGCATCGTACTTACCGTAAACATTCCATACCTCGTCAAGAAGCCCTTTTTCATCATCAGACAGGGAAGAAAACTCACTTTCGTCAAAGTCTTCTTCAATGTTGTCAAAACCATATGGCTTATATCGCCTATATACTGCTGGAATTGCCGCTCCGTGTATCCAAGCCTCAAATCTATCGTTCAGGAGTTTTTTATCACGCAAAACCAAACTCCAAGCCTGTGCATAGTACAGGAGTTTTTGGAGTTTTTTGTTTGAAAAATCGCTCTTCTTACTTTTTCTGCTTTTTGCCATAAAGTAGTGAGCGACAATGATTGCTTTATCGGTTTTATTGCTCATAATCTTTAGCTCCCACCCTTAACTCCACTGGTTTAATTCTAACACGTAACTTCAATTACCCCTCTTTCTTCTAGCAACCTCTAGGCAATCTTTGCAAGTTCGTGCGTCTGCTCCACTAGCTCAGCAACTTGCTGGTCGGTCATATTTTTTGCCTCTTTGCCAAGCAGCTTGCGAGCTTCCTTGACCGACATTATCGGTTTCATACCGAAAAGCGTTGCCAGTTGTCCAGTTCAGGTGTGTAGTTTTTGCCAGTAAAGGCGTAAATACCGTCGCCACGCTTGTTGAGTATGCCGCCCATCAGCTTTGCACCGTTTTTGTTCTGCTCCGCCATATAGGCTTGTAGGGCATCTGACTTATCGTGGGTTGGCTGCTCAGTAACCGTGCGACCAGCTTTCGTATCGTAAATGCCAATACCACCATCTATGTAGCGAACGATGTAGTCAGGATAGAAGTTAGCGAGCTTTGTGAGTTTGGTTTCTTCGTCAACAGTCTGATAGCTTAATGCGAAGTATTGCTGTTGTGCTTCGCCGTTCTTATACCACCATTCAACTTTATCGCCGTTCTCAAGCATTCTTTCAAGGTATCGTTCAGGCTCTGAACGGTCTTTACGTAGATAACATTGTTCGTAAGGGTATCTATTGGCAGTAACAAGTTCATAGTTGTCGCCGAACATATCTGTTTCAGGCAAGCTAAAGTTGCTGTAAGTAGTGGTCTTTTTGCTGGCTATTTCGGCGGGCTTGATTTTCTCATACTTTAGCTTCGCCGTCTTTATTACCTCGTCAAACACAATCTGGTTTTTGCCAGAACAAGCAATGATACGCTGCACTTCGTGCCACCTGCTTTGGTCGTAGCCGATATAGCCAAACCACTTGTAGATAGCCGTCTTTACTTTTGAATACGAACGAGCAGGGGCATACGGCAAGCACCACGCCTTGAGCAGATAATCAAACTCTTTTTGAATATTCGCATCGCTTACATCAGCTTGGATTTTTTCAAGGTTCAACGTTCCTATTTCATCCTGAACGGTGTCTAGGTTATGCACCAAAACGTCGGCAATAAGAGGGGTTTTTAGCTCATCATCGTATAGTTCAAGTTCTCTATCGGTTTTTTTATAAGCGGCGTTTACCATATCAGTCTCTGCTATGCCAAACCGCTCATTCAGGCACTTTACAAGGATGTTGTTGAAACTGGCTGTTAGGTCGCCGTAGTCTTGACGGTGCAAATAAACACTCGGCAGCTGCACTTCTTTTATGCCAGCCATTTTGTGAGCGAACTTATTTTTGAAAAAGTCTAAGTCTTCGGGTTTATTGTTAATGTTTATGCCAGCAATGTTGGTATAGACGAACGCTTTGTTTAGCTCAGGTACGTCGTAGTGTTTTGCTTCGGGCATACGCAAAATGCGTCCAACAGTCTGTATCTCAAAGGTCAGTGAGCGGATAGCTCTGAGCATTACGAGTATTTGTGCTCTTGGGCAATCCCAGCCAACAGCAACCGCCTCTTTGAATATCAAAACCTCAGCTTCTGAGCTGTTTTTCTCAATCAACTCAAGGTTCTTTTTATCTTCGGACAACCACACTGCCAGCTTGCCATTTTCGTAAGTTATACCGTGTTTAGCAAGCTGCTGCTCAACTTCTTCACGAACGCTTTTATCAAGAGCTGATGTTTTTTCACTGTCGCTTGGCAACTGTACCAGAACGAGCGGATTTACAGGTATATCGTTTTGCTTGTACAGCTCAGCAAGCTCTGTTCGTTTGGCGAGTGCCGCCTCTATAACTAGCTCATCGGCAGAGTTGGCAATATCAACATATTTACTTATTGCCTGATTGATGCCTGTTTCTTGCTTTATCAAACCCGAACTTACTACTTCATCAAAAGGCACACTTACATAGCCGGCTTTCTTGCTCATCATATCTTCGGCACTTACATTGAGCAGTGGCGTAGCAGATACTTCAATGGTCAGTTTCGGCTTTATAACTTCGTTTACAAAACGTTGAGAGTTTTCAGTCAGGTAGTTGCGATGGGCTTCATCAACAATCAGGATAATCTGTCGTCCAGCTTCACGGGTTTTATCAAGCACCTCAACAATACTCCTGCCGTCTTCACGGTTTTTGACGTATGCGTTAGACCATTCACGCCCGTTGCCGTCGCCATTTTGTTTAGTAGTTGTTAGGCTATGCCAGTTTACGAACAAGACGCTGTTGGCAGTCATCTGTTCTTGAGTTATTTCATCTAAACTGAGTAGCTTATAGCGGGTATCTAGTAAGTATGTTGCGAGCTTTGCCTTACTTTGCGAGTGTAGGTCGTAAAGACTTGTCCATACAAAAACATACTCGTTCGGTAAGTCTTCATCACTAAGTCGCTGCAACAGTTCTGCCATCATAATCGTCTTGCCTGAACCAGTCGGTGCTTTGAAAACGCACACCTTATTCCCTGAACTGCTCAGTAAGCCTCTTGTCTGTTTAACAAGCTCGTTGACTGCATTCTGCTGATACTCTTTTAGCTCAATCACTTTACGCTCCCAGCTTCACGTTCTGCTCTTTGTGTATACGTCGGTAAACCTCAAGTATGCTTTCGGGTATTGGTCTTAGTTCGTGAGCACGCTCAAGGTCAGCAAAATCACTTTCATAGGTGTCATTACTTAGGCTAAAAACGTAAATGTGAACGGGTTTATCATCTTTGAGTTTTGCCAGAGCATCTTTGAGAAGCACAATCACTTCTGGCTCAAACACGATTGCAGTGTAGTGGTCGTTATTACCAAAGACTTTGAACCTCTTGGTTTCAATAGCCTTTTCAAAGGTATCTTCACGCAGGCATATCATATCGGTGCTGCGTGCAACTAGCTCAATACGTGTTTGGTCGTCAGTTTGTTTTTTCGGAAGCAGGCTTGTCCTGAAATACCTTACGTTGGCAGGGATACCTTTATATCCCGCATATCCGTTTATCACATTGCTAATGCGTGGGTAAGTAGCTTGCTCTGCAATCTTGTTCTCGTTGTTTGTACAAAGTATGAAACGCCGATTACCGCTATCGTCCTTATTGGCTTCAATTACGGCGTGTCCTGTTGAGCCTGAACCTGCAAAAAAGTCCAATACAGTTATGTCTTTGCCTTTGTGATAGTTGATGAGCTGTTTTAGCATTTTTACTGGCTTTTTGCCGCTATTAAACCCTATGCCGCCTTCGTGCCTGATGTTGCCAAAGTCGGCACTAAAATCATAGAAGTTCGGAATTGGTGCAAAACGCACAGCACCCTCATCTGTGTTCATTTCTTCAATCCTAGACAGCGGCACGCCAGAGTACATTTTGCCTCTTGTGGCATTGGCTCTTTGAGGAGCGGTGTAATAACGATAGCCCAAACCATCGTCGCCCCGTCCGTGTACCTTATAGAGGCTGCCAAGCCCATCTTCTGCCACTCTTGGCTCAACAACAGCTTGAAATACCTTGCCGTAGCTCATAGTGGTGTAGATGCTGCCCGACACCCACGTTTCTTTCAAAAGGTTATTCGCCCCCTCTTTATGTTTTATGAGCTTCCACTGACCCTTTTTGAATACAGTAACCTTATGCCCGTTGATTTCTATGTCAGCACCTTTATGAAGCTCCTCTACTTCGTAAATGAACTTATCGGACGTGTACTGTTCTTGTGGGCGATTAGGCTGAAACAACCGAGCATTTTTTGCATAAACAAGCACGTATTCCAATAGCGGTTTAAACGGCTTTTCCTCGTTTAGACTTTTACCCGCATAGCGAACTTGGATGTTGAGATTGGTCAAAAAGTTTTCTTCGCCAAAAATCTGATTACACAAAACCCGTAGGTAGGAGTGCTCATTGTCATCAATTGAAATAAAGATAACACCGTTGCTCGCAAGCAGCTCTTTAGCCAGCCGTAGCCGTTCGCTCATAAAGCTCAACCATTTGCTGTGCCTGAACGTATCCTCGTTATCAACGTAGTGGTCGTTGTATATAAAATCTTTGTTGCCCGTATTGTAAGGCGGGTCTATGTAGATAACATCAACCCTTCCAGCGTGCGTGTAGTTTAATGCTGATAACGAGTGGTAGTTATCGCCCTCAATGATTATGTTATTAGAAGTATCTTTGAGTTTTAGGATTGCCAGCTTCGGCACTTGTTCAACAACTGGTAGGTTTGCATCGCACAGCCTGACAACTTCCTCTGGCTTATCTTCCCATACCAGCCCGAACTTTTTGCGGCGTTTTAGACCCTTGATAACTTCTATAAGTTCTTCTTTGGTATAGTCTTCTAACGCTTTTGTCATCACTTCTTTTCATATCCATTCGCTAACATTGCGTTAGCATTTGCTCTGTTATCAAAAATAACATACTTCATCTGTTACTGCTAACACAGTGTTAGTGGTCTAACTGTTCACGCACACGTAGTTTGAACAGTAGATGAAACGTAATTCAAGAGAACTACACATTTTGCAGCTTAAACTCGGCAAACGTGTGCAGGATATACGCAAACGGAAAGGTCATACCCAAGAAAGCCTTGCAGCAGTTTCTGGGCTTGATAGAGTTTCAATCGGTTATATTGAGCAGGGCAGACGAGCACCGCAACTCAGTACCTTATTGATACTTTCAAAGAGTTTGCAGGTCAGATTATCAGACTTTTTTGATGGTATTTAGTCTTGCTACTCTGGTGTGTCGTCTAGCAAAGATATAATTTGGTAGCCGTGTTTGGCGATTTCTTTATCAGTCCAAAAGTCTAGACCCTTTGTTTTGCCAACGTAACCTACCCTACGCTGCATAGTGCGACCCGTCGGCTTTTTGGACTTAGGGTCAACCTCAACCAATACAAGTGTGTCGCCCTTACTGCACTCCCAGTCTGCTAAGCGAAGCTCATACGTCTTCTCGCCAGCAGCAATCCTATCAAAGTATTCAGGCAGGATTTTCTTTTCAATCGTTCTGCTCACTGCTTTCCCTTGTTTGGTTTAGTCACAATTTCCAAAATCTTGCTAACAGTTTCATCTAACGTGTGGTCAGTAGTATCTAACTTTATAAAATCCTGAAAGAAGTTGTCGTTAGAAAAGTGAGAATGATGCTCACCGACTGCCTCGCCGCCCATTCTGGCATCTTCTCTACGCCCTGCATCTCTTTGCGTAACGGTTTCTAGCTTAGGTAGCAGTAATACCCTGTGTGTAATCGCTAAGTGCTTCTGCAAGTTAGTCCAAGCTGGCTTGTCAAGATAGCCATTGATAATAACTTTATATCCCTCTTTGAGGAAATTATCTGCTAAAAGTCCGATACTATCGCCGACCAAACCCCATTGGTTAAATCCCCAGCCAGCAGGATTTTTCTCGTCTTTATAAAAACCGCTGACTACCATATGTTTAATGTGGTCTGCGTCTATGTTTACACAGTGGTCAATTTGCTTTGCCAACTTCTCCGCTACGGTGCTTTTGCCTGAACCACTAGCGCCAGTGATTGCTAATACGAAAGTCTCATCAGTCATTATAGATTTTCGTCCAAGAATTGCTTTAGTGCGTCCATATCTTCTTTTGTATGGTCATAGAAATACGTAGTAATGCCGACAGATTGGGCGGTTTTAGCTGCCTCTGTGTTGTGCTCAAAGTAAATTACGTCGTTGGCTGTAAGGTTGTATTTTTCAAGAAGTATCTTGAAATACTCAGGGTCAGTCTTTTCGGGATTATGTTTTAGGGTAAATACTTCATAAGGCACCTGGTCTAGCTTGAAGTGCTTAAATTGTTCATCATTAGCACCCGTTAGGACTATCTTGTTATTTGGGTAACTTTCCAGCAATTTGTGCATTGGTTCAAGGATGCCGCCATCTTCTAGCACCAACCCGTTTATTGCATCTACTAAAATTGTCTTCATCCTTGCTCCTTTTTTAATAACTTCATTACATCTTCTTTGCGATACCGCCTATCACGACGAGTGCCAAAACGTACGGCTACTAAATATCCTTTTCTGTCCCACGCCCTAAGAGTGTTCGGATGGCAATTAAGCAGCTCGCACGCCTGCTTGAGCGTGAGCAGCTTCGGTTCTTTTTTACCTCTTTGTGGCATATTATAACTATACATTAGTTGATAGAGATGTGATGAACCCAAAAGAAACCCAGAGCCAAGCTAAGCTTCGTCAATACGTTGAAGATTTAAGACGTAACGAGCACTTTATGAAGAAGATTAAAAGGCTCAAGGTACTCGTTCAAACCGAGGGGCATGAAAAGACAGCAAACAAAGAAGAAGTTGGCATGGATAAAATATATGAGAAATATATAGAATATGAAAATAAAGTTCGCGAACAATCCAAGAAACTGACGCATGAATACAATAGGATCATTGAACACCTATCAGAGGAATACGGTATAGATTATGAAACTATTTCTACCATATTCATTTACGACTTGACCCAAAAAGAAGAATTGCTAAAGTCCTACGTTTTTGACCTTTGTACAATTACAGACAATTATGACCTTGATTTGAATGAAGTCTATCAATCGGTACCTGTCTTCATGGATACTGGCAGACAAAGCCACATACGAGCATACCCAGTAAGTATTGATTTACACAGATTTGCGAGCAAACGAGATGTTTTAGACTTCGTAAATAAACGTTGGGATTTGATAGAAGATAGCCTACGTCAATACAGTGAAGACGGCAAAGCCACGCGATTTAGAAAGCGAAAGTACGACCTAGAAATAATTGACTACATTTGGCAAAACAGACTAGAACCACACGATAGATTGGCGACGATGGTCAGTGAGAAATTCCCTGATACCTCACATGTCTTTAGCTATGTTGAAATTCAGAAAATCGTTACAACAGAGAAAATTAGAAGACAGAATAAGATAAGAAAATAACCGTCATACGGTAATTAGTTATAAATGGTATCCCTGTTAGGATAGCCTCTACTTGAGGCTATTTTATGTCATGGAAAACTAACCAGCAACCAATTGAACCACAGGACAATGCCGCAAACAAAGGCGTGGCTGCTGAGTTGAGCGATGAGGCTATCCGTAACCTCACGGGTTTCTTTGACGTGCTCATTCAGATGGACTTTGCACTAAAACAACGTAATGAAAGGAATGATGAAGATGGCAACGATTTACAAAGTTCTGCAAGTAACGCTACGTAAGCTGATTGATTGGCTTATGACACTTTGGTTATGGGCAAATAAACACGAAAAAGCCGCTGAGGAGCGTAAAAAATATGAACGTTAGCGAAGTAAACATAACACCAGTCAAACCGACTGACGGACTTGTGGCTTTTGCAAGCTGCGTAATTGATGGTCAGCTGTATCTCGGTTCGCTCGGCGTGCATCAAAGGCTAGATGGCACGGGCTACCGCATAACATACCCGACCAAAAAAGTTGGCTTACGGCAACTCAACTACTTCCATCCCGTAACTAAAGAGGCTGGCAAGTTGATTGAGCAAGCCATAGTCGCCAAGTGCGTTGAGCTATTTGAAAGAAGTGATGAACAATATGGTAGACACAGTAAAACTACTCATACCCGTGCTTAACCCGCTTAGCTTTGAGGGCAGCAGGTTCACACCGATTACGCTGGAGCAACTTGTAAACAGCAGAGGTTATGGTAAAACGTTTCTTAACCCCTCGCCGACATACGCAAAGATGGGCAAGTATATGCCCCGTCTAACTATGTACAAACGAGCATCAAAGTACGGTGCTACATATCAGCTGGCAGTAGAGTTTTCCGCACCAAAGATGTTGTATAGCAATAACTTTGATGAGCTAACTGAAAGCGATTTTGACGCACTGCTAACAGCATTACAGGCATCACTCAACGAGTTGTTAGGTCATAAGTTCTTCAAGCAGCAGTTTGCTCAGGCTGACGTTGCGGCTTGGCATCCGTCAAAGAACATAGTGTTTCTTGACTACATTTCCTGCCAAACCGTACTAAATACAATGGGTAAGCTGGATGTGAGCAAAATGTACGACTTACAGAAAACAGATTTTCGTGATGGACACGTCGTACATATTCACACCAACTCGCTTGATATAGCCTTTTACGACAAAATGGCTGACCTGCTAAAGACCAAGATAAGCGGCAAGCGAGCCTTTGAGAAAGACGGCTTATTGCAGCTGAACCTGCTTGAGGAGCTATCTGATTACCGACCAATGGAAGTATTCAGATACGAAGTACGTTTTGTCGGTAGAGCTTCTATCAAACGAGCCTACCCAGAATTGGAGCAATGGACATTTGAGAACCTGTACAAAAAGAAACTATGCCAAAACACATTGCTCAAGCATTGGCGTAAGCTCACAAGCTCGGTAGATATGCTTGCCCTAGACGTAAAGCAGCCGTATGAGCTGCTGCAAAACTATCTTGAAGAAAATAACGATGTAACGCCACAGACGGCACTTGCGGCAGTCGCTGGATTGGTAATTACCAGCCAAGTTGGTGCTGTGGGCTTACGGAATATCCTTGAAGCTCGCTACGGCAAGCAAGCGTGGTATCGTCTCAAGCCGTCGCTCAAGTCCCCAAAAGCGTACCGCTTTACCGCCTTTGTCCATATTGATGAAGCATTAAAGCGATTTACCCCTACACGTATGTCAGATTTTCTAACAAACATTGAAAATAGTAGCAAGTAATGTTAAGTTAATAAGGAGTAATACTATGGAAGCAAAGATAATCCTAATCGCAAGAGTTTCAGACATTGAGCAACGTAAAGCGTTGCCCGCTCAGAAGCTACGGTTAGAACGATACGCAGAGCAAAAGAAGCTGCCTTACGAGTATCACGAGTTTGATGAAAGTGCTCATAAAGAAGAACGGCAAAAGTTTGCTCAGCTCGTTGAGCACATAAAAAAGCAAGAGGGTTTATGCTATGTCGTCTTTGACAAGATAGACCGCTTTACCCGTGATAGTAGCCAAGAAGAAGTAAAAGCTCTACAACAGCTTGTAAAGCTCGGCAAGATAGAATTGCACTTTCCTCACGATAGCTTGTACATTGATAAAAACTCGTCGGCTGCTGATTGGTTTCGGCTTGGTATCGGAATGGCACTAGCAAAATACTACTCAGATAGTATTCGTGATAACGTCAAACGCCGCTTTGAGCAGATGTTAAGCGAGGGTATATGGGTACACCGAGCACCGATTGGATACAAAAACGTACTAAAAGGCGGTACACCGCAAAAACCCATAAAGGACATTGAGGTTGATACCGATAAAGCCCACTACATAGTAAAAGCGTTTGAGATGCGAGCAAGAAGTGTTTCGTATGCCGTTATCGCTAAGGAACTAGGCAAAATGGGCTTTCGCAGCAACATAGCTGGCAGTAAAGCACCGAGCAAGGCATTTCTTGAACGAATACTAGGAAATGAGTTTTACTACGGCGTTATGGTTCACGCTGGTAGAAAGTATCCGCACAAGTACGAACCGCTTATCAGTCGTGCATTGTTTAATCAGGTGCAGCGTGTCCGTGATGAGCGTAAGCACGAAAAAACCAAGTACGATAGCAAGGATTACACATTCAAGAAGATAGTGAAGTGCGGCAGATGCGGGCGTGCTGTATCGCCTTTTAGGGCACGCAACACGATTTACTTACGCTGTGCTAACAACAAGTGCGATAATCCTAATACAGCCGAGAGCCTGATTATAGAGGGCGTTACAACTGAGATAGGATTTGTAGACGTGCCCGAACAATGGCTAAGCAAGGTTATCGCCGAGCTACGCAACCGCCACGACGACCAGCAGCAGTATTACACGCAGAACATTGAGCAAACCCGTGCCGAATACGACAAGCTCAAAGAAAAAATGCGTAAGGTTTACTATGACTTGCTTGAGGGTCGTATTACACAGACATTCCACGATGAAATTGCAACTGAGCTAGAAAAGAAGCAGCAGGAACTGAATGACCGCCTAAAGTTGCTAACAAGCGACAATAAGACATTCCAAGTAACTGCCTCTTATCTGTTAGATTTGGCTCAGCGAGCCGAACAGCTGTTTAAAGAGAGCGATGACGGGCTACGACAAAAGTTGCTGGAATATCTACTTTCAAACATTGAACTAAAGGATAAAAAGTTGTATTACGTGCTGAATGACCCCTTTAGAACCATTGTTGAAACAAAGAAAAAAGCCCTTTCAGGCTCAAATTCTAATATTTGGTGCGGGCGATGGGATTCTAACCCACGGCCTTCTGCATGGCAAGCAGACGCTCTAAACAACTGAGCTACACCCGCGTGGTGGCGCCTCCCAGACTCGAACTGGGGACACAAGGCTCTTCAAGCCTCTGCTCTACCAACTGAGCTAAAGCGCCGTCATTTAATTCTAACATCTGTAGAAATGGTGGGCGAGAGAGGATTTGAACCTCCAAAGCCTTGCGGCCACTAGAACCTCAATCTAGCGCGTCTACCAGATTTCGCCACTCGCCCCCACTTTAGAAACAGCAGTATAAATTATATCATCCAATCTGTTATAATCTCTTTTGCTCGGGCGCTTAGCTCAGTTGGCTAGAGCATCTCGTTTACACCGAGAGGGTCGGGGGTTCGAGTCCCTCAGCGCCCACCAGCTTAGTACATGACAAGTTAATAGCGTAGGTTTTGACCAGCCGCAGTGGTGAAACCCCAAAGTAGAGCAAGCTCACTTCGGGGCAGGTTGGTATACATCTTCTCTGGGGATGTGGTGGAATTGGTAGACACGCACGCTTCAGAAGCGTGTGCCGTGAGGCGTGAAGGTTCAAATCCTTTCATCCCCACCATGATTAATAACAGTGGAGTCTTGCCCCGCACCAAATCCTGAGCTTAAGTAGTCGGTAATCGGATTGCGGAGCATCAAGATTTTGGTGCGGGGTTCGAGCCTGCCTGCCGGCAGGCAGGTCCTCTCTGCGGCACCAAATATTTAGTGCCAGAGCCGCCAGCTTATGGCCGGCCCTGGCAAATCATCTTTTAAAATAACAGGAACGGTTGAGCTCTGACTGCCGGCAGCAGCGGTCGCCGTTCCAACCGCCCGCCCAGCTTTTGCTGGGGGACGAACTGTATCTATATCAACAGTTACATTAGGCGTTCGGCCCTGCCATACTAAAAGCGACACATCTTTACTGCCTACAGCCTTGACCGAAGTTCCCCAGGGAGTACGATATTGCCCTAAAACTTGACCTGAGGCTACTGGCTTTACCAAACTAAAGGCCTGGCTTGCCGAACGGATAAGCCCCTGGCTATCACGCATGGCCACGGTAAGTTGTGGAGCCGATAAAACTGCTCCGATTAAAGTAATCTCTTGCCCGTGGATTGGCCGTTTAGCTGCAAAGAGGTAGCAGCCGCCGGCCATGTCTGTGTTGCCGGTCTTAATGCCAATTATGTTGTCGACCCCCAAAAGCCAATTAGTGCTATTAACCATTCCGCCCGCCGGGATAGTGACATTCTTTTTAGAGACTATATCGGCCAGCACCGGATTAGCTAAAACAGCTTGTCCCAAAGTTACCAAGTCGGTAGCGGTGCTGGTTGTCTCGTTAGAGAACCCACTCGCGCTTTTAACAGTTGTTTGCTTCATGTTCAGTTTTTTGACCATTTGGTTGGCGTAGTCTAGGTAAGCTTGAGGCGAGCCAAAAGCCCAGCGTGTAAGGCTGTCTGCCATGTTGTTAGACGAAGGTACAAGCAGTGCCGATAAGGCCTGCTGCAGGGTTATAGTTTCCCCGGCTTTGACAGCCGAGACCGAGCCATCATTTAGGTAATAGTAATTAAAAGAGTCTAAGTCTGCCTGATCGAGTGTGATTGATGGCCCGGGCCGGTTAATAGCCAGAGGCTTTTTCTCTAATATCGCTAATGCCGTAATAAGCTTAGTTACGCTAGCGATCGGAACCGGAGCTTGCTGACCATTTGTTTGCAGTAGACCATGCCCTTGTGCCCCTAAAGCGGCTTGCCCGTAAGTTGGCCAGGGAAGATCTACGGCCACCGCAGCCGCCGGCTGAGGCTGTAAAACCGCGGGCATAATTTTAGGAGCAGGCCTAACTAAAGCTACTATCTCGACGACTAAAACTACTGCAACAAAAGTGGCTAATAGTTTCTTGACCATAATCCCTCTAATTATTTATATGATACAGGTTTTACGTAGCACACCAGCGTTACCAGGGTAAATTAGTGTTATAATTACCAATATGACCACTACTACCATCATAGCCATTGTCTTTGGCGTCGTTATTCTTACTGTCATATTTATCTATAACAGCTTAGTAAGAGTTAAAATTCGAGTTGACGAAGCTTGGAGCGACATAACCGTTCAGTTGAAGCGTCGTTACGATTTAATCCCCAATTTAATCAACACGGTGAAGGGTTATGCCTCTCACGAAAAAGCCGTTTTTGAGCGAGTTACCGAAACCCGCGCCCAAGCCCTGAACGCCCAAAACGTGGGCGAGGTAGCCGAGGCCGACAATCAATTCCAGCAGGCCTTAAAAAGTTTGTTTGCCGTTGCCGAAAACTATCCCGACCTAAAAGCCAACCAAAACTTTTTGCAGCTGCAGGCCGAGTTGGTTGATACCGAGGATAAAATCCAAGCCGCCCGCCGCTTTTATAACGGCGCCGTCCGCGACCTAAACATTAAGATCCAGTCGTTCCCGACTAACATCTTTGCCTCGCTGATGGGCTTTAGACAGCGCGAGTTCTTCGAGGTAGAGGAAGCCGAAGCTGCGGCGGTTAGCCAGCCGGTTAAAGCCGATTTCTCTAAAAACTCCAAGTCAACTTAAGCGCTTCCTGAAAGGCCAAGCTTATGTACGACCAGATTTCTGCCAATAAACGACGCACATTCTTCCTGCTGAGCGGTTTTTTGCTGCTGCTTTGGGCTTTTGCCTACGTTATCAGCCAAGCTACCGGTCAGCGAGGATTACTATTTTTTATTGGGCTATTTTCACTGGCCTACGCTATCTTTAGCTACTTTGCCGGCGCTAAAATGGCGCTGGCCATTAACGGCGCCAAAGAAATTCAAAAAAAAGATGACCCGCGTTTATGGCGGATAGTCGAAAATTTGTCTATTACCGAAGGCTTGCCGATGCCCAATGTTTATATAATGGACGATCCGGCGCTTAACGCCTTTGCCACCGGTCGTAAACCCGATAAATCAGCTGTTTGTGTAACCACCGGTTTACTTAAAGCCTTAGATGATACCGAACTGGAAGGTGTTATGGCCCATGAGCTGGGACATATAAAAAACTATGACATGCGAGTTAACACCATTGCATTCGCCCTGGTTGGGATTGTCTCGATGATAGCCGATTTCTTCTGGCATATTACAATTTTTGGACGCGACAACCGGCAAGGCAACCAGCTATTTTATATCCTGGCAATTGTGGCGGTTATTTTGGCCCCTATTGCCGCCATGATGCTGCAGCTGGCTATTAGCCGCCGCCGCGAATATTTGGCGGATGCTACCGGCGCCTTAACCACGCGCTACCCCGAAGGTCTGGCTCGGGCTTTAGAAAAGATTGGCCGCGCAAGTCAGCTAA
Organism: Saccharimonadales bacterium (SeqCode); assembly: GCA_040900055.1. Classification (GTDB taxonomy): domain Bacteria; phylum Patescibacteriota; class Saccharimonadia; order Saccharimonadales; family UBA10212; genus JBBDZU01. Next base: position 3,553 of record JBBDZU010000006.1, on the reverse strand, counting down.
AGACACATCAAAATACTGCCACGGCTCACATGTTCATTGCTAACCCGCTTCGAGGCAAGACACTCACCGGCCTCTTCAGTACCCATCCGCCAGTTGAATCCCGCATTGCCAATTTGCGGCAAATGAAGCTCTAGCTTCTTTCCCGAAGAAGCAAATTTTTGCCACCTTGTGCCGACAAGGTGGCGTAAAAACTCTCGGACATTCGAGAACTTAAGATGGTCACTCACTCCTCAAAGCCGGTGAATCTGCGGAACGACAAGCGGTCCTCATTCCTTCGGACAGTCCTCGATTCTGCCGGCTTCTCTTTATTCGCTCCCTCTGTTTCCTCAAGTCCGAACCTACCAACTCCAAACTCCAAACTCCAAACTCCAAACTCCAAACTCCAAACTCCAAACTCCTAGGTATAATATAGGTATGGTAAAAAGCAAGCGGGAGGCCGCGGGAGGCCGCGGCCGATCACGCAAGCTGTCTCGTAAGCAAGAGCGAACCAAGGCTAAAGCCGGGGCTAGGAGTCGGTCAAGTTTACCTAGCAGCTTTTGGCTGGTAAAGCAGTCTTTTGCTATATGGCGCCAACATTGGCGCCCACTTTTTGGCATTATGGCTGTTTATTTGATTTTAAACTTCCTACTCGCCGGCGGTATCAGCCGGCTAAACACTGCAGTAAACGATATAAAGATTAATCTAAGTGACAGCGCTAGTCATGCCTCGGCTCTCTCAGAAGTTTTGGCTGGGTTTGGCGTTTTGACTGGGAATAGCGGCTCGGCCGCCGGCTCAACTCTTCAAAGCGTCTTTATTATTTTGACAAGCTTAGTGGTTATTTGGGCGTTAAGGCATCTTCTGGCGGGCCAAGCGGTTTCTATCAAACAGTCTTTTTATTCTGCCATGGCCCCGCTTATACCTTTTTTATTAGTTATTTTAGTTATATTTTTGCAGCTTTTGCCGCTAAGCCTCGGAGCGGCAGCCTTTGGGGCAGTGCTTGCCAATAGTCTGGTGGTAGACGGCTTGGTCTTAGCTGTCATTGGCGGTCTATTCGCCGCGGGGGCAAGCTGGTCTATTTATATGGTCAGCAGCTCAATCTTTGCGCTTTATATTGTGACTTTGCCTAATCGTCAGCCAAGGGAATCTTTGCGGCTAGCCAAGGAACTTGTTCGCTATCGCCGCTGGGAGGTTGTACGTAAGCTTCTTTTCTTGCCGTTATTTGTTTGGGCAAGCATGATCTTGCTTATTGTGCCGCTAATACTTACGGTTCCACTAACTGTGCCGCCGGTCTTTTATGCCCTGAGTGCACTGGCTATCTTATTTACCCATACCTACCTTTATAGCCTTTACCGGAGATTAATCGAATGAAGAATACGAAAGATATTGAAGCCAGAGCGGCTAAACTGCGCGAGCTTATTAATGATTATCGTTATAACTACCATGTTTTGAATAGATCAATCATGTCCGAGGCCGCCGCCGACAGCCTAAAGCACGAACTATCACAGCTAGAGGAGCAGCACCCCGAACTTATAACCCCCGATTCTCCCACACAACGAGTGGCAGGGGAGCCATTGCCTGGTTTTAAACAAATCCAGCATAGCAGCCGGATGCTCAGCTTAAACGATGTATTTAATGAGGACGAGGTTAAAGCGTGGATTAATCGCATCGTAAGATTGCTCCCATCCGGCACAAAACTAGATTTTTTTATGGACGTTAAAATGGATGGTTTAGCCTGCGCCATTATTTACCAGGACGGGGTATTTACTCAGGCTGTTACCCGCGGCGATGGCTTTGTGGGCGAGGACGTAACGGCCAATATTAGGACTATAGAATCGGTGCCGCTGCGTCTGCGAGCCGATCATGAATTTTCTAATTTTTTGTCCGGTCGCACCGAGATTCGTGGCGAGGTTGTTATGTACAAAACCGACTTTGCTGCGCTTAACGACCAACGAGATAAGGCGGGTTTACCGTCTTTTGCCAACCCTAGAAATTTGGCGGCTGGCACCATCCGCCAGCTTGACCCAAAGCTTGTAGCGGCTAGACCGCTTCACTTCCACGCCTATGATGTACTGCGCCAAGACCAAAGCGAAATTCCAACTTACGAGCTTGCTTATGAGGTCATTAGAAATCTTGGGGTAGTGGCTAACAGTACCGCAAGAGTCGCCAGCTCGATTGCCGAGATTATGAAATATGCCAACCACTGGGAGGATAAACGGCGCAAACTGCCATTTAACACCGACGGACTGGTTATTAAAGTTAACGATCGCAGTGTTTACGAACGCTTGGGAGTGGTAGGCAAGGCTCCCCGGGCAGCCGTGGCCCTAAAATATCCAGCAGAGCAGGCCACTACCAAACTTAAAGATATCTTTGTTAGTATTGGCCGCACTGGAGCGGCTACGCCAGTGGCCATGCTGGAGCCAGTGGTCGTGGCTGGTTCTACCGTTCAAATGGCCACTTTGCATAACGAAGGGGAAGTTCACCGCAAAGACGTACGGATAGGCGACACCGTTATTGTTCAAAAAGCCGGCGACGTAATCCCTGAGGTAGTCGAGCCATTACTAAAGTTGCGAGACGGTACCGAGAAAAAATTCGTCATGCCCCAAACCTGCCCCGACTGCGGCACTAAATTAATCAAGTCCAAGGAAACCGAAGCCGTATGGCGCTGTCCAAATGATTCTTGTCCCTCTCGCAATTGGAAGCGCATCGCTCATTTTGCCTCAAAAGCCGCCCTAGATATAGAAGGCTTGGGGGAAAAGAATGTCATGGCCTTAATTTCTGCTGGTTTGATTAATGACCCGGCCGATATTTATAAAATTACCAAAGAGGATTTGCTAAAGTTAGAACGATTTGCCGATATCTCGGCAGCTAAGTTGGTAGCTGCAATCGCAGCCAAGAAAAATACACCTTTGCCGCGATTTATTTATGGCTTAGGCATCCGCCATGTGGGCACCCAAACCGCGATTGATTTAGCTAATCACTTTAAAACACTTGACGTGTTAAGTAATTGCACTATCGACCGCTTGAGTGAAGTAGAGGGTATTGGCGAAGTGGTGGCCGAGGCCATTGTCGAGTGGTTTGAACAGCCGTCAAACCAAAAATTACTACATAAATTTAAAAGCTGCAGCGTGGAGCCAGAAAAGGGCAAAGAGATTAAAGGCCCACTAAGTGGCCAAAATTTTGTAGTGACCGGCACCTTAGAATCCATGAGCCGTGAGGCAGCGGCCGAGCGTATCCGCAGTTTGGGTGGCAACTTTCAAAGCGCAGTTACCCAAGAGACCGACTATTTAGTGGTAGGCGCAAACGTTGGTGCCAGCAAACTGGTCAAAGCCAAGAAATTCGGGACAAAACAAGTCGACGAGCAGCAACTACTGAAGTTGGTTGACAAAGGGTAAGCATAAGCGTGTAATATAAACAGTTTCGCGCACCGGGCCTCGGTTGCTTAAAACAAAAAATAACAAACAGCAGTCCCTCGGCCCAGGGTGGGCTGCGCGAAAAAAATAGCCGTCCCTTGACGGCTATTTTTGGTGGAGCATAAGGGATTCGAACCCTTGACCTCTTCCATGCCATGGAAGCG